>CANGFP010000001.1 GCA_947453335.1 Opitutia bacterium | reverse complement strand
ATTCGAAACTGCTGCCACCCGTAGGTGTCTGGACCGTGTCTCAGTTCCAGTGTGACTGATCATCCTCTCAGACCAGTTACCCGTCTTAGCCTTGGTGAGCCGTTACCTCGCCAACTAGCTGATAGGCCGCAAGCTCCTCCTGAAGCGCCGTTACAAGCTTTGGAAAGAATCAGATGCCTGACTCTTCACCATCCGGTATTAATCCTAGTTTCCCAGGGCTATTCCAGACTTCAGGGCAGATTGCTCACGTGTTACGCACCCGTTTGCCGCTCCAGTATTGCTACTGTCGCTCGACTTGCATGTCTTAACCACGCCGCCAGCGTTCACTCTGAGCCAGGATCAAACTCTCCAAAAATCCACCCGAAGGTGGCGTTTGAAGGTTCGGATCCTGGGATCCGAACTATTTTTTCTCAAGTTCCTTAGTGAACACCGGAGATATTGAAAATCGCGTTTTCTAATTTTGGTAGAACCCGCGATCAAATATCGCCGGGTTCACCAGGTGTAAGGTTTGACTAATACGATAGGCCGTATTGTCGCACAAAATGAACTCTCAAAGAACCGAAAGGTGTCACCTCGTGATGAGGTGGGAGGGCGGACGGTGAGGGCGCTGAGGTTTAGGTCAACGTCTTTTTTTAGGTTCAGCTCACTTTTTTTAGCGGCCGTCTAAATCACCGGGCGATCCAAGGAACAGTCTCCCGCTTAGGGGAGAAGAGTTCTGAGAGTGAAGACTTTGCCGGCCGAGTTCAAGCGGATTTTTGTCTTTTTTCACACAATCGTCTTACATGATAAATATCTGAATATCAGCGACTTGGGATGTGTTATTTCAATTTTTACACTTTTTTGACCATCATCCTGCCCCGCACCCTAGCCTAAATCCTGCCTTCTATGTCCTCCAGAGGTAGCCCGTCCCCCTCACCGCGACTCCAGTTAGGCGTGGTAGATCGCCCCCTCACCCGCTTCGGAAGGTCGCGTCCTGGGCTCAGGACAGGCCTGAGGCGTCTGACCACCCGCCTGCGCCGCCGCCGCGGACCGGCCGACCCCTCCCTGTATACGTCGTACGGATACATGTCGCGGGTTCCGATTTGCTCGTCAGGCCTCGGTCGGCGTCGCATGCTCATCGCATGCTCCTCGCCCCGCTGCTCTGCGCCCTCGGCGCCGCCTTCGCCTTGCCCGGTCAGTCCGTCGACTCGGCGGCCGACGACCGCGCGCTCTTCGCGCAGGCGGAGGCGGCGACCACCCGCTTGGCTGAGTCCGGCCATTCGCCTCTGCCCAAAGAGAACCGGCTCGCCCAATGCAAGCGCAGCCTGGCGGAGGGCGTGCGCCTCAAGGCGCCGGATACCGCGCGACATCTCGACGGCGAAACCAGCTACCGTACCGCGGCCGCCGCGGCCGTGCTCATCACGGGCGCCTACAAATGCGACAAGTGCACGCGCTGGCATTGCTCGCTCGCCAGCGGCGTCGTCGTCGATCCGTCGGGCGTCATCGCCACCAACCATCATGTCGCCGCCGGCGATTCCGCCGAAGCGATGGGCGTGCTCACCGCCGACGGCCGCTTCTTTCCGGTCGTCGAGGTGCTCGCGACGAACAAGTCCACGGACGTCGCCCTGCTGCGCGTCGCAGGAAAGGAGCTGACCGCGCTGCCGGTCCGCGACGACCTGGGCGCAGGCGCCCCGATCTACTGCTATAGCCATCCGGCCAACAGCTTCGGCTGCTTTTCTGAAGGCATCGTGACCCGCTACTGCCGCCTGACCGGCGCCGAACGCGACGGCGCGGTCTTCATGCAGGTCACCGCCGACTACGCGCGCGGTTCCAGCGGCGGCCCGATCCTCGACCAGGCCGGCAACCTCGTGGGACTGGTCTCATCTACTTCCCCGATCCTCTACGCCGACAATGCCGCCGCCAAAGGCACGCCAACGGGTCAGGGCAACCTGCAGATGGTGCGCCACAACTGCGTCACAGGCCGGGCCATCCTCGACCTCACGCGTCCGGCGAACAAGGCCGACGTCGCGAAATAGCCTGGTTCAGGCGTGCCCCGGGGTGCGGGGATAGGCGATCACGTCGCGGATGTTGCCCTCTCCGGTGACGAACATCAACAGCCGCTCGAAACCAAGGCCGAATCCGGCGTGAGGGACTGAGCCAAAGCGGCGGGTGTCGATGTACCAGCCATAGGACTCCAAATCGAGGCCATGGGCCTGCATCGCGGCGACGAGAAGGTCGAGGCGTTCTTCGCGCTGGCTGCCGCCGACGATCTCGCCGACGCCAGGCACCAAAAGATCCATGGCGGCGACAGTCTTCCCATCGTCGTTCTGGCGCATATAGAAGGGCTTCGCCGTCTTCGGGTAGTCGTAGACGGTCAAGGGGCTCTTGAAGTGGACCTCCGTGAGGTAACGCTCGTGCTCGGACTGCAGGTTTTCGCCCCAGACGACCGGGAACTCGAAGGTCCGGCCGCACCGCAGCAGGATGTCCACGGCTTCGGTGTAGGAGACGCGGGCGAAGGGACGTTCCGCGACGAAACGCAGACGCTCCAGGAGGCCCTTGTCGACGTAGGCGTTGAAGAACTCCAGCTCATCGGCGCACTCCGCCATGGCCGTCCTCACGAGGTGCTTCACGAGCTCCTCGGCGCAGCGCATGTCGCCTTCGAGGTCGCAGAAGGCCATCTCGGGCTCGATCATCCAGAACTCGCTGGCGTGGCGGCTGGTGTTGGAGTTCTCGGCGCGGAAGGTCGGCCCGAAGGTGTACACGTCGCCGAGCGCGCAGGCCAGCGTCTCGCCTTCCAGCTGCCCGGAGACGGTCAGGTAGGACTGTCGGGCGAAGAAATCCGCGGACCAGTCCACCGAGCCGTCCTTGGCGCGGGGCGGGGCGGCCGGGTCGAGCGTGGTCACGCGGAAGAGCTCGCCGGCGCCTTCGCAGTCGCTGGCGGTGATGATCGGGGTGTGGACGTACGCGAAACCGCGCTGCTGGAAGAAGGCATGCACGGCCATCGCCATGCGGCTGCGCACGCGCATGAGCGAGCCGAGGCGGTTCGTGCGGGCGCGCAGATGGGGGATGCTGCGCAGGAATTCGACGGTGTGGCCTTTCTTCTGCAGCGGGAAAGTCTCGTCCGCCCGACCGACCAGGCGGAAGGCCGTGGCCTTGAGCTCCCACTTCTGGCCCTTGGCGGGGGACGGCACGAGCTCCCCTTCGATAGACACGGATGAGCCGGTCAGCGCCTCGGCCAGCTGTTCGGCGCCCGGCGAGGCGTGATCGACGACGGCCTGGAGGTTGCGGAAGCAGGACCCGTCGTTCACCTCGACGAACGAGAACCCCTTCGAGTCGCGGCGGGTGCGGACCCAGCCGGAGACCGTCACGCCCGCCAAGGGTTGCTCCGCCGACAATGCCTGCCTGACCTTGATGCGCATGGAGGGACTGTGAGGGAGACCTTCGGCGGAAACAAGCGAGAGATGCCCCGGGCGGACGCTTCTCTGGCTGGACAACCCGGTGGGCAGGAGCCATGCTTGCGGACTCTTATTTATGAACGCACTCGAGCAACTCCGCCAGCACACCAAGGTCGTCGCCGACACCGGCGACTTCGCCGCCATGAAGGCCTTCAAGCCTTTGGACGCCACGACCAA
This sequence comes from Opitutia bacterium, assembly GCA_947453335.1. Classification (GTDB taxonomy): domain Bacteria; phylum Verrucomicrobiota; class Verrucomicrobiia; order Opitutales; family UBA953; genus UBA953. The sequence goes on along the minus strand of CANGFP010000001.1, from coordinate 461,406 downwards.
CCCGAGCCTCATCCTCAAGGCCGTGCAGATGCCTGAATACCAGGCCCTGCTCCAGAAGGCCGCCCAGGACAACAAGAGCAAGGGCGTCCAGGCCGCGGTCGACGCGCTCCTCATCTCCTTCGGCACCGAAATCCTCAAGATCGTCCCCGGCCGCGTCTCCACCGAAGTCGACGCCCGCCTGTCCTTCGACAAGGCCGCGACCGTCGCCAAGGCCCGCGAGCTCATCGCCCTCTACAAGGCCGCCGGCATCCCCAAGGAGCGCATCCTCGTGAAGATGGCCTCCACCTGGGAAGGCATCCAGGCCGCCGCCGAGCTCGAAAAGGAAGGCATCCGCTGCAACCTGACCCTCCTCTTCTCCTTCGCCCAGGCCGTCGCCTGCGCCGACGCCAAGGTCCAGCTGATCTCGCCGTTCGTCGGCCGCATCTACGACTGGCACAAGAAGGCCCAGGGCGCCAATTGGAACGAAGCCGCCTCCTCGGGCGCCAACGACCCCGGCGTGCAGTCCGTCCGCCGCATCTTCGCCTACTACAAGTGCAACGGCATCAAGACCGAGGTCATGGGCGCGTCCTTCCGCAACGTCGGCCAAATCAAGGCCCTCTGCGGTTGCGACCTCCTGACCATCGCCCCGAACCTCCTCGACGAACTCTCCAAGGACTCGGCCGCCGTGCCGAAGGTCCTCGACGAGGCCGCCGCGAAGTCCGAAGGCGAAGCCGCCAAGGCCTGGGGCGAGAAGGAATTCCGCTGGCACCACAACGAGGACGCCATGGCCACCGAGAAGACCGCCGAAGGCATCCGTGCCTTCGCCGTCGACGGCAAGAAGCTCGACGACCTCGTCGCCAAGGCCATCGGCTAAGCGAGTCGCCAGTCTCGCCAGCAAGGCCGGGCCCCAAGCCCGGCCTTCTTATTTGCGGCGCAACCAAGCCAAGCCGAACGACACGACAGCGAGCAGCGCGCAGAGGTACCCCAGCGGGACCAGGCCGAACGGCTCATGGAGCACCCCGTTCGCGTCCAGCGCGGCAGGCGTCGCCTTGAAGCCCGCGAAACAGAGCGCCGAGAGCACACCGAAGCAGGCCGATGCGATGCCCCAAGAGCGTCTCATGCTCACTTCCGACGCTGCCGGACGGCCTCGAACAGGACGATGCCGGCAGCCATGGAGACATTCAGCGAGTCGGACAGGCCGGCCTGGGGAATGGAGATCTTCTCCTCCGCGGCGGCCAACATGAAGTCGCTCAGGCCGTCCTTCTCGGATCCCAGCAACAGGGCGCTCGGCCCCTTGCAGTCGACGTCCCAGAAGGTCTTCGTGGCGGCGGGCGAGGTCGCCAGCGACCGGATACCCTTGGACTTCATCCACGCCACGGCTTCCGCGGACGAGCAGACCGCGACGGGGATCGAGAAGACGGCGCCCTGCGAGGAGCGCACGACGTTGGGGTTGAAGACGTCGGTGATCGGATCGCAGACGACAAGGGCATCGCAGCCGGCGGAGTCGGCCGTCCGCAGCAACGCGCCGAGGTTGCCGGGCTTCTCGACCGACTCGGCGACCAGCAGCAAGGGGTTGGCCGAAAGCCGCAGGCGTCCCAAGGAACAATCCCACGTCTTGGCGACGCCCAGGAGCCCATCGGGGCCTTCGCGTCCGCTGATCTTCTCGAAAGCCGACCGACCGACCTCGCAGCAGTCCACGCCAGCGGCCCGGCACGCCGAGACCAGTTCGGCCGCTTCGACGCCCCGGAACAGTTCCGGGCAGAAATACACCTCCTGGACGACGACCTTGCGCTCGAACGCCCGACCCAGCTCACGGAGGCCTTCGGCGAGGAAGAGCCCGCGGGCTTCCCTCTCCGGACGATCGCGCAGGCGGGCGACCGCTTGGATGCGGGGATTCTGGCGGCTTTGGATGACCTCGTCAGGCACGGGCGGATGAAGCAGGATTCCCGGCCAAAGCGCAAGGATAGCCATCTGCCGGGGATAAGGCTCGACCTTCCGGGCAGGCGGCCGAATTTGCTCTCATGTCCGACTTCGAAGAACCTCAGTCCCGCAAGCCCGATTCCTCCAAGTTCCGGCCCGGAAAGTTCACCTACCACCAGGAGGTCGAAGTCGAGATCGCGACCATCACGAACCTCGGCGACGGCCTCGGCCGCGTCGACGGCTGGGTGGTCTTCGTTCCCGGCGCCCTGCCTGGCGAGAAGGTCGTCGCCCGCATCTGGCACAACGCCGCCAACTTCTCCCGCGGCGACCTCGTCCGCGTGGTCGTCCCCTCCGCCGCGCGCGTCCAACCGCGCTGCGAGCTCTTCGGCGAATGCGGCGGATGCCAATACCAGAACATGGCCTACGCCGAACAGCTCGTCTGGAAGCGCAAGCAGGTCGCGGAGGTCTACGCGCGCCTCGGCGGCCTCGACGTCGAGGTCGAAGCCACGCACCCCTCGCCCAAGCAGTACGGCTACCGCTCGAAGATCACCCCGCACTTCATGACCCCGCGGCGGGCGGACTTCCCCATCGGCTTCCTCGCCGCCGGCACGTCCCGCCGCGTCGTCGACGTCGCCAAGTGCCCGATCGCCACGGATGCGATCAACGCGGCCTACGCCCGCTCCCGCAAGGACATCAAGGCGAACCCCGGCCGCTTCGAACGCGGCGCCACCCTGCTCTTCCGGGACTGCCAGGAAGGCGTCGTCTCCGACCCCCGCCAGACGGTGACCGAGCAGGTCGGCCGCGTGAAGCTGAAGTTCCTCGCCGGCGAGTTCTTCCAGAACAACCCCTCCGTGCTCGAGGACTTCGTCGGTCACGCCATCCGCCTCGCCAAGGCCTCGGGCGCCAAGCACCTCGTCGACACCTATTGCGGCTCGGGCCTCTTCGCCCTCTCCGGCGCCCGCGAGTTCGAGTCCGTCAACGGCGTCGAGGTCAGCGCCGAGGCCGCCCGCAAGGCCGCCGAGAACGCGACGCTCAACGGCTTCCTGAACTGCCGCTTCATCGCCGGCTCCGCGGAGTCCATCTTCGCGAACGTCCCTGTCCGCGGCCCTGAGACGGCCGTCATCGTGGATCCGCCCCGCCGCGGCTGCGACGAACCCTTCCTCGAGCAGCTGCACGCGTTCGCGCCCCGCCGCATCGTCTACGTCAGCTGCGCGCCCGACACCCAGGCCCGCGACCTCAAGTACCTCTGCGGCCGCGGCTGGAAGGTGATCTCGGCGAAGCCCTTCGACCTGTTCCCCCAGACCCGGCACGTCGAGTGCATCGCGGCGCTGGAGAAGGCCTAAGCGGCGGACCAGCCAAACAGAAGGGGCGCCTTGCGGCGCCCCTTTTCGCATCCGGACGGCGGGCGGCTATTCGCCCGCGGGCTTGGCGGCGTTCTCTTCCTCCTCCTCGGAGCGCTCGACCTTGGAGATGCCCAGGAGCGACTCGCCCTCCTTGAGGCGCATCACGCGGACGCCCTTGGTGTTGCGGCCGGCGGTGCAGCGGATGTCGGAGACCTTGGTGCGGATCGACTGCCCACCCTTGGTCAGGAGCATGACCTCGTCGGCCTCCTGGACGCTGAGGGCGCCGGCGACGCCGACCTCGGTGCTGATGGCGATGACGCCCTTGCCGCCGCGGGACTGCTTGCGGTAGATCGGCTCCTTGGTCTCGGGATCGTCGAACGGCGTACGCTTGCCGATGCCGTCGACGCCGACGACGAGGAGGGTGCAGGCCGGGTCGACGACCTCCATGGCCTTCACCTGGTCGCCGCTGTCGAGGTTCATCCCGATGACGCCGGTGGTGTCGCGGCCCATCGAACGGACGTCCGACTCATGGAAGCGGATGGACATGCCCGACTGCGAGATGATGACGACCTCGTTGTCGCCGTTGGTCAGCTTGGCCGAGATGAGGCGGTCGCCGTGCTCGATGTTGATGCCGATGATGCCGCCCTTGCGGTAGTTGGCGTACTTGGAGATCTCGGTCTTCTTGATGGTGCCGTTGGCCGTGCACATCATGAGGAAGCGGCCCTCGTCGAAGTTGGAGACGCAGACCATCGCGGCCAGCTTCTCGTCGTCCTTGAGCTCGAGCAGGCGGGCGATGGACTTGCCGCGGGACGCGCGGGCGGCCTCCTCGATCTCGTAGACCTTCTCCACGTAGACGCGGCCGTTGTTCATGAAGAACAGGATGTGGTCGTGGGTGTTGGCCGTGAAGAGGTGCTCGATGAAGTCGCTGTCCTCGTCGGACGCGGCCTTGGAGAGCTCGGCGCCCTTGGTGCCCTTGCCGCCGCGCTTCTGGAGGCGGTACTGGGCGACGGGCGTGCGCTTGATGAAGCCGGCGTGCGAGACGGTGACCACGCAGCCCTCGTTGGCCACGATGTCCTCCATGGAGAGCTCGCCCTCCTGGGCGGTCACCTTGGTCTTGCGGGGGCCGACGTGCTTCTTGGCCGCGTCGCGCAGCTCCTTCTTGATGAGCGCGAGCAGCTTGGCCTCGCTGGAGAGGATGCCGCGGAGCTCCTCGACGAGCGCCATCAGCTGGCGGTACTCCTCCTCGATCTTGTCGCGCTCCAGGCCGGTCAGCTGGTAGAGGCGCAGGTCGAGGATGGCCACGGCCTGTCGCTCGCTGAGGCCGTACTTGGCGATCAGCTTGACGCGGGCCTCGTCGCGGTTGGCGGACGAGCGGATGATCTTCACGAAGTCGTCCAGGTTGCGCAGGGCGATCTTGAAGCCCTCGAGGATGTGGGCGCGGTCCTCGGCCTTGCGGAGACGGAAGCGGGTGCGGCGGGTGACGACGTCGCGGCGGTGCTCGACGAAGCACTCGAGGAGCTCGCGGATGTTCATCTGCTTCGGGCGGCGCTTGTCGAGGGCCAGCAGGATGACGCCGAACGAGTTCTCGAAGTTCGTGTGCTTGTAGAGCTTGTTGATGACGACCTTCGGGTTCTCGTTGCGCTTGAGCTCGATGACCACGCGGGTGTTCTCGTCGGACTCGTCGCGGAGGTCGGAGACCTCGTCGAGGACCTTCTCGGCGCAGAGGTCGGCGATGTGCTTCACCAGCGAGGAGCGGTTGACGTTGTAGGGCAGCTCCGTGAGGACGATCTGTTCCTTGCCGTTCTTCAGCTCCTCGGTGTGGGCGACGCCGCGGACGCGGACGATGCCGCGGCCGGTGCGCAGGTAGGACTTGATGCCCTCCTTGCCGTTGATGACGCCGCCGGTGGGGAAGTCGGGCCCGATGATAATCTTCTCGAGGTCTTCGACGGTCGCGCTGGGCTTGTCGATGATGAGGCAGGTCGCGTCGACGAGCTCCTGGAGGTTATGCGGCGGGATGTTGGTCGTCATGCCGACCGCGATGCCGGTCGAGCCGTTCATCAGCAGGTGCGGCAGGGCGCACGGCAGGACGGTCGGCTCGGTGGTAGACTCCTTGTAGTTCGGGACGAAGTCGACGGTCTCCTCGTCGATGTCGGCGAGGAGCTCCTCGGCGATCTCAGAGAGACGGCACTCGGTGTAACGGTAGGCCGCGGGCGGATCGCCGTCGACCGAACCGAAGTTGCCTTGGGGCTCGATGAGCTGGTAGCGCATGACCCAGTTCTGGGCGAGGCGGACGAGCGTGTCGTACACGGAGCTGTCGCCGTGCGGGTGGTAGTTCTTCAGCACTTCGCCGACGACGCCCGCGCACTTGTCGAACGGGCGGTTGTGGACGAGGCCTTCCCGGAGCATCGCGTAGAGGATGCGGCGCTGGACGGGCTTGAGGCCGTCCCGGGCGTCCGGCAGGGCGCGAGAGACGATGACGGACATCGAGTAGTCGATGTAGGCCGTCTGCATGATCTCCGTGATGTTCGCGGAGGTGAGCTTTTCCTTGTCAGAATACATTGTCGAAGGGGTCTAGGGTTGGACGGGGGTGGGCTTAGACGTCGAGGTTCGAGGTGTTGAGCGCGTTGTCCTCGATGAAGGCGCGGCGCGACGGGACATCCTCGCCCATGAGCATGGCGAAGGTGCGGTTGGCCTCGGCGGCGTCGGCGATGTCGACCTTGAGGAAGCGGCGCTTGGCCGGATCCATCGTGGTCTCGAAGAGCTGCTTCGGGTTCATTTCGCCCAGACCCTTGTATCGCTGGATCGTGAGACCCTTGCGGCCGAACTGGCGGATCTGGCCGATGAGCTCGAGGATGGAGCCGAGCGGGATGGGCTCGGCCTTCTTGACCAGCTTCTTGGCGGGCTTCTCCTCGCCCTTGGCCGGCTCCTCGCCTTCGGCGGCAGGGCCTTCCTCGGCGGTCGAGCCGTCGATGAGGTGGTAGCGGGGCTCTTCGCCCGACTTGAACTGCTTCACGTCCATGCCCTGACCCTCGAGTTCCTTGAGGACCTTGGTGATGGCGTCGTTCTCGAAGACCTCGATCACGTTGACGCGCTCCTGGACGACAGTGCCGTCCTTGAGCTTCTTCTCGCGGTCGATCTTGTCGGCGAGGAAATCCTCGACGCCGGCCTTGCGCAGGTAGGCCTGCTTGGCGTCGGTGTCGGCGAGGAACTCGTAGGTCTCCTCGTTACCCGTGCGCGTGCGCACGATGAAGCGCGGCAGCACGTGGCTCTTAGGGTCCTGCTGGTCGAGGTACTCGCCCAGCTGGCAGCCGGTGCGGCCGATGCCGGCGCCTAGGGACTCCAGGCGGGCGAGGGACTCGACGATCTTGTCGAGCTTCTGGCCCGGGAAGACGTGCTTGTCGCGCAGACGGAGGAGGTTGACGTCCTCGGAGCCGAGCTCGAGGAGGATGCGGTTGAGCTCGGGGTCGTTGTCGACGTACTGCTCGCGCTTCTTGCGCTTGATGCGGTAGAGCGGCGGCTGGGCGATGTAGACGTAGCCGGCCTCGATGAGGCCCGGCATCTGGCGGTAGAGGAACGTCAGGAGCAGCGTGCGGATGTGCGAACCGTCGACGTCCGCGTCCGTCATGATGACGAGCTTATGGTAACGGCACTTGGTGACGTCGAAGGCGCCGTCGCCCTCGTGCTTGCCGATGCCCGTGCCGCAGGCGGTGATGATGGTGCGGATTTCCTCGTTGGAGAGGATCTTGTCGATGCGGGCCTTCTCGACGTTGAGGATCTTGCCCTTGATCGGCAGGATGGCCTGGTAGCGGCGGTCGCGGCCCTGCTTGGCGGAACCACCGGCGGAGTCGCCTTCGACGATGTAGAGTTCGCAGACGGACGGATCGCTCTCGGAGCAGTCGGCCAGCTTGCCGGGGAGGCCGCCGGAGGACATGGCGGACTTGCGGACGGTCTCGCGGGCCTTGCGGGCGGCTTCGCGGGCGCGGGCGGCGTTGAGGCACTTGTCGACGATGCGGCGGCCGGTCTTGGGGTCGCGCTCAAGGTAGTACTTGAGCTGCTCGCCGACGACGGAGGTGACGATGCCTTCGACCTCGGGATTGGTCAGGCGCGTCTTGTTCTGCGACTGGAACTTGGGGTCGGGGTGCTTGACGGAGATGACGGCCACGAGGCCTTCGCGCATGTCGTCGCCGTTGAGCTTGGCGTCCTTGTCCTTGATGAGGTTGTTGGACTTCGCGTAGTGGTTGATGACGCGGGTGAGCGCGGAACGGAAACCGGAGAGGTGCGTGCCGCCTTCGGGCTGGTTGATGAGGTTGGTGTAGCTGAAGACCATCTCGTCATAGCGGTCGTTGTACTGCAGGGCGACGTCGACGGTCATGCGGCGCATGCCCGGCTTGGGCTTCTCGCCGTCGGCCATCACGCGCGGATTGGCCAGGTCGGTGAAATCGACCTCGGCGGCCATGAGGATCGGCTTGTCGAAGAGACGCTCCTCGTTGGCGTTGAGGAAGGAGACGTACTCGGAGATGCCCTCCTTGAACTCGAACTTGTCGGCGCGGTTCGAACGATGGTCCTTCATCTCGACCGTGATGCCGGGGACGAGGAAGGCCAGTTCGCGCATGCGGCGCACGAGCGTGTCGTACTTGAATTCCTGCGTGGCGACGAAGATCTCGGGGTCCGGATGGAAGGTGATCTTCGTGCCGGTGCGCTTGGTCTTGCCGATGACCTTGATCGGCTGGGTGACCTCGCCGCGGCAGAACTTCATCTGGTGCACCTCGCCTTCGCGGCTGACCTCGGCGATGAAGTTGTCGGAGAGCGCGTTGACGCACTTCGCGCCGACGCCGTTGAGGCCGCCGGAGACCTGATAGGCGCCCTTGTCGAACTTGCCGCCCGCGTGGAGGTTCGTGAGCACGAGCTCGAGCGTGGGGATCTTCTCCTCCGGGTGCATCGCGACCGGGATGCCGCGACCGTCGTCCTCGACGGACAGCGAGCCGTCGGCGTGGATCTCGACCTTGATGTTGTGGCAATAACCGGCGAGGGCTTCGTCGATCGAGTTGTCGACGATTTCGTAAACGCAGTGGTGCAGGCCCGTCTCGTTCGTATCGCCGATGTACATACCTGGGCGCTCGCGCACGGCCTTGAGGCCCTTGAGGCGCTTGATGTCGGACGCGCCGTATTCTTCCTTGCCGGCGTGCTTGCCGCGGTTCGGGTTCTTCTCGGAATTTTCGCTCATGTTTTAGGTAATAAAATAGGGGTGGAGACCCGCCCGAAAGCGGGTCCTTACATCCTGTTTTTCACAGGGTTTCCTGCAATAGGAAAGCAGGGGTGAACGAATGTTTTGGGCACCGCCGAAACGCCTATTTATCAACCCCTTACGAAAACTTATAACCCCCTTAAGCAACGCTTGTTCACGGGGCTTTTCACACCTGTTCCGCAGCCCACCAACAGGCTGCGTTCAGACCTCGGTCAGGAAGTCCGCAGCAGCCTGGACTCCCGTGGCACCGCTGTCCTCCAGGACATAGTGGCCGGCATCAGGGAAAAGGCGCTGACGGGCAGCCGGGAAGCGCTGGATGAAGCCGGCCAGGAAGGTCTGGTCGAAGCAGAAGTCCTTCAGGCCCCAAAGCAGGAGCATCGGCTTACCCTGGAGGGTCGGCAGCGCGGCCTCGACCGCTGCCAGAACGGGCCGGGTCGGATGGTCGGCCTCCATGGGGATGTCCGCCACGAACTGGGCGACGGCCTGACGGCTGGCGATCGAGCCATAAGGAGCCAGGAAACCGGCTTTGACGGCCTTGGACAGGGGTTTCTCGACGGCCATCCAGGTCGCCGGCCAGGCGAAGCCATCCAAGTGCTGGGCGATCAAGCGCCCGATGACGGGAGCCCGGCATAGGGCGATGCGGCGGGGGATGTTGTCCGAGAGGAAGGCCCCGGTATTGGTGACGAGGATCCGCCCTACCCTATCGGGCATCCGGGTGGCCAAACCGAACCCGATGGCGCCACCCCAATCATGGACGCCAAGGTCGAAGGCCTTCAGCCCAAGGTGCTCGACCAGGCCTTGCACAGCCTGGATCCGGTCCGCCAAGCGAAGGAAACGCTGCGGACGGGCCGAGAGACCCATCCCAAGGTGGTCCGGGGCGATGACGCGGCGACCCTTGGCCGCCAGAGCCAGGATCAGGTCGCGCCACAGGAAGGACCAAGAAGGATTGCCGTGGAGGAGCAGGACGGGCCGACCATCGCGGGGACCATGGTCCACGTAGCGCATCAAGCCATCGGGCGAAGCCCAGCTTTGGACCTCGAAGGGATAAAGGGCCTTCACCTCGGCGGGCAAGGCGGCTGGATCGGGAGTCAGCATTCGACGGCGAGCATGAGGCTGGCGAGACCGCTGCCGATGCCGAGCAACGCGGCCTTCTCGCCGCGACGCACGCGGCCTTCGGCGCGCGCCAAGGCGAGCGTGGCGGGCAAGGAGACGGAACCGACGTTACCCAGACGGTCGAACGACTGGTAGTCCTTCGTCGGATCGAGGCCGAGGCGCTCGAAGAGCAGCGACGAATGACGACGGCCGACCTGGTGCGTGATGATGCGGTCGGGCGTGTCTTCGCGCCAACCGCTCTCGGCCTTGAAACGACCCCAGCAACGCTGCGCGAGACCGACGCCGGCGGCGAGCAGCGCTTCGGAGTCCGTGCGCATGTCCAGTTCGTCGGACGACGTGTCGCCCTCGCAGAGCGCGTTGGCGGAGGAATCGGTCTCCCACGCGCCGGCCAGCAGGCGGATCGCGTCGACGCCCGCCAAGTCGGTGCGCGAGACCACGGCGGCCGCGCCACCCGCGCCGATCGTGAGGTTCGCGAAGTACGGCTTGATGCCGTCACGGGTCAGCGAGAGGTCCTCGTTCAGCAGACGAATGGTCCGCTCGACCAGCGGACGGCCGTTCTCACCTGAGCAGACAAGGGCGCGGCGGATCTGGCCGGACTCGACGAGGCCGGCGGCGAGGACGACTGCGTTCAGGAAACCCAGGCAGGCGTTGGAGACGTCGAGGATCTGCGCCTGCGGACCGAGCCCGAGGAGTCCATGCACGTAGGCCGCCGTCGACGGCTCAAGACGATCGCGGCAGACCGAGGAATGAATGAGCAAATCGATGTCGGTCGGACCCACGGAAGCCGCGACCATCGCCCGGCGACCCGCCAGCGCGGAGATCTCCGAAGGACGGATCGGCTGCGGCCAGAAGCGGCGCTCCTTGATGCCCGTCATCAGCTCGAGGCGGCCTTCCGGCAGTTTCAGACGGCCGTACAAGGGCGCGAGGCGACGCTCGAGCTCCTCGGAAGTCCAGACTTCGGGAGGCAGTTCGGCCACGAGGCCGGTCAGCGCTGAGCGTTCGAACCGCACGTTCAGAGGATGCGCGAGGAAGCCTTGACCAGCTCCTCGTCGAAGAAGTTGAGTCCCATGCCGGCGTCGACGACGATGCCTTGGCCGTTGACGCCGCTGGAACGGGGCGAGAGCAGCCAGACCGCGGTGTCGGCGACTTCCTGCGTCTTCAGGGCCTCCTTGCGGAGCGTCATCTTCTCGGCGTGCAGGTAGTTGTCGAGGTAGCCGGGGATCCCGGCGCTGGCGCTGGTCTTGAGCGGCCCGGCGTTGACGCTGTTGAAGCGCACGCGTGTGTCGGCGGAGAAGGACTTCGCGAGGAAACGGCTGGCGGACTCCAGCGCCGCCTTGATGGGCGACATGTAGCCGTAGTTGGCGGCGGTCACCTGCGAGGAGATGCCGATGGAGACGACCGAAGCGTCCTTGGCGAGGTGCGGTTTCAGCGCGCGGGCGAGCTCGACCAAGGAGAAGCAGGAGATCGCCGTCGCCTGCAGGAAATCGGCGCGGACGGTCTCGTGGAACGGCTGCATCCCGCGCGAGAAATTGGCGAAAGCGACGCTATGGAGCACGCCGTGAATCGGGCCGTGGTCGCGGCCGACGGCGGCGGCGAGGGCGACGGTCTCCTCTTCGCGTTCGAGGTCGCAAAGGTAGGTCGGCTTGCCGTCCAACAGCCCCTTCAGCGAATCCAGGCGGGCCTGCGAGCGGACCGAGTAGACGACCTTGGCGCCTTCGGCCTCCAGCGTCTTGGCCACATGCCAAGCGACGGACTTCTTGTTGGCGACGCCGAGGACGAGGAAGGTTTTGCCGCTGAGGCCGAGGAACGACATGGCCGGATTTCAGGCGGGCTGGTCGACGAGGGCGAGCGCGAAACGCAGCGTCAGGACGGCCTTGCCCTCGCGACGCACCGTGCCGGTCAGGAAGTGGAACTGCTGCAGCGTCTCGACGTGCTTCACTTCGATCGTGACCGTGTCGCCGGGCTTCACCATGCCCTTGAACTTGGCCTCCTCGATGCGGCAGAGCACCGGAGTCTTGCCGTCCGGCGCGCCACCCTCGGCCTGCAGCTTGCGCGTCAGGTAGACCGCCCCGGCTTGGAAGACGGATTCGCAGAGCAGGACACCCGGCGTGATCGGATTGCCCGGGTAATGACCGGCGTAGAAAGGCTCATCGGCCCGGAACGTACGGGTGCAGATGGCGCCGTCGGCCCGGACCTCCTTGATCTCGTCAAGGAACAGGAAGGGCGGACGGTGCGGGATGGTGGCGAGGACTTCCTGCAACATGCGGGGAAAATGCCCTCGGAACCCCCGACAAGCGACACGAAACAGCCGAGCCGCGTTTGCTTTTTTCCCGGAAGGGCCCAAGTTCAAGCAGGTATGAAAGCCATCGCCACCATGCTCCTCTCCCTCCTTCCCTTCCTCGGCAGCGCCGCGGACCGCCTCGCCGTCGGCGACGCCCTCCCCGCCGTGACCTGCAACGATCAGGACGGCAAGCCCGTCGACGTGGCCGCGGAAGGCGCCAAGGGCTACCTGCTCGTCTACTTCTACCCGAAGGCGAAGACCGGCGGCTGCACCAAGCAGGGCTGCTCCCTCCGCGACAGCTGGGCCGACCTCTCCAAGCAGGGCGTCAAGGTCCTCGGCGTCAGCACCGACGGCGAGAAGCTCCAGAAGGAATTCCGCGACGAACAGAAGTTCCCCTTCCTGCTCCTCGCCGACAAGGACAAGAAGGTCGTGACCGCCTTCAAGGTCCCCACGACCATGGGCTTCGCCAGCCGCTGCGCCTACCTCTTCAAGGACGGCAAGTGCGTCTACGCCGACAACAAGGGCCACACGTCCGACCAGGCTCAGCAGGTCCTGGAGTTCCTGAAGAAATAATCCGACCGACCGGAAAGCAGAAGGCCGCCTCGACGAGGCGGCCTTTTTCGCGCCCTGCGGACCGGGCTCAGTGTCCCTTGATCGGGAAGAGATCCGTCACGCTGTTGTTGCCGTGGATGCGGCGGATCGCGTCGGCGAGCAGAGGCGCGATGGACAGGACGGTGATGGGCAGGCCGCGGGTCTCGATGGGCACCGAATTCGTCGTAATGACCTCGTCGATCGCGCCGGAGCGCAGGCGCTCGTAGGCGATCTCCTGGATCATGCAGTGGGAGACCATCGCGCGGACCGAGCGGGCGCCGTTCTTCTTGAGCAGGTCGGCGGCGGCGGTGAGCGTGCCGGCGGTCTCGGTCATGTCGTCGACGAGGATGATGTCGCGGCCTTCGACCTCGCCGACGAGGCTGGTCGCCTGGACGGTGGTCGCGCTGGTGCGCCGCTTGGCCACGAACCCGTAGGGCAGGTGCAGCATGTCGGCCACGGCCGAGGCGTACTTCAGGCCGCCGACGTCAGGCGAGAACACCGTGGCGTTCTTGAGCCAGGCCTTGTCCTTGATGTGCTTGTAGAAGACCGGCGAGGCGTAGAGGTGGTCGACGGGGATGTCGAAGAAGCCCTGGATCTGCTGGGCATGCAGGTCGACGGTCAGGACGCGGTTGGCGCCGGCGGCCGTCAGGAGGTTGGCCACGAGCTTGGCCGTGATCGGCACGCGGGGCTTGTCCTTGCGGTCCTGGCGGGCGTAGCCGAAGAACGGGATGACGGCCGTGATGCGCGCGGCGGAGGCGCGGCGCAGGGCGTCGATCATGATCAGCAGCTCCATGATGCGGTCGTTGGCCGGCGCGCAGGTGGGCTGGATGATGAAGACGTCGCAGCCGCGGATGTTCTCGTTGATCTGGACGAAAGTCTCGCCGTCGGGGAAGCGGTTGACCGTGGCCGAACCCAGCGGCGCCCCGAGGTTCTGGCAGATTTCCTGGGCGAGCGCCGGATTGGCGTTCCCGGAGAAGATTTTCATCGCAGGCAAGGTCATGGGTCGGAGCGGACTCAAGCGTCCAAGGACGCGACGAGCGAATCAACCTTTTTGAAGAGGTCGGGGAGTTTTCGGGAGAGCACGACGAGCCGGCGTTCGAGGCCGATGGGGATGGCGGGCGTGCCGTTGTAGAACCCGCCGGCAGGGACGTCGACGAAGAGGCCGGCCTGCGCGCCCAGCTGGACGCGGTCGCCGAGCGTGAGGTGGCCGGCCACGCCCGACTGGCCGCCAAGCACGCAGAAGTCGCCCAAGGTGGTGCTGCCGGCGATGCCGACCTGCGCCGTGATGAGGCACTGCCGGCCGATGCGCACGTTGTGGGCGATCTGGACGAGGTTGTCGATCTTGGTGCCGCGTCCGATGACGGTCTGGCTGAAACGGGCCCGGTCGATCGTGGTGTTCGCGCCGACGTCGACGTCGTCCTCGAGCACGACGTTCCCGATCTGCGGGATGCGGTGGATCTGCCCGCCGGCGGGCTCGTAGCCGAAGCCGTCGGAACCGACGACCACGCCGGCCTGCAGGCGGCAACGCGCGCCCAGACGGCAATAGTCGGCGATGGTGACGCCGTTCTTCAGCCAGCAGCCTTCGCCGACCACGGCCTGGACGCCGACGAGGCACTGCGCCTCCAGCACGACGCCGGCGCCGATGCTGGCGCCCGCGCCAATCACGCAGAGCGGACCGACATGGGCCGAAGCATCGACGACCGCGGTGGCATCGACGACCGCCGTAGGATGGATGCCGGCTGCAGGCTTAGGCCAAAGCTTGGCTTCCAACGCGGCGCAAACGAGCGCCAAGGCATAGGAAGGCTTGGCCACGCGGAGATAGGCCTGCCCGGAAGCAGGCTGCCCGGCGTAGTCCGCCGGCACCAGAATGACACCGGCCTTGGAACCCGGCACCGACGCAGCGTACTTCGGATTGCCGAGGAAAGACAGGTCCGTCGAGGTCGCCTCAGCCAATGAAGCTATCCCATGGATCGTGCCGCGGAATTCGCCCTCGAGCTTCGACGACCCGATGAGGGCGGCGAGTTGCTGGGTGTTGAGCGAGATCGACATGGCGGTAAACAAAGCGCCCCTGACTGGCAGGGGCGTTCGGGCTTATTTCGCGGCCGGCTTATCGCCAGCGGGCACGGCGAGGGGCGTCGGAGCGGCGGGGGCGGCCGGAGCGGCCGGGGCGGCCGGGGCCGGCTTGTAGTTGTCGTTCAGGATCTTCACGACCTCTTCGGTCACGTCGAGGGAAGCTTCGCTGTAGAGCGTGATGCCCTTGGGTAGGATGAGGGCCAAGCCCTTGGCCTTGGAGATCTTCTCGACCTCGGCGCGGACCTCGGCGCCGATCGTCTTGGTCATCTCGGCCTGACGCTGCTGGATGGTGCCGTTCGCTTCCTGGATGAACTTCTCGAGCTCGCCGCGGCGCTGCTGGTAGACTTCCACCTTGGACTGGAACTCGGTCTGGATGGACTTCTTGCCGGCTTCGCTGAGGAGGGGGCTCTGGGCGCGTTTCTGGATGCCTTCAAGCTCGACGCGGATGGCGTCCACTTCCTTGCCGCGCTCGTTGATGGCGGCCTGGGCGGCGTCCTTGGACTTCTGGATCTCGCCCTGGATGGCGACGGCCTTGGCGTACTTCTTCATGACTTCGTCGGCGTCGACGATGCCCACGTTGGGGGCGGCGGCGCGCAGGGTGGCCGTGGCGAGGGCGAGGAGCAAAAGGAACTGCTTCATGGTAGGGCGAGCAAGGAGGCAGGCAGGAAGGATGGCAATCAAAAGACGGTCCCGAAGCTGAAGTTGAACTTCATCCCGCCGGAGTTGAGGGCCGCGCCCGTGGAGGGATTCTTGGTGGTCTGCAGCGGGAAACCGAAGTCCAGGCGCATGACCGCTCCGCCCAAGAGGATGCGCATGCCGACGCCCCAATCGGAGTTGGCCTCCGCCAGCGTGAAGCGGGCCGCGTCCTTGTTCACGAAACCATAGTCGTAGAACGTGGCGAAGCGGAGGTTGTCGGCCGCCTTGATCGTGTACTCTGCGCTGAAGTAACCGTAGGAAAGGCCGCCGACCGGCTGGTTGCCGTTGGTGGTGTCCCAGGTCGGGAAGGCCCCGACGGCGTTGTAGTCGAAACCGCGCATGTCGTAGGCGCCGCCGAGGTAGAAGCGTTCGTAGAAAGGCAGCGTGGCGTTGGCGCCGGTCATCGTGCCGACGCGGCCGATGAGACCGACCGTCTGCTCCGCGGTCGGCGAGACCAGGAACCACTTGCCGGTCCGGAGCTCGGTCTTGAAGTAGTCGAGGTTGCCGCCGAGCCCGTGGCCGGCGACCTCCTCCGAAAGCGAGAGGCGCGAACCTTTGGTCGGGAAGTTGTACTCGTCGCGGGTGTCCTGCACGAGCGAGAACGTCATCGAGGAGATCGTCTTCGGATGGCCGTCCTCGGCCTTGACGTCGAGCGGAGCCGTGGCGGTGACGCTGCCGACGCTGACGCGGCGGAGGTCGTAGGCCACGCGGCCTTCGACCGCCCCGAACAGCCGGCGGCGGGCGTAGACGCCGACGCCTTCGTTCACGACGTTGTAGTTGGCCGAGAAGTAGCCGGTGTAGCGGCGCTCGATCTTGTAGCCGACGGCGAGGTCCCGCTCCCAGAGGGCGGGTTCCTCGAAGGAGTGCTCGAAGGCGTTGGAGACGCTGCCCGCCTGGACGCGCACGCGGAACTTCTGGCCGGCGCCGCGGTACCAGCCTTCGGGGTTCGTGTAGTCGAAGTTGCCCTCGGAATACTCGACGAAACCGACGAGCTTCTCGACCGTGCTGTAACCGGCGCCGAAGCTGACGGAACCCGTGGGGCCTTCCTTCACGATGACGCGGAGGTCGCTCTGGTTCGGGACGGCCGTGGGCGACGGGACCACGCGGACCTCCTCGAAGAACTGGGTGTTGCGGAGACGGGCCTCGGAGACGCGCGCGCGCGCCAAGTCGAAGACCTCGCCCGGGCTCAGGGCGAGCTCGCGGGCGATGACGTTGGAGCGGGTCTTCGTGTTGCCCTGGATGTCGAGGGCGCGGACGGTGAAGCGCTCGCCTTCGGAGACCTTGAACTCGACGTCGATGACGCCGGTGCGGAGATCGGGCGCGCGGACGACCTCGACCTGGGCGTTGAGGTAGCCCATCTGGCCGTAGTACTCCTTGAGCTTCTCGGTCGCGGCCTCCAGGGCCGGCGTCGCGAAGGCGTCGCCGCTCAGGAATCGGTCGACCTCGTACTTGTAGGCGCCACGGCGCAGCGAAGGCTCGGAAATGACCTTCTGCAGGGACTCCGTGGAGAAGATGGGGTTGGTCGCGCCCAGCTTGTTGCCGACGATGGCCAGCTTACCGATGGTGTAGCGTCGGCCTTCCTTGACCTTGAACACGACGTCGAGGTTGCCGGAGCCATCCTTGAGGTCCTTGACCGTGCAGGCCTTGGCCGGATCGAGCTCGAGGACTTCGATGTCGAGGAAGCCCTTGGAGCGGTAGAAGTCGCGCACGCGGTTGCAGTCGCGGCGGTATTCCTCGGGGTCGAGGCGGGGGCTGAAGAGCGCGCCAAGGAACAGGTAGGACCAGAAGCCGCGCTCCTCGGTCTTGAGCTCGGCGCCGGCGATGACCTCCTTCTCGGACAGCGCGGAAGCGCCCTCGATGCGGATGACGTCGATCTTCAGGCTCGGGCTTTCGCTGGCGACAAGGGTGACCTGGACGCCCGTCGGGACCTTGGTCACCTGGGTGGAGAGGACGATGAACGGGCGTTCCTTGCGGAGCTCCTTCTGGAGGGCTTGGACGGCGCGCTGCATGGCCGCCGCATCCAATGGTTCGCCGACGCCGAAGCCGGCGACCTTCAGCGCATCGGCATCGAGGTCGAGGAGCTCGGCCTTGCCGCCCTTGACGATCTCACGGAGCACCGGGCGGGGCTCGACGACGATGACGAGGTCGACCTGGCCGGTCTTGGGGTCGAGCTCAGGGATCACCAACGCCTGGTTGAAGCGGCCGGTGGCGTAGAGCGAGCGGACCGTGCTCGTCACGGCATCGCGGGAGAAGGCTTCGCCGGCGCGCAGGGCGACGTGCCCGAGGACGAAGGATTCGGAGGCCTGACCACCCTCGGCGCGGACGCGGATCGAACGGATGACCGCCGGCTTGTCGGCCGACGCCGGGGCCAGCTGCGCGGCGGCCGTCAAAGGCGCCAGAGCCAAGGCAAAGCAGGCGGCGCGGAGCAGGCGCCGGCGGACGGACACGTCATTCATTGGCATGGTCTTTGGCAGGAGTTTCGAAGCGTGTCAGCCCCGGATTCCACAGGAGGTCCAGGTCGGCCGTCGGGCCGTTGCGGTTCTTGGCGACGATGAGCTGGCGGGCGAAGCAGCCGTCCTGCCCCATCTGCTCGGCCTCGGCCTCGGCGGCCTTGCTGGCGCTGACGTGGGGGCGGGAGATCAGCATGACGATGTCGGCGTCCTGCTCGATCGAGCCGGACTCGCGGAGGTCGGACATCTTGGGCTGGCGGGCCTCGTCCTCGGACTTTCGGTTCAGCTGGGCCAGGGCGATGATGGGGATGCCGAACTCCTTGGCCATGGCCTTGATGCTGCGGGACACCTCGGCGATCTGCTGTTCGCGGGGCATGCTGGAATCCATGCCGTTGATCAGCTGGATGTAATCGATGACGACCATGTCCAGCTTGCGGCGGCGGGCGACGCGGCGGCACTTCGCCCGGATCTCCAGGATGGTCTGGCCGCCGTTGTCGTCGACGATGAGCGGCTTGCCGCGGTACTCGTTGGAGGCCTGGACGAGATCGAGCTGCGTCTGGGCGTCCGGTCGGCTCGAGCGCATCTTCTGCAGGTTGACGCGGGCGCGGGAGCACAGCAGGCGCATGGCCAGCTCGCGGGCGGGCATTTCCAGCGAGAACATCAGCACGTGGGCGGGCTCGCGGCCGGAGTTGGGCGGCGGGAACATCGCGGCCTCGATGAAGTTGAGCGCGATGGACGTCTTGCCCATGCCGGGACGGGCGGCGACGACGATCATCTGGCCGCTCTGGAAGCCGTAGGTAAGCGTATCCAGGCCGCGGAAACCGGTCGGGACGCCCTGCACGCGGCCGTTCTCCCTGATCATGCGGGCGACCATCTCCATGGCCTCCTCGATGGGCTTGTCGATCTGCTGCGAGGTCTCGGCGATGCGGCTCTCGCTGATGCGGAAGAAGGACTGCTCGACGTCCTCCAGCAGGCGCTCGATGCCTTCCGTATGGGAGTGGGCCTTCTCGACCGTGTTGACCGAAGTGGAGATGAGGCAGCGCAGGAAGTGCTTCTCGCGCACGATCGCCATCCAGTGCGGCGCGTGGGCGGAGGAGGCCACCTGGCCGGTGAGCTCGTTGACGTAGGCGGCGCCGCCGGCCGAATCGAGGCGGCTGTCGCGGCGGAGCTGCTCGGTGAGCGTGATCTCGTCGATGCCGGTGTTCTCCTGCGACAGCTTGACCGCCGCGGCGTAGATGTCCTGGTGCTTCGGGTCGAAGAAGAAGTCCGGCGTGATCTTCTCGGAAAGGCAGCGCTGGAGCGTCTCGCCGTCGATGATGATGCTCGCGATCAACCCGCGCTCGGCGTCGAGGTTGTGGGGCGGGACGCGGTCGCCGTAGTTGGGCTGCGCGTCGCGGCGGTTGCGCTGGTTGCGGTCTGACATGGGAAGGCCGGAGCATGGGTGGGGCCGTCCATGGTTTCACCCGTAAAGTGGAGCGAACCATCCACAGCCCAGGCACCGCCCTACCCCGGCCTATTCACAGCCCGTTCACGACCCCGGAAAACAAGAAGGCGCCGGAACAAGTCCGGCGCCTTCGAGACGGGATGACGGACCGACTTAGGCGGTCTTCTCCTTGCGGGGCTTGCGGGCCTTCTTGTCGCGCTCAGGGCGCTCGGGGGCCTCTTCGGCCTCCTCGGCGACGGGCTCGATCGGGTTCTCGGAGACCACTTCGAACTCCTGCTCGACGGTGACGGCGGCGTGGAGGCGGATGGTGGTGACGTGCTTGCCGAGCACCTTGACGGGGCCCTGGCCGAGATGGATGCGCTTGCGCTCGAGCTCGATGCCGTGCTCGGCGAGCTTGGCGGCGATTTCGGCGGTGCTGATCGCGCCGAACATCTTGCCGCCTTCACCGGTCTTGACGGCGAAGACGAGCTTGAGGGCGGCGAGCTTGGCGGAGGTGCCGTTCGCGACCTCGAGGTCCTTGGCTTCGCGGAGTTCGCGGGCCTTCTTCAGGGACTCGATGTACTTGGTGTTGGCGCGGTTGACCGGGAGCGCGATGCCCTGCAGGAGCAGGTAGTTGCGCGCGTAGCCGGAACGGACGCGGACCTGTTCGCCTTCGGCGCCGAGGCCGTCGACAGGCTTGATGAGTAAAACTTCGGTGAATGCCATGATGGTGTCTTGCTTGGGTTAAAGGTTGGATGGATTAGAAGGGGACGTCGTCGCCGCCGTGGTCGCCGGAAGGGGCCGGGGTGTCGCCGCCGCGCGAACGAGGGGCGGAACCGCCGTCTTCGCCGCCCTGGGACTTGCCGCCGATGAAGGTGAAGTTCTCGAGGACGACGCCGAGGCGCGAACGCTTCTCGCCGGTCTTCTTGTCTTCCCACTGGTCGAGCTTGAGGCGCCCCTCGACGAGGATGCCCGAGCCCTTACCGCAGTACTTGGCGATGATCTCGGCCTGCTTGCCGTAGCTCTCGATGTCGACGTAGGTGACCTCCTCGCGCTTCTCGCCTTCCTTGGTGGTGTAGGCGCGGTTGACCGCGAGGGAGAACTTGGTCAGGGCCTGGCCCGAAGGCAGGGCGCGCGCCTCGGGATCCCGGGTCATGTTGCCGGCGAGGATCACGCGATTGAAGGACGAGGCCATGGTCGTGGGACGGGGAAGGTCTTAGGCGCAGACCGACTGCACCAGGATGCGGTCCACGGTGCGGTCGAGGCGGAGCTTTTCGGCGAAGGCGGCCGGAGAGGTCACCGGACCTTCGAAGTGGATCTGGATGTAGAGGCCGGAGAGGAACTTGCGGTCGACGGCGCGGCTGAACTCGCGCTGGCCGAGGTTCTCGACCTCGGTGACCTTGCAGTCGATCGACTTCAGGACTTCCTTGAGGCGGTCGATGGCGGCCTCGGGGGCCTCGGCGGAGCCGCGGAGGTCGAGGATCATGCTGACGCGGTAGGCGCGGCGAATCGTGGCGGTGGTCATGGTGATGTTTGTTTTCTGTTGGTGAGGTTTTGGGCAGCCGGAAGGCCGCGGGAAATCAGGGTTTCTAGTCCTAAGAGGAAGTCAGGGATTGCTTGGTGGAGACGCTGCAGGTCTTCGGCGGGGAACTTTCCGAGCACGTGGTCGGCGAGGTCTTGGGCGGGGTGGCGCTTAGGACCGATGCCGAGGCGGGCGCGGACGAAGGCTTGGCCGAAATGCTGGATGCAACTGGCGATGCCGTTGTGCCCAGCCGCGGACCCTCCTAGGGAAAGCCGCATCTGACCGGGTTCGAAGGCGATATCGTCGTGGAGGACGACCAGTTCGGCCGGGGTGAGGCGGTGGAAGCGGAGGAAGGCGGCCAACGGTTCGCCGCTGAGGTTCATGAACGACTGCGGCTTGACGAGGAAGACCTGCCGGCCACCGAAGGCGACCTTGGCGACGGCGGCCGGAAACCGGCTTTCGTCCTTCCACTCCGCGCCCGCCTTGGCGGCGAGCGCATCCAGGATGATCCAACCCGCGTTGTGGCGGGTGGCGACGTATTCCTTGCCGGGATTGCCGAGGGCGGCGATGACCGAGAATACCATCTGACTTCAAAGAACAGGTGCCGGGGACGCCCGGCGCGGAAATTACTTCTTGGCGGCAGGAGCGGCGGCCGGAGCAGCGGCGGCGCCAGCGGCCGGAGCGGCGGCGGCACCAGCGGCCGGAGCGGCGGCGGCACCTTCGGCGCCGGCGGCCGGAGCGGCGGCGGCGGCTTCGGGAGCGGCTTCTTCTTCGGCCATCTCGGAGCAGACGACGACGACGCGGTTGGGGTCGCCGGGGAAGGTGATGCCCTTCGGGGCCTTGAGGGCGCCGACGTGGATGGATTCGTTGACCTTCAGCTCGGTGACGTCGACTTCGATGAACTCAGGGAGGTCCTTCGGCAAGCAACGGACGTTGATGGTGTGGGCGACGAGGGCGAGCGTGCCGCCGTCGGTCTTCACGCCGTAGGCTTCGCCGACCGTACGGACCGGGATAGCGGCCGTCATCGGGGCGTTCGGGTCGATCTGCTGGATGTCGATGTGCAGGAACTTCTGCGTGATCGGGTGGCGCTGGAATTCCTTGATGATGGAGAGCATCTTCTTGCCCTCCAGGGTCAGCTCGATGAGGGCGGCGGCGGTGCCCTTGGCGCGCATCAGGTCGCGAAACTTCTCCTGTTCGACCGAGACGCTGTGGGTGCCGGCCGGGCCATAGATGATGGCCGGGATGGAACCCGAGTTGCGCATGCGGCGGGAGTGGCCACGGCCGAGGTTCTGACGGTTGGAGACGGTGAGACTGAGCTGCTTCATGGTGTGTAAAGGACTTTTGGAGCCTAGTGAGTCGCGGACCCGCGTCATGCGGCCGTGCCTTGCCTAGGGAAAGGAGGGTCGAACTTGATAACCCCAGCCCCAGAAGCAAGCGGGAAAATCAAAAGGGGGCTTTCCTAGCGGAAAACCCCCTCGAAAGACCGGATTAACGGCAACCTTAGTTATAGGTAGCCAGCCAAGCGGCGATATCGGCGATATCCTGGGCCGTCAAACCGAGCTGGTCGGCCGAAAGCATCAGGGAACGGGTCATCTTGGACTGCCCGGCGACGCGGTTCTTGGGGACGAGCTGGGAGACGCCGCCGGCCGACTTGATGACGATGGGGTCGTTGTTGGACTGGATCAGTCCGTCGATCTGGCCACCGGCCTTCAGCTTGAGGGTCGTGCCTTCGTACCCGAGCGCGATGCTGGCGGAGGGCTCGACGATCGCGGTGACGACGGACTCGAGGCCTTGGCGGGCGAAGAAGCCTCGGAGCTCCGGACCATAGCCAGGTCCGTTCGCGCCGATCTGGTGGCACATGGTGCAGCGCTGGACGAGTTCCCCGCCCTTCTTGGCGTCGCCCTTCTTGGCGAGGACCTCCTGGACGGTGAAGGTCGCCTTCGGGGCTTCGGGCACGGGCGCGGGGACCACGACCACCTTGGCATCGTCGTAGACGCCGGCCTTCTTCAGTTCGGCGCGGATGTCGAAGGCGGACCAGGTGCCGGTCATGCGCATCAACGCCCAGGTCGCGGCTTCGCCCTTCACGGGCGAACCTTCGGCGGCGAGCTTGATCATCGCCAGTGCGGCTTCCTTGGACTCGACGAAGGAAAGCGTCTCGGTCGCGAGCGTGCGCTGGGAGGCGGAGACCTTGGCCGAAGAGGCCTGCGCGGCGAGCTCACCGACCATCTCAGGAGTGTGCAGGACCCACGCGATGCGCGCGACGGGCGCGGACCAGGCTTCGCCGTCCTTGACGAGGGCGGCCTTCACCGCGGCCCACACGGCGGATTCCTTGCCGGTGGCGCCGATGCCGAACGCCGCGACCGAATTCTTGTCGGAGACGTCGAGGTGCTTGGCGAGCTCGACGAGGATCGGCACGGCCTTGTCGGCGGGCACGGCGTGCAGCGACGTCGCGACATCGCGACGGACGGCGACGTCGACGTCGGAGGCCAGCGCAGCCGAAGCCGCGAGGACATTCTGGCCGGCGCGGCGCAGGGCCTGGAAGGCGAGGCGGCGGTTGGCCGGGTTGGCGTCCTTCAGGAGTTCCTTCGCGCGGACGACGCCTTCGTCGCCGAGGTAAGGCAGGAGCCAGACGGCGCGCGCGGCGACGTAGGGATTCGCATCCTTGGCAAGGTCGAGCACCGCGGGCAGGGCCTTGGCGCCGAAGCCCTTGGCGGCGTTGAAGCCGAGGTGGCGGACGTTGACGGCGGGGCTGCGCAGCGCGGCGACGGCGCCGGCGGGCGTGGTCAGGTCGAGCTTCGGGACGACGGACTTGAAGCCCTTCGGCGCGATGCGGTAGATCGCGCCGGTGCAGGTGTCGTCGAGCGTCTGGTGGCCGCCGACGCGCGTGTCGTACCAATCCGCGACGTAGATGGCGCCGTCGGGACCGACGGTGACGTCGGAGGGGCGGAACCAGATGTTCTCGCCGCTCTTGCCCGGCGTCTTGATCTTATGGAAGTCGGTGCCTTCGAACTCGCGCGTCGGATTCGAAGTGACGAAGTCCTTGCGCGTGGATTCGTTCAGCGCGAACGCGCCCTTCTGCGGCTGCAGCTTGTAGGCGAAGATCGTGTTGCGCGAAGGCTCGCAGTTCAGGAGCGTGCCGACCCAGGCGTCGCCGAGCGCGCCGTTCTCGTAGACCGTGATGCCGGTCGGGGAGCCGGAACCGTACACGTCGCCGACGTCCATGGTGTCGGGGTCGTCCTGGCGCCAGTGGGCGCGCGGGGTCGGCTGGCCGGGGCGGCGGACGGAATTGTAGCTGGCGCCCTTGGCGGTGGTGTAGCCGGCGGTGCCGTATTCCAGCACGTAGGACGTGCGGCAGCTGCTGGAGTCGTCGTTGTCGCCCTGGAAGAGGTCGCCGAACGAGGAGGGGAAGTGCTCGAAGCTGTTGCGGTAGCCGTTGCCGATGACCTCGACGCCCGACGCGTCGTCGTTC
Source organism: Opitutia bacterium (assembly GCA_947453335.1). GTDB lineage: Bacteria > Verrucomicrobiota > Verrucomicrobiia > Opitutales > UBA953 > UBA953. Next base: position 437,301 of record CANGFP010000001.1, on the reverse strand, counting down.
ATGCGGGCGGAGAAACCGGAGGTCCAGACGAAGCCGTCGTCGCTCTTGGCGCCGGCCGTGGCCTTGGGGTCGTAGGGCCAGGCGCCGCCGCGCTGGTCGACGTAGCCGGAGGAGATGCGGAAGGTCTTGCCGGACTTGTCGGTGAAGGAACCGCCGCAGTTGCCGGAGTTCAGGTAGAGCTTGCCGTCCGGACCCGCGACGACCGCGTGCAGCGAGTGGTCATGGTCCTGGCCGCCGAAACCATGGAGGAGCACCTCGCGCTTGTCCACGGCGGGGTCGAACTTGCCGTCGCGGTTCACGTCGGTGAACTTGATCAGGTCGGGCGCGTGGGAGACGATGACGACGTTGTCGTAGACCGCGATGCCGAGCGGGGAGGTCCAGCCGGCGTCCTGCACGAAGGTGCTGGCGGTGTCGGCCTTGCCGGCGCCCTTGGTGTCGCTCAGGACGACGACGCGGTCGCCTTCGGGCCGGCGCTTGCCGCCCTTGTTGTAAACGCGGTAGTTGACGCCTTCGGTGACCCAGACGCGGCCTTGGGCGTCGATGTCGAGGTTCGTCGGGTTGGCCAGCATGGGCGAACGCGCCCACACGGTGATCTCCAGGCCCTCAGGGAGCTGGAAGAGGTTGAGCGGCACGGACCCACCTTCGGAGGGGGCGTACGGCTGAGGGGCGGCCGCCAAGGAAGCGGCGGCCACGAGGAAGCAAGCGAGGCGGGGCATGCCTCGATAACAAGGAGGCCGACGGAAAGTTCCAGCCTAAGTTATCGGGTCCCCGGACCTAGGCCCACCACGACCGCAAGGTGGCCAGATCCTGGCGAGACGCATCGATGGCCCGCTCGAGGTAGCCCGCGTCGCCGACGCCGCCCTTGAGGTGTTCGACGTGCAGGCAGACCGGCCCACGATAGGCGGAGGCCTTGAGCATCCTGACGTAGCCGGCGTCGACGACGCCTTCGGCCAGCGCGCAGGGGTCGATCGCCCTGCCCTGCCAGCGGAAGTTCTTGAAGTAGGCCATGGCCATCCGCTCCCGCGCCAGCTTGACCTGATTCGGCCAAGACAGCCCGCCTTCGACCGTGGCGTGCATGATGTCGAAGCTCCAGGCGAGGTCCTCGGGACGATGTTCGCGCATCAGCGCAGCCATGTCCCAGACCGCGGCGCCGACGTTCCGCGGGCCCGAATGGTTCTGGTAGCATGGCTGGATGCCGATCTCCCTGCTCAGCGCGACGAGGTCGCGGAGCCGAGGCTTGATCTCCTCGAGCTGCGCCCAAAGCGGCCGGTCGCCCGCGTAGGCGTACCAGTTCATGCGGTAGCGCGGGATGCCCAAGGCCTTCGCCGTGCGCAGCACGGCCTCCGTGCGCGTCGCGTCGGCGACCTCGTTGATGCCCGTCGTCAGCATCGAGATCGAGACGCCGTTGGCCGCGAGGGCGTCGACGAGCTTCGGCAGCTCGACCTCCACCTGCGCGGGCAGGACATGCCCGCCCGGACGGACGGGCGCCTCGATGCTCGACACGCCGATGCGCGCCACGGCGGCGGCGAGATCGCGGTGCGACAGGCCGATCAGATGCTTCGTGAAGAGGCTGACCTCCGGCGCGGCTCCGGCGACGGGCGTCGCGCCCAGCGCGTCGCCGGCCCACAGGCCGGCCAAGGCGGCGCTGGTGGTGCGCAGGAAATCGCGGCGCGTCGCCATCGGAGCTACTTCCTGGGCGCGAGGCGCTTGAGCTGGCCGGCCAACGTGACGAACAGGACGTCTCCGTTGGCGGGGTCGTTGCCGAAGGCGGAGATGGTCATGTCCTTGGCGATGACCTCGGCGGCCCACTTGCCGTCCTTCTCCCGGAGGGCGAAGAGGCGGCCGGAGGCGTAGTCGCCGAACACATACGCATCGCGGATGGCCGGGGTGCGGTCGTTGCGGCAGAAGACGCCGCCGGTCACCGAGTTGCCGAGCTTGCGGTCGTATTCGTAGATGGGGGCGACGAAGGCGGAGGCAGGGGCGGGCTTGGCCGGAGCCTGCTTGGCGCTCGCGTCCTTCTTGTTGTAGACGTGGAGGCCTTCGACCTCGCTCCAGCCGTAGTCGCCGCCGGCCACGAGGATGTCGACCTCCTCGAAGAGGTTCTGGCCGACGTCCCCGGCGAAGCAGGCCCCCGTCTTGGGGTCGAAGGAGAAGCGCCAGGGGTTGCGTAGGCCGGTGGCCCAGGTCTCGGTCCGGACCGACTTGGGCTCAAGGGCCTGTCCGCGGTGGGAGGTGGCCTTGAGGAAGGGATTGTCCGCCGGGATGGCGTAGAAGGCCTGCCCTTGGGCGTCCACGACGACCGAGGGATGGGGGTTGGGGGCGACGCTGCCGGGCTTCTTGTCCACGTCGATACGGTAGACGGCGGCATGGAAACCCTTGTTGATGAAACCGGCGTTGTTGAAGGCGTCGCCACCGGCGCCGCCGTCCCCGCAGCTGAAGTACAGGTAGCCATCCGGGCCGAAGTGGACGTCACCCCCGTTATGGTTGGAGGCAGGGTCGAGCTGCGTCATCAGCGGCTGCTCGGAATCAGGGTCGATCTTGAAAGGCTGTCCCTCGGAAACCAGAAAACGGGAAAGGCGCTGATGCAGCTTACCGTTAATCTTAAGACTATAATAGACAAATACTTGGCGATTCTTTTCGACATCGGGATGGAGGGCGAAACCCAGCAGGCCGCACTCGCCGCCGGCCTCGAACTTGCCGTCCTTGACCTGCAGCTGGAACACCGCCCGCTTGGTGGGCTGACCGGAGCCGACGCCCTCGATCATCTGGATCCGGCCGCCCAGGAAACTGTTCTTGGCCGCCGGATCCGGGTCCCCTTTTTCGACCACGAAGAGGACGTCGCGCTTCCCCGGGTAAGGAGCGAGGGCGACCGGCAAGCTGAAGGTCAGACCGGGGAAGGCCGCCTCGACCGCGACGGTGTCGTCGGCGCGGAGCGGTGCCAGGGCGAGGACGGCGGCCAACAGGACGGGAGCGAGGGACGAGGGCTTCATGGGGAACGGGGGTGAGCGGTCTTATGGCAGACACGCCAACCGACTGAAAGTTTTTTCGACCGGCGCCACGCGCGGCGGGGCGAACCGCGACCTTGAAGATACCTATATTTTTCGCTGGTTTTCAGCACGCGGTTCGATACTAAATAGACCCGCATCACTGCACACCAACCCATAAACACCATGTCCAAAGCCCTCACCAAGTCCCAAATCGCCGCTGCCATCGCCGAGAAGGCCGAGATCAGCAAGAAGCAGGCCGTCGCGATCCTCGAGATCATCGCCGCCCTCGCCTACAAGAACGCGAAGAACTCCTTCACGCTCCCCGGCCTCGGCAAGCTCGTCCTCGTCCACCGCAAGGCTCGCCAGGGTCGCAACCCTGCCACCGGCGAAGTCATCCAGATCAAGGCCAAGAAGGTCGTGAAGTTCCGCGTGGCCAAGGCCGCGAAGGACGCGATCCTCGGCGCCAAGTAATCTCCGGTTACTCCGTCAACGAGAGGCGCCTCATCCGAGGCGCCTCTTTTGTTTGGCGCGGTCCGCGCGCGACGGTTTTTCTTGCGGGCGTCGCGCGGAGCGGAATGAATGCCCCACGCAAGCCGCCCGGGTGGCGAAATGGCAGCCGCAGCGGACTCAAAATCCGCCGCCCTCTAAAGGCGTGAAGGTTCGAGTCCTTTCCCGGGCACTTGCGTGATGGTTCCGCCGCCCTGCCGTCATCTATGACACGGACCGGCGCAGGCCAGGCTTGCCAGCCGGCGAGCAGGCGCCAACCTCGGCGATGTTCCTTAGCAGACGCATCACGAGCAAGGTCGGCTTCCCCGCCGACCCTGCACCAACCGAGCCCTTCCCGGGCCGCGGTGGTCATCAGGACGAACCATCCTGAGATGAGGGCCCGACCGGCCACAAATCATCCTCCACCCGGAGTCGATCGTGCTGCGCGCCACCTTGGACGCACGCCATGATCAACACCGCCGACAGCATCCCGCCCGCCCCCCGCCTCTCGATCCGGGTCGAGGCCGCCAACCCGTTGCACCATCTCTGGAACAACAACGGGACCTGGTGGATCCACTACACCATCCACCCCGACACCCGCACGAAGGCGAGGGTCCGCCGCTCGCTGCGCACCCGGGAGCTCGCCGAAGCCCTCGTCCGCCGGGACGCGATCCTCGGCAGGCAGGAAACCGCCGCCTGAACCACCATGCTGACGCTGTTCGGACTAGGCCTGGTCATCGCGCTGCACGTGCTCGCCGCGCGCGAGCTCTGACGCCGGCGGCTCAGAAGCGCGCGCCGACGTGGGCGTTGAACCCCCAGGCCGACGCCGGCTGAAAGACGGCTTGGGTCTCGCCATCGTGCATGAACGAGTGGCGGGAGAACGGCACGCATTCGAACGAACCCTGCACGAACCAGGTCCCGCTGCGCTCAAGGAACTGCGTGACGCCGACGCGCACGGGCACTTCGCCGATCGCCACGGCCCGGCCGCCGTAGGTGGAACTGTCCCGCAGCCGGAAGGTGAGCGTCTCGTACATCACCGAGAAATCGACGCGCGTGGCCTTGTCCTCGGTCAGGTAGGCGCGGACGATGAGCCCGTTCTGCAGGCCCGTCGCGCGGAGCTCGACCTCGGCGGCCTGGCAGGGACGCCAGACGGCCTTCAGGTAGGGGATCGGAAGGACGCCGGCTTCGAAGCGGTCCTCCAACATGACGCCCAGCGCGACGTCGGTCTCGGCATCGGGCCGCCAACGCGCGGCCCCGCCCAGGCCCCAACGGAAACCGCGCGACAATCCGACACCTTCCTCCGCGGCGGATTCCAAGGCGTAGATGGCCTGCACGGAATACTTCGCGTTCCAATCCCACTGGCGGAAACCGGTGAGCATCAGGTCCGTCGTGTCGCCATAGGAGCGATCGGTGCCCTTGATCGCGCCGGTGAAGTCGTTGCGGTAGCGGTAATATTCCAGGTCGTACGCCGCGGTGGGCGAGGTCCAGATCGCCTCGGCTCCGGCGCGCGAACGACCGAAGGTGCCCGTGGTCCCGCCGGCATGCGAAACCGTTTCCGCGCTCCGGGTCTGCCAATCCGCGAGGAGGACCCACGGCTTCGCCGCGGGCTCGTCGGCGCGCAAAGCCGCAAAAGCGGCTGCCGAAAGTAAGGCATAATGCGTAAGTTTAGGCATCATCGGAAGGGGTGTCTGGGATGTTGCCTCCGATTTATTCGAAAGCAAGCGACTTGGCCCCTGTGGTCAAAAATTGGCACGCAAGTTGCTGATAAACGACCAACATGCTCAATTCCATCGCCGTCACCACCGTCACCGCAGGCGACAACGCCTGGGTCCTCGTCAGCGCCGCGCTCGTGCTGCTGATGTGCATCCCTGGCCTGTTCATGTTCTACGGCGGCCTCGTGCGTTCCAAGAACGTCCTCTCGATCGCCGCGCAATGCGTCGCGCTCACCGCGATGGGCCTGCTGCTCTGGTGGGCGTGCGGCTACTCGCTCGTCTTCGGCAAGAGCTTCGGCGGCGGCCTCCTCGGCCACGTGTTCGGGGGCGCGGAGCATCTCGGGTTCGCCGGCCTGGGCGCCGACGCGAGCAGCTACGAACCCCGCATCTCCTCGGGCGCGTTCGCGCTCTTCCAGGCGATGTTCGCCGCGATCACGCCGGCGCTCATCATCGGCGCCGTCGCCGAACGCATGAAGTTCTCGGCCGTCATGGTCTTCTCCTTCCTCTGGACGATCCTCGTCTACTACCCCGTGGCGCACGCCGTCTGGGGCCAGACGGGCGACTTCGCCGGCCTCGCCAACCCGCAGGCCGCCTTCAAGGCCGCCGACTTCGCGGGCGGCATCGTGGTGCACATGACCTCGGGCTGGTCCGCCCTGCTCCTCTGCGTCCTCGTGGGTCCCCGCGCCGGCTTCGGCAAGCGCGCGATGCCGCCGCACAGCATGGTGCTCTGCGTGCTGGGCACGGGGCTGCTGTGGGCCGGCTGGTACGGCTTCAACGCCGGCTCGGCCCTCGCCGCCGACGGCATCGCCGTCCAGGCCTTCCTGACCACGACCCTCGGCGCCGCCGCCGCGACGTTCGTCTGGGCGCTCGTCGAGAAGCTGCACCGCGGCAAGCCGTCGGTGCTCGGGCTCTGCTCCGGCGCGATCGCCGGCCTCGCCACCATCACCAACGCGGCCGGCTTCGTCTCCGGCGGTTCCGCGGTGCTCATCGGCGCGCTCGCGGGCGGCATCTCCTACTGGGCCTGCTCCGTCCTCAAGGGCAAGCTCGGCTACGACGACGCGCTCGACACCTTCGGCGTCCACGGCGTCGGCGGCACCTTGGGCGCGCTGGCGACCGGCCTCCTGATGAGCCCCACGGCCAACGCCGCCGGCGGCGCGCTGGTCGGCCACGGCCTCCTCGGCGGCCAGCTGCTCGCGATGCTCCTGTGCGTCCTGCTTTCGCTGGGCGTCACCTGGCTCCTCGCTAAGTTCGTCGCGAAGACCATCGGACTCCGTCCGACGGAGGAAGAGGAAGCCCAGGGCCTGGACATCGCCGACCACGGCGAAGAAGGCTACCAGGTGCACTGAGGAGCCTCAGCGGCCAGCGTTTTGCCCGAAAAGAGGCAAGCCACGCGCCGGAGCCAGCCGCATTTTAGCCAAAATGAGCGGCGTGTCCGGGCGGCGGACGATTGGCACGGCCGTTGCGAAAGGGGGCATGCCATGAACTCCCTGCTTCGCACGCTCACCCTCCTCGCCCTCGCGGCGGCGCCCTTCTGGGCGTCGGCTGCGGAAGGCACGCCCGCGCCGGCGGCCGCCCCGACGGCCGAAGCCGCCAAGACTCCGCCGCCACCGCCTGCCCCGACGCTTGAACAGCGCATCGCGGGCCTGGAGGCCTACCTCGGCAACGGCGACCCGACCGCCGTGCTGAAGGTTGGTCCCAAGGACAAGGACGGCAACGCCACCATCCCGGCGGGCCTGACGACGCCGGCGGCCAGCTCCACCGGCCCCGGCCACAACGGCTTCATGATGATCTGCGCCGCGCTGGTGCTCTTCATGACTCTCCCCGGCCTCTTCCTCTTCTACGGCGGCCTCGTCCGCGCGAAGAACGTCCTCTCGGTCGTCGCGCAGTGCTTCGGCCTCGCCGGCCTGGTGGCCGTCCTCTGGTGGGCGGTCGGCTACTCGCTCGTGTTCGGGAAGAGCTTTGACGGGACGTTCCTCGGCCACGTCTTCGGCGGCAGCGAGTTCTTCTTCTTCAACGGCGTGACCTCGGCGCCCAATACGGACTACGCCTACTGGATCTCCCAGAACGTCTTCGCGATGTACCAGCTCATGTTCGCGATCATCACCCCGGCGCTCATCGTCGGCGCGATCGCCGAACGCATGAAGTTCTCCGCGCTGATGCTCTTCTCCGCGATCTGGATGTTCCTGGTCTACTTCCCGATGGCCCACGCCGTCTGGGGCATCACCGGCGACATGAACGGCGTCTGGAACGCCAAGGCCACCATCAAGGCGATCGACTTCGCCGGCGGCACCGTGGTCCACATGACCTCCGGCTGGTCCGCGCTCCTGCTCTGCATCATCCTCGGACCGCGCCTGGGCTTCGGCAAGAAGTCCATGACGCCCCACAGCATGGTGCTCTGCGCGGTCGGCACCGGCATGCTCTGGGTCGGCTGGTACGGCTTCAACGCGGGCTCGGCCCTCGCCGCCGACGGCGTCGCCGCCCAGGCCTTCACCACCACGACGCTCGCCGCCGCGGTCGGCGCGTTCACCTGGGCCGCCCTCGAATGGATCACCCGTAAGCACGCCAGCATCCTGGGCTTCTGCTCGGGCGCCGTCGCCGGCCTGGTCGTCATCACGCCCGCCACGGGCTTCGTGTCCGCCTCGGGCGCGGTCCTCATCGGCGTGCTCGCCGGGGTGGTGCCCTTCCTCGCGGTGGTCTACCTGAAGGCCAAGCTCGGTTACGACGACGCGCTCGACACCTTCGGCGTGCACGCGGTCGGCGGCACCTTGGGCGCGATCCTCACCGGCATCCTCGCGACGCACGACGCCAACGGCAACCTGGCCACGAACCTCAAGGACGTCGTCGGCAAGACGCTGCTCACCGAGCAGTTCAAGGCCATCGCGATCACCCTGGTGCTCTCCCTGCTGGCCACCGCGGTCATCGCCTACGTCCTGAAGGCCACCCTCGGCCTGCGCCCGACGGAGGAAGAAGAAGCCCGCGGCCTGGACATCTCGGACCACGGCGAAGAAGGCTACAGCCACAACTCCTAAGCCCCCTCGACAGGGTCTTGGCCTCCAGGCCGTCCAGCGATGGACGGCCTGTTTTTTTGTCCGGACACCAGCCCTCGGCCTCCGGTGTTAACAAACCACAGTTAAAGGATTGCAGGCCACGGGCGATGCTGACACCTTGCTGTCCGTAAAGAACGACATGCTAAAGATTTCCGCGCAGATAGGAAACGACTTCCTGGGGACCGCCGAGGAACTGGCGCTCCACGTCTCGGACAAGCTCCAGGCCCTCGGCTTCGGGGAACGCCACCGGGCGACCGAGCGGCTGGTGCGTTTCTACACCTACGAGAACATCATCTCCAAGCCGGAACGAGCCAACGACGACCGTCGCAAGGCGAACTACGGCAGCCTCCAGGTCCGGCAGCTGCTCCTGGCCCGGCTCCTGGCCGAGCGCGGCTGGGAACTCGACCGCATCCGCAACCTGCTGAAGGAAAACGCCAAGGTCGCCAAGCTCGACGACCTGATCGACGAATTGGCCCAGCCCAACGAAGCGGAGCGGCTCTTCTTCCGCACCGCCACGCAGCAGGAGTCCGAAGGCCACGCCCGCCCGATCGTGCATCGCTCCCTCGACCGGCGCTTCAGTCAAGCCGCCTCCGCGGGCGACAGCGTGGCCGAGTACTCCGAAGGCCCGGCGCTCCAGCGCAAAAGCCGCTTCGCCCAGGAGACCCATCAGCAGCTCCGCGAACTTTCCGATTCCACGATCCCCGCGGTCCTCTTCCGGAAGATGGTCGTCAAGGAATCCATGCGGCCCGACCTGGACCAGGAAGTCCGCGAACTATACCAGCAGTTGCTGGCCTTCCACCCTACCTCCCGCGGGGAGGAACCAAAGCGGGAGCGCTGGACGCGACTCCGCCTTTCTCACTGGTGCGAAGCTTCCTTCCACGTTGACAGTCGAGGTCGCCCAACCGAAGAAGAACTGGACGGATTGGTCGAAAAATTCCGTAAAGCATTGAAAGACAGTTATTTAAGGCCTTGATTTAGATTCCAGACAGTCGCTCCTTGGTGTTATTAATAAAAAAGATACTCTGGTGGTGTTGACAGTTTAGTGAGCCTGTGCATGGTGGTCTTCCCATGACCACTCCTAAGCTCTCTCCCTCCATCGAAATCCTGCCCGTCAAGAAGGGCTTCCTTCGCGCCGCGGCCGAAGCGACCCACGTCTTGGTGCGGATCGTCGCCCCGGCCCGCCCGGCCTCCGAAGAGACCGCCAGCACGGTGCGCGCCCCCCTCGACCTTGCCCTCGTCATCGACCGCTCGGGTTCGATGAGCGGCGCCCCGCTGACGGCCGCCCTCGAGAGCGCCGTCCTCATCGTGCAGGGCCTCCGCCCCTTGGACCGTATCGCGATCGTCGCCTTCGACGACAAAGTCGAGGTCGTCCAGCCGCTCATCTCGGTCGGGGAAGCCCAGGACCTGCCCGCCCGCATCCGCCGGATCGAAGCCGGCAACTCCACCGCCCTCTTCGATGGCTGGCAGGAAGGCGTGAAGCAGCTCGCGCCGTTCATGAAGCAAGACCGCATCGCCCGCGTCATCCTCCTCACCGACGGCCAGGCCAACCACGGGCTCGTCGACGCGGCCAAGATCTGCGCGCACGTGTCCAAGGCCGCCGGCGCCGGCATCACGACCTCCACGGTCGGTCTCGGCCATGGCTTCAACGAGGCGCTCCTGACCGGCATGGCCAAGGCGGGGGAAGGCGCCGCCAACTTCGGCCAGACGGCCGCCGACCTCTCCGAGGCCTTCGAGGAGCAGTTCGCGATCCTGTCCAATACCTTCCTGCGTCAGGTCAAGCTGGCCATCCAAGGCGGAAGCGACGTCCAGGCCCGGCTGCTCGGCGAGCTGCTTGAGGATGGCGTGACGCGAACGCGCGACCTCGGCACGCTGCCCTGGGGCGCCGCGCTGACGGCGGTGGTCGAACTCAAGGTCGGCGCCGCCGCCAAGGCCGATTCCCTGCTCGCGGTCAACTTCACGGCCGTGACCAAGGAGGGCGCCGCGGTGGCCTACGGGCCGCAGATCCTCGCCTTGCCCGAACTCGACCTCGCCGCGTTCAGCACGTCGCCAGGCGACGAGAACGTCGCGGCGGCTGTCAGCGAGGCGGTGACGGCCGAGCAGATCGAGGCCATCGAAGCGTTGCTGCGCTCCGGTCAGTTCGCGGCGGCCAAGCAGAAGTTCCTGGAGCTCAGCCAGCTGCCGGGGCTGTCCTCGTGGGCCCGCCAGAAGGTCGCCTACCTGCGCGAACTGCTCGACCAGGACGAGGTCATGGCGATGAAGGAGATGCGCTACGCCAGCCGGAGCTTCACCCGCTCCATCCGCTCGACGAACGTGGCCGAGAACTCCGGCGTGTTCGACGCGGCGTCCGAGGCCGAGAAGGAACTCTACATCCGCAAGAAGCTCGCCGCCGGCCAGCGCACGAGGCAGCGCCCGCAACCGCCCCAGGCCTAAGCCCATCCTGGCAGCCGTTTCCCGGCCCGGTGGACCCTAAATCCACCGGGCTTTTTGTTGCCCGTATCCGGGAGGCGGACAATCTGGTGGCATCGTCCCATGCCCCGCGCGCTTCGCCTTAGTCTTTGGTTCCTCGGTGCCCTTGTCCTGCTGCTCGGAGGGGCCGTCCTCTGGGTGGACTCCGAACTAAAACCCGACCCGTTGGGCAAACGCGTCGCCGAAGCCCTCGCCAAGGCCAACGTCAAGGGCGCCATCGGCAAGGTATCCGCTTCGCTCGACGGGACGTTCGAGGTCCTCGCGGTCGACCTGACGCTCGAAGACGGCACGAAAATCAAGCTGGCGAGCGCCACAGGCAAGGCCGACGTGGTGGCTTCCGTCCTCGGCACCTACACGCTCGAGAAGATCGCGGTCCGCGGGCTCGACCTCGACCTATCGGCGCGGCGACCCGCCAAAGCCGAGCCGATGGCCCAGGCTACTACTTCGGTCCCTGGTAGATTGCCGGCTTTCAAGGTGGGCCCCTACTCCATCAACGGCCGCGTCACCCTCGCCGAGGGCCAGGAGGTTCGCTTCAACACGGTCGGCGAGGGGCTCGACTCCGCCGGCGCGCTTTCGCTCCGGGCCGGCGTGACCTGGCCGGGCTTCAAGGTCGGCAACACGCTCACCCGCCCGCGCGGCGAGATCGTCCTGAAAGGCACGCTGCGTCGGCCACTCGGCCAAGCCGGCCTCACCCTGGAGCAGCTCACCGAAGACGTCGAGGCGCTGGACCTGCGCATGGTCGCCAAGGACGACAGCCCGCTGGCGGCCGGCTCCATGGGCCTCGAGTTCCACGCGCAGCACGAGGCCCGCAAACCCCTGGCGTTCAACGGGCTCATCCGCGACGCCGCCAACCGCTCCGCCGCCAAGTTCGAAGGCGCCATCGACCAAGGCGCCCTCCAGCTCGAGGTGCGCCTCGACGTCGACCCCAACAGCTTCGGCATCCTCAGCTCGAGCCTGCCCGATTGCCAGCTGAACGGAGTGGTGAAGGCGCAGGCCGCACCGCTCGCCGGCACCTGGTCCGCGCAGACCGACCTGAAGGCGACGTGGACGGACCTCGCCAAGTTCTCGAAAGCGATCCCGCGCGGCACGGCTTCGGCCTGGACGATCAAGGCCCAGGCCCGCGGTGCGTCCGCCGACCTCGACGTCGAACGGTTCGACGTCTCCGGCAACGGGATCTCGGTCGTGCTCGCCAAGCCGCTGCACCTCGCGGACGGCAGGCTCCCCGAAGACCTGGCGCTGACGCTGACGGCCCGCGACGCGAACCTGGTCTCGCTCACGCCCTTCCTCGCGCTGGCCAAGATGACCGCCACCGCCGGCCGCTGGACCGGCGAGGCCGAGCTCGCGCTGGCGAAAGGCGAACCGACCATCACCACGCTGAAGACGCACGCCTTCACGGGCCTGACCCTGGAACGCGAGGGCAAGGTGCTCCTGCAGGAGGTCGATGCGCAACTGCCTCTGCGCTCCGAAGGCGGCGCCATCTTCATCGCCCCGTTCTCGCTGAGTTCCGCGGCCGGCCAGATCGCCGCCGGCGACGCCGTCATCAGGCCCGGCAAGGACGGCGCCTGGACGGTGAACGCCAACGCGCAGGTCGGCATCGCCGAACTGGCCGCGCAACCGGGCTGGGAAGACCTGCCGAAGGACAAGCTCGCGGGCATCCGCGTCTTCGCCAAGGCCGCGCTCGGCGCCGAGGCCGGCCGGCCGGCCGCGCTCTCCGCGCTTGAGGCCCGCATCACGCGCGGCGGCGACAACCTGCTCAACCTCAGGCTGCGCCAGCCCTTCCCGTTTTCCGGCGAACGTCCGAGCGGCGTGCTCGCCGAGGCCAACGCGGCCAAGCTGCCGCTCGAATCGCTCGCCGCCTTGGTCCCCGGCCTCAAGCTCTCGGGCAACCTCGACCGCGCCGACCTCGTCGTCGGCTTCAAGTCCGGCGGGTTGTTCGTGCGTACCGAAGGCGCGCCCGTGGCCTTCGTCGACACCAGCGTCAGCTGGCGCGGCAAGCTCTGGGTGGACCATTGCGACCTCGCGGCCGGGCTCGACCTCAGCTTCGGCGACAAGGCGAGCACGTTGACCTTCAGCCAAGCGAAGCTCGCGAACAAGGGCCGCATCCTGGCGGCCGGCGACCTCTCCTGGGGCCTGCAGGCGGCGCCCACGACCATGCGCCTGCAGGGCAACCTCGGGGCCATGGCGGAACAGCCGTTCGCCGAAGCCCTCGCGAGCATCGCCACCGGCACCTACGCCGCCACCGCCGACATGTCGGCCACGGGCGACGTGAAGGCCGGGCTCACCCTCAAGGAGATCGCGCTCAAAGGCCGCGAAGGCCGCATCAAGTCCGCCACGTTCGACGGCAGCTATACGCCGCGGCCGCAAGGCATGGAAGCCACGGGACGCGTCCGCATCGAAGCCGACGGCATCTCCGAGGGGCGCGTGCAGGTCAGGCAGGTCAAGCAAGGCGAGCGCACCGACTGGAAGGTGCTCGCTGAGTTCCCCAACGTGGTCGGGGACGATCTCCTCGCGCTGCTCGCGAAGGCCGACCCCGAAGCCACCGACAAGCCCGTCGCCCCGAGCACGGCCAAGGACGCTGCGCCGCTCTGGCACAACCAATCCGGCCAGGCCCTCGTGCGCATCGGCAAGGCCTACGCGAAAGGCATCGTCGCGCGCGAGGTCTCGCTGCAGGTCGACGTCGCCGAGGAGCAGGTCACGCTGTCCAAGGTCCAAGGCAAGGTCGCGGAAGGAACGCTGGGCGGCGGCGGCCGGCTCAGCTTCCAGCCTGCGACCGCGGGAGGTCCGTACGTGCTCACGTCGAAGGTCACGCTGACGAAGTTCGACTTCGGTTCGGTCGCGGCGGCCTTCCCCGCGCTCCGCGAGTTCGTCGACGGCAAAGCGGACGCCTGGGCCTCGGCGGAAGGGGTCTCGGGCAACCTCGACGCGTTGGCGGCGAAGATGAACCTCAACGCGGGCCTGACCTCACAAGGCGGCCGCATCCAGGCGTTCGGCGGCAAGGACGGCGCGCTGGCGGCCACGGCCAACACGGCCGGCGACACGGCGGAGGTCGTCGGCGGACTGGCGGTGCTCGCGGGCGTGCTCACGAAGAACCAGCAGCAGGGCGAGAAGATCGCCAAGATCGGCGCCGCGGTCTCGGCCGTGGGCAAGCTGCAGAAGTCGTTGGCCAACTTCCAGTACGACAAGGCGGAGTTCCTCGCGCAACGCATGCCCGACGGGACGATCAAGATCACGAAGGCGGAGGTGGCGAACGCGGAGCTGACGCTCAACGCGCTCGGCCAGATCGGGGCGCAGCCGCAGCTGGCCTTCGCCGACTGGCCGCTGTCCCTGCAGGCCGAGCTCCGCGGCAAAGGCGACTACGCGCAGCACTTCGCGTTGTTGGGCTTCGCGGACGGCGTGGCCGCGGCCGACGGCACCACCAAGGGGCCGGGGGTGAAGTTCACGGGCTCGCTCAACAACCTGAAGAACGACCTCGCCGAACGGCTCCAGAGCGCCGTGAGCAACATCCGATCCGGAGCGAGCTACAAGGACCAGAACACCGTGCAGCCCGAGCGCGCGACGGCGCCCAAGGGCGACGCGGCCCCGAAGCCGCGCAGTCCGCTCGACCTCCTTTTCCAGAAGTAGATGGACCGTCGCGCCGGAACCTTCGGCCTAGCGGCCTGCCTGCTCGCGCTGCTGGCCTTGGGGGCCTTGGCGTGCGGCTCAGCCGGCTTCGGCTGGGGGGCCAACGGCGAGCTGCTGATGCTCCGCCTCCCGCGCGTGCTCGCGGCGCTCGCCGCCGGCTGCGCCTTGGGGCTCGGCGGCGCGAACCAGCAGGGCGTGTTCCGCAATCCCTTGGCCGACCCTGGCCTGACCGGCGTGTTCGGCGGCGCGCTGCTCGGCATCGCGCTGCTGCTCGCAGGCGGCGCCGACTTCGCCTGGAACCACCGGTGGACCTTGCCGGCCGCGGCCTTCGGCGGCGCGCTGGCCACCTCGGGCGTGCTGATGCTGGCCGCAGGGCGCCGCTCCTCCGCCCAGCTGCTCCTCGCCGGCCTCGGACTCAACGCCTTCACCGCCGCGGGCACGCTCGTCGTCGCCGCGCGCTTCCCGGAAGCCCGCGACGTGCTGGTCAACGGCGCCGCCGGTGATTGGCTGGGCAGCGCGACCCTCGAGCTCGCGTGGGCGCCGATCCTTGGTTGCCTCAGCGCCAGCGTGCTCCTGCTCACCCAAGCCGGCGCGCTCGACCGCCTCGCGCTCGGCGAGGACACGGCGCGGTGCCTCGGCACCGAAGTCGACGCCGCCCGTCGCCACGGCGTCCTGCTCACCGCGCTGGCCGCGGCCGCCGCGACCTGCCTCGTCGGCCAGGTCGCCTTCATCGGCCTGCTCGCGCCGCACCTCGCGCGAGCCTTGGTCGGTCCGCGCCACGGCGCGATGCTCCCGCTCGCCGGCCTGCTGGGCGGCGGGCTGCTCCTGCTCGCGGACACCTTGGGCCGTTCGCTGTGGACGCAGGCGCCGCTCTCGGCCGCCGCCATGACGGCGCTGCTGGGCGCGCCCGCGTTCGTCTGGATCGCCTCCCGCCGCCATGAGTGACGCCCTGCTCCAGGCCCTGCGGCTTTCCGTCGACCTCGCGGGCCGCGCCGCGCTGGACGGCGTCGCGCTCTCCGTCGCCGCCGGCGAGGTCGTCGCGGTCGTCGGCGCGAACGGCGCCGGCAAGACGACGCTGCTCCGCGCGTGCGCAGGCCTGCTGCCGACCGCGACGGGCGAACTCTCGCTCGCAGGCGTCGACCCCCGGAAGGCGGCGGCCGGGCAACTGTCGGTCCGCTTGGCCTATGCGCCGCAGCACCCGCAGTCGGCCTGGGACTTCACCGTCGAGGAACTCGGCGAGATCTCGCCGGACCCGCAGGCCTTCCGCCTCTGGCTGGACCGACTCGGCCTCGGCGACAAGTTCCGGGCACGGCTCTCGCGCCTGTCCGGCGGCGAACGCAAAGCCGCGCACCTGTGCGTGACCTTCGCCGCGCTCGGCGACGCCTACGGCAAGGCGCTGCTGCTCGACGAACCGACCACGGCGCTGGACCTCTGCCGGTCCGAGCTCGTGGCCCGCGCCGTCCGCGCCTCCGCCCAAGCCGGCGCCGCGGTGCTGCTCGCGACGCACGACCTCGCGTGGGCCCGCGCCTGCGACCGTGTCCTCGTGCTGCAGGAAAGCCGCTTGGTCGCCGTCGGGACTCCGGCCCAGACGCTCACCGACGAGGTCGTGCGCGCGACTTGGGGCGGCGTACCGGCTTAGGCGAGGACGCTTCGGCCCGGAAGGGCATCGGCAGGACGTCGGCGCGCGCGGCCGCGAAGAGGTATTGCTGCGCGAGGCCGGCAGCCGGCCCGAAGTGCGCGCGTCCGAACTCCTCCAGCCGCGCGGGCGCCCAACCATGGAAACCATAGGCGCCGGCCAAGGCCTGCACGACCCAGGTGTCGACGGGAAAGCTCTCCAACCTTCCGAAACCGAAAAGCGCCACGCACGCGGCCACCTTCGGGCCGACGCCGGGCAGCGATTGCAGTTCGGCGAGGAGTTCCGCGGTGGACAAGGCCGCGAACTCCTCCGCCCAACGCGGTCGGGCGAGCAGACGCCGAGCCGTGCCGCGCAGGAAAGCGGCGCGATACCCCAAAGCGCAGGCCTTCAGCTGCGCCTCGCTCGCCGCCGCCAACTGCGACCAGCTGGGCAACGCGTGGTGGCCGCCGCCGAGCGGATCGCCGAGCGACTCGGCCAAGCGCGCGACCATCTGCCGGATCTGCAGGATGCGCTTGTTCGAGCTGCAGAGGAAACCGATGAGCGCCTCCTGCGGGTCCTGACGCAGGATGCGCAGCCCGGGATGGGCGGCGATCGCCGCGAGTAAGACCCCGTCGGACCGCCACGGCAGGGCGTCGGTCAGCTTCGCCTGCGTGCCGTCGGCGTCGAGATATCGCAGCAGCGCCGCCTCGGTGCCGTCAACCCCGACGAGACCGCGCCATTCCAATCCGCGGTCCGTGCCGCGCAACCCGGCGAGCGTACACCCGAAGACACCTGTCCAGGCACCGTCCTCATCGACCGACCAACGGAACGACTGCCCGCCATCCAATTGCTCTCGCAAGGTGCCGACCGGCACCGGCTCGACCAACCGCAGCGGACGCCAGGCGGACCAAGCGCAAGGCGTCATGACCTAGCGACGGATGAGGTCCGTGGGCGAGCCCCAGAGGAAGCTGTGCGTCGACGCCACGACCTTGCCCTGGGCATCGACCAAGGACACGCGCCACGCGATGGGCACCCAACGGGCGTCACCGGCTTCCTTACCGGTCAAACCGATGACGTATTCGCCGACGGGGAACTTCGGACGCATCGTCGTGGCGAACACGAAACGCTCCGGTGGCGCGGCCTCCGTGCGGACCACCTCAAGCACGATGCGGGCGCCCTCCGGCGGCTCCAGGTCGAACTTGGTGTAGAAATAATAACCTGCCCGCTCGTGCTCGGTCGTCCGGAAGACGACGTCCTGACCGTGGGTCTCCTTGGCGTAGAACGCCTCGGAAGCGCGGGCCACGTCGGCCTCGGAGCGCCGCAACGGGTGCACATAGGCTACCCCGGGGAGCTCGACTGCGGAAGGAGGCGGGGTGTCGCAGGCGGTCAGGGCCAGCGCGATGAGCGCGGCCTGCCAGCAGGCCATGCCACCCCTCCGCTTCACTTCTTGGACTTCTTCTTGTTGGCGGCGACGCGGGCGGCCTTGATCCGCTCCTTCTTGCGCTCGAGATAAGCACGACGACGACGACGCTTGATGATCTTGTTGGTTTGCTGGCCCATGGTGGCTTGCATCCTCCCGCAACCGCCTCCGTGGTCAAGGACAAGGTGAAAGCAGACGGACCGACCCAAGGAGGTCGGTCCGCGCAAAGGACCCTTTCTGGCTGCCTGGGTAGGGATCGAACCTACGACCAAGTGATTAACAGTCACCTGCTCTACCGCTGAGCTACCAGGCAGTGCGAAAGGACCTGAATGAAGGCAATAATCGGGCAAGGCTGTCAAACAAAACCCATCGCGACGGACCGACCCCCGCAAAACCACCGAATACCCTAGCAAACTCGGGAGAAACCTCGGCTAAGCTCTGGACAGGCCACGACGCCGTGTCTTGCTTATGTCGTCATGTCGATGCGCTGGACCCGGATCCCTGAATCTCCCAACGCCCCGGGCGTCGGTGGAGCCTTCCTCGGCACCTCCGGAGACCTGCTGCTGATGGCCGGGGGTTCAAACTTCCCGACGAAGCCCGCCTGGGAAGGCGGCGCCAAGGCCTGGCACGACACCGTGTACTCCATCGGCCCGCGCAACCGCAAGTGGACCGCGCTCGGCAAGCTGCCCCGCGCGATCGGCTACGGCGTCGGCATCTCCATCCGCCAAGGCCTGCTGACCATCGGCGGCGCCAACGCCGAACGCCATTACCAGGACTGCTACGTGCTCAGCGTCGAGGACGGCGAGCTCAAGGTGCGTCCCTTCCCCTTCCTGCCTCGACCGCTCGCCTACGCGGCCGGCGCGCTCGTCGGCAGCAAGGTCATCGTCGCCGGCGGCACCGAACGCCCCGACGCCACCGCGGCGTCCTCGACGGCCTACGCCATCGACCTCGCGAACCTCACCGGCGGCTGGAAGGAACTTCCGCTCTGGGCCGGCTCGGGCCGCATGCTCGCGCAGGCCGCCGGCACGAAGGACACGTTCTTCCTCTTCGGCGGCGTCGCACTCACGGCTGGCGCGAAGGGCGCCGAACGCGAATACCTCACCGATTGCCACGCCTTCACGCTCGGCAAGGAATGGCGCCGAATCGCGGCCCTGCCTCGCCCCATCGCGGCCGCGCCGACACCCTGCCCCTTTGTCGGCGAACAAGCGCTGCTCATCGGCGGCGACGACGGCAGCTTGGCCGGCAAGGTCGAAGCCGCGAAGCATCCGGGTTTCTCCAAGAAGATCCTGGCGTACGACAAGACGCTCGATGCGTGGCAGGATGCCGGCGAGGCGCCGGCGGCCCTGCTGACGACGGGCTGCGCGAAGTGGAATGGAGGGATTGCGGTCGTAAACGGCGAGATCCGTCCCTGCATGCGCTCCTCCGAAGGCTGGTTGGGCCGCGAGGAATAACGCTTAGGCTGGCAGGCCTTCGTCGGGGCGGTATCTACAGGTACCCCCGACATGCCCCTGTCCACCGTTCGCGCCTTCGCCCTGCTCTGCCTCGCCCTCCGCTTGGTGGCAGCGGAGGCGTTGCCGGACCTGCCGGATCCGCTCGGGCGCGCAGGCATGATGGCCGCGGTGCTCAAGGACGCGGACGGCCAAGAGGTCATCCTCGCCGCGGGCGGCAGCAACTTCCCTGACAAGATGCCGTGGGACGGCGGCGTGAAGGTCTTCTACAAGCACGTCTTCCTGCTGAAGAAGACGGACGGCAAGTGGTCGTGGCGAAAGGTCGGCGAGCTCCCTACGCCCAACGCCTACGCCGGCTTCGCCGCGACGCCCGCGCGCGACGGCCTCGTCATCGCGGGCGGCTGCAACGCCGACGGGCATCTCGCCGAAGTCATCGTCGCGCGCCTCGACGGCACCTGCGCCCCCTTCGGCCCCAAGCTCCATGAACCGCGCGCGTACGCGGGCTGCTTCGTGGTCGGCACCCGGCTCGCGCTGACCGGAGGGACGCTGAGCGCCAACGCCACCTCCGCGCTCGCCACGACGACCGTGCTGGACCTCGCGCATCCGACGGCCGGCTGGAGGTCCACCGACGAAAAGGAGGAATACGCGCGCATCCTGCCGCTCGTCGGGGCCGACGAGAACGGCACGACGGTCTGGCTGGGCGGCTGCGCGCTTTCGGCGGACCAAGGCAAACCCGTGCGCACTTACCGCGACGCGCTCACCTACTCGGCGCAGAACGGGCAAGGCACGCGCTTCCATGCGCTCGCCGCACCGCTAGCCGCAAGCGCCGGACCGGGCGTCGCCACCGGCAACCACCTCTTCTTCGTCGGCGGCGACGACGGCGGCCACTACGGCAAACCGCCCGCCACGCACCCCGGCCAGACGGCCCGGATCGTCATGGTCGACACCGAGACCTTCGAGACCCAGGTCGTGGACACGTGGCCGCATCCCGTCGCGACCGCGCCGCTGCTGCGGCTGGGCGACGACCTCGTGACCATCAGCGGCGAGACGCGCCCCGGCGTCCGGACGCCCGCCTGCACGCGCTGGAGCATCCCGGCGAAGCTCCGATGAACGGGCACGACGAGGCATCGGCCCTGCCGCGGACCGCTTGGTTGGTCGTCGCGCTGCTCGTGCCGGTGGCGCTGCTCAACTACCTCGATCGCCAGATGCTCGCGGCGATGAAGGGGTCGATGATGGCCGACCTCCCCGACATCGGCAACAAGGCCAACTGGGGCCTGGTCCTGGGCTCCTTCAAATGGGTCTACGCGTTCCTCAGCCCCCTGGGCGGATTCCTCTCCGACCGCCTCAACCGGCGCAACGTGATCTGCGCCAGCCTGCTGGTCTGGTCGGCGACGACGTGGTACATGGGGCACGTGCACGGCTTCCATCAGCTGCTCGCGGCCCGCGCGCTCATGGGCGTCAGCGAAGCGTTCTACATCCCGGCGGCCTTGGCGCTGATCACCGACTTCCATCTCGGCGCGACGCGCTCCCGCGCGGTCGGCTTCCACCAGATGGGCATCTATGTCGGCGTCATCCTCGGCGGCTTCGCCGGCTACGCCGCGGACAGCCCGGACATCGGCTGGCGCACGGCCTTCGACTGGTGCGGCGCCGTCGGCGTGCTCTACGCGCTCCCGCTCTTCCTGCTCCTGCGCGACCCGCCCGAGCGCGCCGCCGCCGGAACATCGCCCAAGTTCCTGCCGGCGTTCGGCGAGCTGCTCGCCAACCCGGGGTTCCGACTGCTCGTGCTCTACTTCACCCTGCCTGCGCTGGCTGGCTGGGTCGTGAAGGACTGGATGCCTGACATCCTCCGCGAGCAGTTCGGCCTCGGCCAGGGCAAAGCCGGCGTCTCGGCCGTGCTCTACGTCCAGATCGCCTCGCTCCTCGGCGTGGGTATCGGCGGGTGGCTCGCCGACCGCTGGATGCGGCGGACGGACCGCGGGCGCATCTTCGTCAGCGCGCTCGGCATGATGCTCTTCCTGCCCGCGCTCTTCGGCGTCGGCAACGCCGCGACCCTCACCGTGGCCATCGGGTTCCTCATCCTGTTCGGGCTCGGCTGGGGCTTCTTCGACTGCAACAACATGCCCATCCTCTGCCAGCTCGTGCGGCCCGAGCTGCGCGCGACCGGCTACGGGCTCATGAACCTCGCCAGCATCAGCTGCGGCGGCCTGGCCGACTGGGGCTTCGGCCTGATGCGGGACGCTCATATACCGCTCAATATCATCTTCGGCGCCTTCGCGGCGATTGCCTTGCTGTCGGTCGGCGTCGTCCTTTGCATCCGTCCTGACGCCTCGTTGCGCCGCTGATCCCCCTTCCCATGTCCGCCTTCAAGTTCCACGGGCTCTGCCCCGCCACCCACACGCCGTTCCACGCCGACGGCTCGCTGAACCTCGCCGTCGTCGAACGGCAGGCTGCGCACCTGCTCGCGCGCAAGATCGACCGCGTGTTCATCGGCGGCACCACCGGGGAAAGCGTCTCGCTGCAGCTGACCGAACGCCTCGCCCTCGGCGACCGCTGGGCGGCCGTCTCCAAGTCGAGCGGCATCAAGGTCGTCGTGCACGTCGGAGCCAACTGCCTCGCCGACGCCGCGGCCCTCGCGGCGCAGGCGCAGCGCAACCAGGCCAGCGCGGTCTCGATGATCGCCCCGTCCTACTTCAAGCCGCGCAACCTCGAGGACCTCGTCGCCTGCTGCGCGCAGGTCGCGGCCGCCGCGCCAGAGCTGCCCTTCTACTACTACGACATCCCGCCGCTGACCGGCATCAGCTTCCCGGTCGACGACTTCCTCAAGCTCGCCGCCCAGCGCATCCCGACCCTCGCGGGCGTGAAGTATTCCAACCCCGACCTCGGCACCTACCTGCTCGGCAAGCGCCTGGACGGCGGCAAATTCGACCTGCCGTGGGGCATCGACGAGTACTTCCTCTCGGCCCTCGCCATGGGCGCGCAAGGCGGCGTCGGCAGCACCTACAACTTCGTCCCGGGACCCTTGCAGCGCATGATGGCGGCCTTCCCCAAGGGCGACCTCGCGACCTGCCAGCTCGAGCAGGACCGCATGATGCAGGTCATCCGCATCGTGGCGAAGCGCGGCTACATGGGCTGCGCCAAGGCCCTGATGACGCACCTCGGCGTGCCCGTCGGACCGGCCCGCCTGCCCAACGCCAACCCCGACGCCGCGGGCGTGCAGGCTATGCTCGGCGAACTTGAAGCCATCGGCTACTTCTCATGGAAAGACTAATCACGCTCGGACTCATCCTCTCGGTCGGTCTCGCCGCCGCCCCCCAACCCGCGGAGGCGCCCGCCGTGGTCGTCTTCGAGGCCAAGAAGGTCGCTTCGCCCAAGGGCGCCCCCTACGGCTCCATCCGCATCCCCGCCTTGCTGGCCACGGTCAAGGGCACGCTCATCGCGGCCGCCGAAGGTCGCGACAAGGCCACCGACCAGGCCGGCAACGACCTCGTGTTCGCCGTCTCGAAGGACCAAGGCAAGACCTGGTCCAAGCCGGCGCTCGCGTACGAACAGGGCGACGACAGCTGCAACAACCCCTGCCTCGTGCAGGACGCCAAGAGCGGTCGTGTGTTCCTCTTCTTCCAGACCTTCCCCGCCGGGGGCAAGGAGTTCGGCGGGCTGCCCGTCGGACCGAAGGACCCCAAGGGCAACCGCCTGAAGTACGTGTCGTCCGACGACGAAGGCGCGACCTGGTCCAAGGCCGTCGATGTGAGCGCCGAACTGAAGCCCGAGAACGCCGTGACGTGCGCGTCCGGCCCCGGCGTCGGCATCCAGCTGCAGAAAGGTCGTTTCGCCGGCCGTCTGGTGATCCCCTTCAACTCGCAGGACCAGAAGCGCAACTTCGTCAACTGGGTCGCCTACAGCGACGACGCGGGCAAAACATGGAAGCGCGGACAGGAAGTGCCGCAGGAGGCCAACCTGCAGCTCAACGAGGTCCAGGTGGCCGAGACCGCCGACGGTTCGCTCTACTTGAATTCGCGCCGGTGGAAGGGCACGCCTCTGCGCAAGACCTCCTGGTCGGCGGATGGCGGGGCTACCTGGTCCAAGGCCGCCGATGACGCCGCCCTGCCTGAGCCCACCTGCCAAGGCTGCCTGCTCTCGGCGACGGTCGCAGGGAAGCCCGCCGTCTTCTTCCTGAACCCCGCCGGCAAGGGCCGCGCCAACGGCACGTTGCGACGCTCCGACGACGGCGGCAAGACCTGGGCGGAGTCCACCCTGCTCTTCCCTGGTCCGTTCGCCTACAGTTCGATGGCCAAGGTCGGCGCCGACATCGGGGTCCTCTACGAGCCTAACAGCAATTCCGTGGTGCTGTTCCGGACCATCACCGACACCCACCTCGAAGGGAAGTGAACCGCGCGTCGCTGAGCCTTGGGCTATGCCTCGTCGCCGCGCTATCGCCGGCCGCCGAGCTCGACCCTTGGTTCGGCGACGGGATGGTGCTGCAGCGCGACCGGCCGATCCGGGTCCGCGGCACCGCCCAGCCGAACAGCCGCATCACGCTCAGGCTCGGAGACCAGTCCGCGCAGGTGGAGGCCGATGCGGCCGGCCGCTGGCAGCAGACCTTTGCGGCCCGGGCTGCCGACCCAAAGCCGACGACGCTCACGGCCCAAGAAGCCGGACAGCCCGACGCCGTCATCCGCGACATCCTCATCGGGGACGTATGGCTTTGCGCCGGCCAGTCCAACATGGAGTTCCCGCTCAGCCGGGACGCCGAGGCCAAACAGGAACTGCCGCAGGCGATCCTCCCGTTGGTCCGCATCCGCAACCATAGCTTCGCCGGCCAATACCGCTCCGGCGCGCCGCTGGATGCGGCCACGGTCGCGCGAATGACCACGCGCGGCTTCTATGCCGGGCGGTGGGAGCCTTGCACGCCCAAGACCGCCGCGCCGACGACCGCCGTCGGCTACTATTTCGCCAAGCGCCTCTCCGCGGAAACGGGTTTGCCCGTCGGGCTCGTCAACTACGCGGTCGGCGGCGCCCCGATCGAAGCGTTCATCAGCCGCGAGGCCCTCGCCGGCGACGCCACGTTCCGCAAGAAGGTCGCCGGCAATTGGCTCACCAACGAAAGCATCGAAGGCAGCTTCGTGCGTCTCCGCGGCCAACAGCACCTCGGCAAGGCCGCCGATGCGCCGGGCGATGACTGCGGTCCCAACCACGGGTACAAGCCGGGCTTCGCATGGGCCGCCGGACCGGCCGGCATCACTTCATTCCCGCTCAAAGGAGTCCTATGGTACCAAGGGGAGAGCAACGCGATCCGCACCGAGGACGTCGACGAATACGGGTCGCTGATGAAGCTGCTGGTCGCGGATTGGCGCGGACGCTGGCAGCAGCCTGACCTGCCCTTCTACTGGGTGCAGCTACCCTCGATCAACGAACCCGCGCGGCGGTTCTGGCCCGAATTCCGCGAGGTGCAACGCCGGCTGACGACCGAGATCCCGCATACGGGCATGGCGGTGGCCCTGGACCTCGGCGCGGCCAAGGACGTCCATCCCCGCAACAAGTCCGCGGTCGGCGAACGGCTCGCCGCGCTCGCCTTGCGAGACCTCTATGGCCGCAAGGACCTTGTCGCCGAAGGCCCGGTCGCCCTTGACGCGCAACGCACGTCGCAAGGCGTCCGCATCCGTTTCCGCGCGCCCGACGGCATCAAGGCCGCGACCTCGGCCGCGCCGTCGTTCGAGGTCCGCCGCGAAGGCGAGACGGTCTTCGCGTCGGCCAGCTCCTGGGAGGCCAAGGATCAGGAACTCCACCTGAACGCGGCAGGCCGCATCGCGGAAGTCCGCTACGCCTGGCGGATGGACGCCCAGGCCGGACTCGTCGACCGTTCCGGGCGTCCCGCGGGCCCGTTCAGGCTGATGGTCCGGGAATGAAGTCGGCGGTGGCTCCGGGCGCCTCGTGGTAGAAGGCGTCGATCGAGGACGCGAGGTGCTGCTTCACACCATCCTCGAGGAACGAACCGAAGCTGATCTCCTTGCCGCCGGAGACGAGGACGATGGCCTTCTCCGCGCGACCGTTGGAGCGAGCCCCCCGGAAGGCCAGCGAGACCTGCACGGTCTCAGCCGCGGCCAGACGCCAGGTCCAGCCGACGAAGGGAAAAAGCCGGTAACGGACGGTGATGAGGTCGTCACGCAGGCGGATGGTGTACCTGCTGAGGGTGAACGCGAAGCCCACCGCGAAGAAGATGGAGTAGAAAGCCGCGAAGCCCAGGTAATGCCAGAACGACGGGTTCGCGATGACGGGGCCATGGCGACCGGAATGCACCTGGCCATGGACCAAGCCGTAGAACATGAACCCGCAGTGGACGGTCGTGAACACGAGCCAGAACCACCCGAAGCATGACCCCTGGCGAGTGACGAAGACGCGCTCCGCGCCCTCGTCTCGTTCCGTGACCTTGGGGTGGCGGCCCAACGGCTTCGCGGGCGCGACCACGACCTGCTCACCGCCCTCGTCCTGCACCGTCCCGCACCACGGACAAGCGGCCTTGCCGTCCACGAACCGGTCGACCGGGATGCCACGCCCGCAGCCGACGCAGGGCTCGAATCCGGCGAAGGCCATCTCAGCCCAAGCCCTCCAAGAGCTGCCAGCAGACGAGCTTCTGGCGCGGCATATGGAACGGCCCCTTCCACATGTTGCCCTTGAGCTCGGTCGTCGGTCGGCCCTCGCGGTCGAGGTAGCCGTACCACTCGCCGCACTCGCGATCGGGGAAGTGGGCATAGGACCAGTCATGGACCTGACGGTGCATCTCGGCGTACTTCGGATCGCCCGTCATCACATGCGCCATGAGCGTTGCGATGATGGCCTCGTTGTGCGGCCACCAGAACTTCATGAAGTGCCAGTACTCCTGGATCGGCTTCCCATGGAGGTCGACGAAGTACAGGATGCCGCCGTGCTCGCGATCCCAGCCCCGGGCCCACATCCAATCGAGCATGTCGAGGCCGAGGCGTTTCATCGACTCGTCGCCGAGATGACGCGCCTCGCGGAGGATGAACCAAGCGGCTTCGATGGAATGACCGGGGTTGAGCAGGCGACCGTCGAAGTGGTCGTAGATCTCGCCGTTCGGGCCGACGACCTCCAGGACGGCCTTGAGGTCGGGCTTCACGAAATCGGCGCGGATCTCCGCGATGGCCTCGGCGGCCCACTGCGTCAGCGTCTTGCCGCGCACGAAGACGTCACCGAGGTCGGCGCGCATGTCCTGCGCGGTCACGAGCGTCATCATCAGCGGCGAGAGACCCTTCATCGGACGCGTCTCGGGCGAGGTCTTGGGCACGATATGGCCGGGCTCGCGGTTGAACTTGAGGAAAAGGTCGAAGGCCGCGATGGCGCGTTCCTTCCACTTGCCCTCGCCGGTCGCATGGAAGAGCGACGCGTACGCGATGGCCGCGAAGCACTCGCTGAAGACGTAGCGGCGCATGCGGAGCGGATCGCCTTCGCCGGTCACGGTGAAGTGCAGCTTACCGGTGAGGTCGGCGCAGCGGTCGTGCAGGAAGTTGCCGCAGGACAGCGCGGCCTCCAGCCACTCGGGCCGCGGCTCGACGGTGTTGTAGAGCGTGGCGAAGGTCCAGGCGGCGCGGCCTTGGAACCAGACGGACTTGTCGGAATCGAGCAGCTCGCCGCGGCGGCCGAGCGCGGTGTGGATGCCGCCATGCGCGCGATCAAGGCCATGCTTGAGCCAGAAGGGGATCACATCGTCCAAAAGGCCGTCGCGATAGGCCTTCAGGAGTTCAGGACGGCGCTGCTGCAGGTAAGGGGTCACGCCTAGGGTGTAGGCGGAATCCACCCTTAGGTCAACGCAGGGCCCTCAGCGGGCATGGACGGCGCGGTGGCGGACCTTGCCGTCGGCGTCGAAGAAACGTATGGTCAGCTCTTCGGGGCCGAAGTCCAAGGCCGTGAAGCCCGGATAGGCCCCGATGAACTCGGAACCTTGACCGGAACCGATCGGATAAAGGTCGGAGCCGTTGCCGCAGGTGACGTAGGCGACGCCCTTCTCCTTCACCAGCTCCGCATGGTGGTCATGGCCGTTCAGGTACAGCTGGACATGATGCTTCTCGAGCAGCGGGGCAAGCCGTCGGACGTACTCCGGCTCCTTGGCATGGAAACCATGGTCGCGGATCGGCAGATGTCCGATGACGACTTTCCACCGGGCGGGCTGGGCCAGCTCCGCCTCGATCCATGCCCATTGCGCAGCGGTCTCCTTCTCTCCCTCGGCGCTGAAGTAGCGGCGATTCCAGGCCGGGCTCAGCGAACAAGCGTCCAGCACGATGACGCGGACATCCTGCGCCGGGAAGCGCAGCGTGTAATAGCGGGAGGGCATGACCCAGCGCCCCTTCGACTTCGCGGCGTAGTCGATCTCGGCTTGGGCGGTCGAATCGTGGTCATGATTGCCCAAGGACGCGACCCACGGGACCTGCAACGAAGGCGCGGCATAGACCTGCTCGAAGGAGCTCGCCCACCGCGGATCTTCCGCCGACTGCACGCCGTTGGGATAGAAGTTATCCCCCGTGGTCAGGACGGCCGCGATGGGCTCCCGGGCCGCCTGCGCGGCCATCGCCTGCGCGACGGACCGTTGCAGGTCCGCGTTCTGCTTCACCAAGGAGTAGCGACGTTCGAGCTCGGGATCGGCCCACCCCCAATCACCCAGCACGAAGAAACGCCCCACAGCCGGCTCAGCGGCAAGGACCCAAGGGACCAGCAGGCAACTCAGCAGGAACCGGCGCACCCGGCCAACCTACTTCGCCGACGAGGGAGGGCAAGTCCTTGCCCGGCAATGAACCCGCAAACCAGCGTCCGCCGACCTGGAACGGCCCCAGGGAACCCGGCCAACAAAAAGGGCCGCCCTCGCGGGCGGCCCTTGGTCGGACGAGGCGGCGCTTAGAAGCGCTTGGAGACCTTGGCGTCGAAGCGGAGGGCGTTCGAGAAGTTCGAACCGACCTCGCCCTGCACGCCGATCTCGCCACGGGTGTTGGCGCCGAAGTCCTTCACCAGGTTGGCGCCCAGCTTGGCCTCGAGGCCGTGCACGCCGCCGGAGCGGACGGAGAAGGCCGTGGCGCCGACGCCGGCGTCGGCGAAGCGGGCCGTCACGTCGGTCTGCGAGCCGTTCAGCGAGGTCGCCAGGGCAGCGGAGAGGTTCCACTGCAGGTCAGGCATGAACTTGCCGGCCAGGTTAGCGCCGAGTTCGGCGTAGACCGAATCCGCCGAGATCGCGTCGACCTTCAGGTTCGCACCCGGGGAGGACTCGGTGACGGCGTCGGACTTGGTGCGGGTGTAGACGAGCGAGGCGTACGGGGTCAGCACGTAGGTGGCCTTCGGGTCGACCTTCGCCACCGGGGTGACGGTGAGCTGGACGCTGTCCGCGCGGACGGCGATGTCGTTGGCGGCGGCGCCGTTGCGGACGACGTCGGCGGAACCGTTGGTGTGGACGTAGCCGACCTGGAAGTTCCAGTCCTTGCTGCGGTAGGAGCCCGCGATGCCGGCGGACCAGCCAGTCATGCTGCCGGCGAAGTTGCTGGCGTTGACGTGACCGCGCTCATCGGAGAGCAGGACGGCGAGGCCGCAGTCGGCGCCG
The DNA here is from genome assembly GCA_947453335.1 of Opitutia bacterium. GTDB lineage: Bacteria > Verrucomicrobiota > Verrucomicrobiia > Opitutales > UBA953 > UBA953. The sequence goes on along the minus strand of CANGFP010000001.1, from coordinate 408,904 downwards.
AAGGCCTTGTTCGCCGACACGTGGGTCGACGAATCGGTCATCTGCTGGTCCAACGAGGTCGTGGACGTGCCGGTGCGGAAGCGCTGGTCGGTGTAGCCGACCGAGAAGTCCCAGGTCTGGTTGGCGCCGTTGAGGGCCGAGCCCAGCGTGCTGAAGTGCGCGCGGGAGATGCGGCCGGCGGCGTCGCCGAGACCGGCGTAGGCCTCGGGCGAAAGCGCGTCGAGGACCGTGGCCGGATCGGCGGAGAGGAGCAGGGACTCGACGGCGGCGCCGAGGTCGGTCGAACCGTTGACGAAGGCCTTGGCCGAGGTGGCCGAGCCGGCGCCGTTCTTGACCGTCGCGGCGGTGATCAGGCCGTCCTGGTAGAGGGCGTAGCCGACCGCGCGGCGGTTGGCGTTGGCCAGGCCGTACTCGGCGAACGTCTGGGCTTCGGTGAGGCCGGAGCCGTAGACCTTGCCGTTCGAGTGGTCGAAGAACAGCTGCGTCGAGAAGGACGAGCGGTTGAGGGTGTGGTACGTGCCGACGATCGAGTGCGGAGCATCCACGTTGACGGCGAGGAAGCTGTCGCGGCGGGCGGGCTCGAAGGCGTTGTACTTGCTCAGCTCCAGCGTGGCGACGCCGGCGGTGATGGTGTAGTTGCCGCCCGTGACGTGGATCTGGTCGAAGCCGTTGGGGTTCACGCCCGCGCCGGCCGTGCCGCCGATCTCGACCTGCAGCGTGCCGGACTCGAGGTAGGCGCCGTTGACGGTGAGGACGCCAGGCGAGTTGCCCGGGGCGACGACGCCGGAGTTGGTCACGCCGCCGGCGATGACGCCGGAGCCCTTGAGGCGACCGCCCGCGTTGACCGTGACGTTGCCGTCGATGGCGTCGGGGATGTCGGCGAGGACGTGGCCGTTGGCGACGAAGACGCCGCCGTTGGCGACCACGACGTTCGAGGTCAGGGAACCGACGTTGGAGAGGTTGAGCGTGCCGCCCTGAACGGTGGTGCCGCCGAGGTAGGTGCTGGCGCCGGTCAGGAGCAGCGTCGTGCTGGACGCGCCGTCCTTGACGAGGGAGCCGTTGCTCTGGACCACGCCGGTGTAGTTGCCGCTGAGGACGTTGAGCGTGGAGCCGTGGAGGAGGCTGACGTTGCCCGAGCCGGTGAGGCTGAGGATCGTGTCCGTGACGGTGCTGCCGTTGGCGCCAAGGACGAGGCTGCCGCCGGAGGCGACGTCGACGAGGGTCAGGCCGGAGGAGGCGCCGCCGTTGAAGACGTTGCTGGCGTTGATCGCGAGGGTCGCGCCGGAGGCGATGTTCACGTTGACGTTGGCGGCCGTGCCGGAGAGGGCGACGGTGCCTTCGGCGACGCTGAGGTCGGCCGTCGTGTTGATGTTGCCCGAGACCGCGAGCGTGGTGCCGTTGCCGTACTTGGTGATGGCGCCGACCGAAGAGCCGATGTTGCCGGAGACGGCCAGCGTGCCGGCGTCGACGTGGAACGCGAGGGTCGGAGCGACCGAGGCGGACGAGGTGATGTTGCCGGCGATCGTAGCCGTGTTGGCGGCGCCGGTGATCTTAGCGATGTGGGCGTCAGCGGTCAGCGTGATCGTGCCGTCCTGACCGGAGTTGCCGGTGAAGTTCAGGGAACGGAAGTTGACGCCGTTCATGTAGGCATGGGAACCGAAGCCGTCCGTGCCGAGGAGCGTGATGTCGCCATGGGCGTTGGCGGCGGTGACCACGAGGGACGCACCGGAAGCCACAGAAGCAGATGAACCCAAGGCGCCATTGCTGGCGGCGACGAGCAAACCGGCCTGAACGGAAACCTCGGCGATGCCGTTGCTGCCGGACAGGATGGCCACGCCATTGCCGGTCTTCACCAAGGTATCCAGGTTCGAGACATTACCCGAGAGGGTGATGGTTCCGTAACTGGCGCCCGCGGCGGCCGAAGAGGCGCGCAGCGTGAGGTCGTTGCCGGTGCCGTTGATGAGGCCGGAAAGGGTCAGCGAAGAGGAGTTGGCCGCGTAGACCACAGCCGAGTCCGTGACGGTGATGTCGGAAGCAACCGTGTTGCTGCCGACGGCGTTATGGATGGCGCCGAGATAGCCGTTATAGGCATCGCCAGAGCCGGCGATGCGCAGCGGCCCCGAGAAAGCGATGGAGCTGGCGTTGGAACCCGCGTCGAACACGAACGAGGCTCCGCTGGCGACCGCGGACTCGCTAAAGGACATGCCCCAGCCGTAAGTGTCGTAGGTGTCATGGAACACGATGGAGCCCTGGGTGGCGGCGATCGTGAAGATCGCTGAATTCGGGGTGTGCAAGTGGAGGACGCCGGCGCCGGACTTGGTGATATCGTCATGCACAAACAAGATGTCATGTACGTTGATGAACGAGCCCGCTGCGGTCACGAAGGCCAAACCAGCATGGAGATGCCACTCGGGGTCCTGGGTGGATAAATCCAAAGAAGTGTTCGCATCGGTCTGGAATCTGGCCAGGTCGTTCCCAAACATCATCATCATGCCCCACATGGAGACGTTATTCGCCACGACGTTGCCGCTGGCCACCCGCAGCGTGGAAGGCTGCGACCCCCAGTTGGACGCCATCTGGATGCGGTTACCAACGGTCATATCGCCGGCATCGAACACCAGCGCGGCGCCGCTATCGACGTCGACCGTAGCGCCAGAAAGGGCGCCGACGTTGCCAACCGTCACGCTACCGGACTGCACGTAGAGGTTGCCGCCGAAAGTGTTGACCGCACTCAAACGGACATCTCCCGATCCGTTCTTGGTGAGGTTGCTCACGCCGCTGGCGATGGCGCCGTTCTGGTTGAGCTGGCCGTCGACGTTGAAGACCAAAGAATTGCCGCCGCTGGAGCCGGCTCCGTTGACCGAGTTGATGGTGCCGTTGATGGTCAGCGTGGAGCCAGCGTCGACGCCGATGGTGGAGTCGTTGCCGTTCCAGCCGATGCCGATTTCGCCGTTCTGGACGTTGTTGCCGCTGATGCTGCGGAGGGAGCCGAAGGCGCCGGTGCCGTTGCGGTAGCCCTGGCCATCCAGGAAGAGGCTGCTCGCGTTGACGGCGCCGTCACGGAAGGCGACGGTCTGGCCGCCGGAGACGTACATGTCCTGGGCGAAGCGGTTGCGGACGGACAGGATGCCCGAGTCGAAGAAGAAGTTGCCCTGGGTGCGCGCCTGGGCGGAACCGTAGGTGTTGTTGTCGGTGAAGACGGTGGAGGTGACTTCGGCGTCGCGGATATAGAGCTGGCCGAGGCTGGAGGAGATCGTCAGCGAGCCGCGGACGTCGAGCCAGCCCGCGTCCTTCGCGAAGAGGCCGTCGTATGAGCCGAGGTTGCCGAGCTGGATGTTGCCGTTGCGGACGACCGAGCCGACGACGGCGGCGTTGTTGGAATCGTAGAGCGCGGCCGTGGGGAGGACGTTGCGGCTGGAGTAGACAGCGTAGTTGCTGCCGTAAGCCTGGTTGTCCATGGCGAAGGCGGAGGTCGCGGACTGGCCGTTGAGGCCGGCGCCGGTGCGGGCGACCTGGACGTTGCGCTCGGTCAGGATGTAGTAGCCAGCGTTGACGTAGGTGCCGTTGTCGCCGGCGAGGGCCCAGTTGACGCGGACGGTGGCGTTGTCGATCGGGAGGAAGTAGGCGTTGCTGCGCCAGCTGTAGTCGGCCGCGGACGGGTAGGTGTTCTGCTGTTGGGTCACACCGTTGATCTGGAAGTTGACCTGGGCCCAGTCCGGGGTGCTGGAGCCGTAACGGTTGTTGGACCAGGCCACATTTCCGCTGACGTTATAGAGACCGGAGTAGACGAGGTTGAGGTCCATCGAGCCGCCGAAGAGGCTGTCGATGGAGCTGCTCACGCCGCCGTTCCATTGGCCGCCACCGGTATAGACAGGGCCAGCGGAGTAGGTCGACCCGCTGCCGTAGACGGTGGTGTTCCAGGACGAGGCGTCATAGGCCTTGGCGAGAGGGGCGGCCACGACGAGCGCGGCGGCGGCGGCGAGGAGGGACTTGGTCAGTTGCTTGGTTTTGAGCATAGGTAGAGTGTTATACCTAGACACCTGACACCGACCGAGGTTCGGGTCGAACCATTAATAAAAACAATATAGCGTCTTATCCGCCGGATAAGACTGGTTTCGTCGATAAACAAAAAGGGCCGCCCTCACGGGCGGCCCTTGGTCGGCGGAGACGGGCGAAGGGTTACTTCGTCCAGCGCATCGTGTCGCCGGCGTAGATCGCGTGCTGGCCGAGCTCTTCCTCGATGCGGAGGAGCTGGTTGTACTTGGCGACGCGGTCGGAGCGGCAGAGCGAGCCGGTCTTGATCTGACCGGCGTTGAGGCCGACGGCGATGTCGGCGATCGTGGCGTCCTCGGTCTCGCCGGAGCGGTGCGAGATGATCGCGGAGTAGCCGGCGCGCTGGGCCATGGCCACGGCGTCGAAGGTCTCGGTGAGCGAACCGATCTGGTTCACCTTCACGAGGATCGAGTTGGCGGTCTGCGTCTTGATGCCGCGGGAGAGGAACTCGGTGTTGGTGACGAAGAGGTCGTCGCCGACGAGCTGGGTGTTGGCGCCCATGGCGTCGGTGGCGGACTTCCAGCCCTTCCAGTCGGCCTCGGAGAAGCCGTCCTCGATCGAGACGATCGGGTAGCGCTTCTGGAGGTCCTGGTAGAACTTGATCATCGCCTCGGAGTTGCGCTGCGACTTGTCGGACTTATGGAACGTGTACTTGCCGGTCTTCTCGTCGAAGAACTCGGAGGCGGCGACGTCGAGGGCGAGGAAGACCTCGGAACCGAGCTTGTAGCCGGCGGCCTTGACGGCGGCGGCGATGGCTTCGAGGGCGGCCTCGTTGGAGGCGACCTTCGGGGCGAAGCCACCTTCGTCACCGACGGAGGTCGAGAGGCCCTGGGCCTTGAGGACCTTCTTCAGCGCGTGGAAGATCTCGGTGCCCATGCGCAGGGCTTCGCTGAAGGACTTGGCGCCGCTGGGGACGACCATGAATTCCTGGATGTCGACCGGGGCGTCGGAGTGCGCGCCGCCGTTCATGATGTTCATGAGGGGCACCGGGAGGACCTTGGCGTTGGGGCCGCCGATGTAGCGGTAGAGGGGCTGGTTCAGGGCGATGGCGGAAGCCTTGGCGACGGCCATGGACACGCCGAGGATGGCGTTGGCGCCGAGCTTGTTCTTGTTCTTCGTGCCATCGAGCTTGAGCATGGCATGGTCGATGCCGACCTGGTCCTGCGCGTCGACGCCTTCGAGCATCGGGGCGATCTCCTCGTTGACGTTCGCGACGGCCTTGAGGACGCCCTTGCCGTTGTAGCGCTTCTTGGGGTCGACGCCCTTGGGGAAGGACTTGGCGCTCACGTCGGAGTCGCGGAGCTCGTGGGCCTCGTAGGTGCCGGTGGAGGCGCCGGACGGGACGGCGGCGCGGCCGAGGGCGCCGCAAGCGAGACGGACGTCGACTTCGATGGTCGGGTTGCCGCGGGAATCGAGGATTTCGCGGGCGTTGATTTCGGTGATGTGGGTGCTGCTCATGTTAGGAAATACCGCCATAGGGGTAAGGACAACCGACGGGAGTGAGCGAGAAAAAAGGTGGACTGACCCCGCGGCCAGAGGGGGCAAAAGAAAGCCCCGGCCTGCGGGAGGCCGGGGTCTTCGAAATGGTGGGAGTAGAAGAACTCGAATCTTCGACCTCCTGCGTGTCATGCAGGCGCTCTAACCAACTGAGCTATACCCCCGAAAAAGCGGAAGGGGAACAAAGCAAACCGAACGGCCTCTGGCAAGCCTTCAGTGCACATCCCCCAGATAGCGGGCAGAACCATCCTGCAAGGAACGGGCGATGATGGCGCCCAAGCCCTGCGGGGAAAGGGGGTAATCCGCCAGTTTCCCCAAGGGAATCCACTCGAAACCGACCTGCCGACGGTCGGTGGTCCGGCCGCCGCCGATGGGCGAAAAATCCTCGCAGGCGCAGTGGAAGACGGCCTCGACCTGATGGAAGCGCCCGTGGATCCGGCGCATGCCATGGTTCTTGCCGACGTATTCCCGGAGATAGACCAGCCCCTGGGGGACGACCCTCAGCCCGAGTTCCTCGAGCACCTCGCGGCGGACGGTGTCGGTCAAGGTCTCGCCATGCTCCTGCCCTCCCCCGGGGAGGACGAGGAACTCGCCTTCATCCGTCCGCACCCGCACGACCAAGAGCTCCTGGTCGCGGAGGATGACCGCGCGGGCCGCGGTGCGGACGGTAGGTGGGCCGGAACGGGAAGACGAAGAAGAGGCCACCCCGAAAGGGTGGCCTCAAGCTCGTCCGCTGGGAAGCCGGAAATCCGGTTACCCGAGGAACTTGTCGTCGATCTCGTGGTTGCCGTGCACGGCCTTCACGTCGTCGAGCGCCTCGAGGGCGTCGATCAGCTCCAGCACCTGCTTCGCGACGGCGGCGTCGGACACGGGCACCGGGATGCTCGTGACGTAGGCGATCTCGCTCGATTCAGGCTTCAGGTTCTTCTCCTGCAGGGCCTTGGCCACGGCGTCGTAGGCGCCGATGGGGCACAGCACCTCGAAGTGGTCGCCGTTGTTGACGACGTCGTCGGCGCCGGCCTCGAGCGCGAGCTCCATGAGCTGGTCCTCGCCGATCTGGCCGGCGGAGATGAGCACCTGGCCCTTGCGCTGGAAGCTGTGCGACACGGCGCCGGTCTGGGCCATGTTGCCGCCGTTGTCGCCGAAGGCCTGGCGGACCTCCGCGGCGGCGCGGTTCTTGTTGTCGGTCGTGACCTCGACGATGAGGCCGACGCCGCCGGGGCCGTAACCCTCGTAGGTGATCTCCTCGTACACGACGCCGGGGATCTCGCCGGTGCCCTTCTGCACCGCGCGCTTGATGTTGTCCGACGGCATGTTGGCCGCGCGGGCCTTGTCCATCAGGGTGCGCAGGCGGGCGTTGCTCTCGGGGTTGCCGCCGCCGGCGCGGGCCGCGAGGGTGATTTCCTTGGCCAGCACGGAGAAGATCTTCCCGCGCTTGGCGTCGATGACGGCCTTATGCCGCTTCGTCGTATGCCATTTGCTATGACCGGACATGGGGATATGGGGGTGGGTGAAAATCAGCCTTTGGCCTTCTTGGGACGCGCCTCCACCACGACCTCGGCCGTGGGGTTCTTGGTGAGCTTGGCCTGCAAAATGGTCAGCAGGTTCTGCACCGTCATGTAGAGCGGCAGGGCCGCGGGCAGCGAGTAGCAGATGACCGGGAAGACCAGCGCCATCGTGTACATGATGGTCTTCTGGGTGTCGTCGGCCGAAGGATTCGGGGTCATCTTCATCGAGATCCACATGGTGACGCCCATGAGGATCGGGAGGAGGTTCACGCCGAAGCCGCCGACGGAGAACACGGTGTCGGGCGCGGCGAGGTCATGGATCCAGAGGAAGGACTCGAGGCGCAGCTCGACGGTCGTCTGGAAGGCGGTGTAGAGGCCGAAGAAGACGGGGATCTGGATGAGGATCGGGAGGCAGCCGGCGAAGGGGTTGATCTTGTGCTCCTGGTAGAGCTTCATCATCTCCTTGTTCAGCTTCTCGGAGTTGTCCTTGTACTTCTCGCGCAGCTCCTTCATCGGGCCGGCGAACTGCTGCATCTTGAGCGCGCTGCGCTGCTGGGCCGCGGTGAGGGGCCAGGTGATGAGCTTGATGAGGCAGGTCAGCACGACGATGGCCCAACCCCAGGACCAGGCGCCGGTCCAGGTCAGCAGCGCATGCACGCCGCCGAGGCAGGCGAGGAGGAGCTTGCAGATGGCGCCGAAGGAGATGAAGCCGAGGATCTTCGAGAACTGCAGGACGGCGACCTGGCCGTCGGGCAGGGCCGAGACGCGGGCGTATTCCTTGGGGCCGACGAAGAAGGCGCCTTCGGTCGTGATGGTGGCGTCGCCGGCGACGGGGCTCTCCCAGTAGGCGAAGGCCTGGATGCCGTGCACGTCCTTGGCGAAGTCCACCGGGCGCGCGAGGATCTCCGAGCGCGTGCCGCGGGAAGCGGCGTCGACGTGGACGATGGAGGCGAAGAACTGGTTGCCGGAAGAGACCCACTGGTAGGGCTTGCCCACCGTGGCGGCCGGGTGCTCGAGCTCGGCCTTGCGCGCGCCGAGGCCGAAGAAGCCGCTGGAATCCTTGAAGACCTCGGTGCCGACGCGCGTGAGGTCGTCGCCGTCATGGGCGAGGACGGAGATGTACTGGTGCGCGCTGTCGCCGGTCGTGAAGCCCCAGCAACCGGTCGAGAACCAGACGCGCGTCGCGGCGACGCCGGCCTTGGCGGGCGTGAGCTTCGTGGCGAAGCGGATGGCGTAAGGCTCGTCGCCTTCCTTGTCGCCGGCGTTCAGGGAGAAGGTGCGCACGACCTGCGTGCCGTCGGCGAGCGCGCCGGTGAACGTGACGCGGCGGGCCGCGGCGTCGACGACGGGGGCGAAGGCCGTGTAGACGGGCTCGACGCGGTTGGTCAGCGGATTGCGCACGCCGAGCGCCAACGCGGCCTCGTCGTTGCGGTCGTTGAAGACGACGTTGGCCTTGCGCTCGGTGTCGGCGGACTGCTTGAGCAGCTCGACCTTCTCGATCGCGCCGCCGCGGGAGGTGAAGGTGACCTTGATGAGGCCGTTCTCCAAGGTGACTCGCTGGGCGGCGGCGGCCGGGATGGCCGCGGCGGCGGCGCCGCCGACCGTGGTCGCGGCGGGGGCCAAGGCCGGGGCCGGCTTCACGGCCGAGATCTTGCCTTCGACGAGGGCCGGGGCGGCCGGGGCCGCCGGCTTGGGGGCGGTGTAGATGAACAGGAACAGGGCCAGCGAGATGCAGCCGAGGCCTAGAAAGAGGTTCTTGCGGTCCATGGAAAGTCGATGGTTGGCGTAGGGAAGAGCCCCGCCGGGTGCAAGGCACAAGGCGGGCAGAAGGCTTCCCGGGCGTTTTTGGCCCGGGAAGGCGCCATCAGGGGCGGAAACTCACGAACCGGGCTTGGTCGCCGGGAGCTTGGCCAAGTCCGCCGGCACCTGGTCCGCGGGGTAGGTCGGGAAGGTCAGCTCCAAGAGGGAGATGAACGGTACGGTGAACTTGGTCTGGCCGCCTGAGCGGTCGACGAGGCTCGTCACGGCCACGGCCGTGGCGCCCTGCTGGCGGACGATGTCGAGGCACTCCTGGACGCGGCCGCCGCGGGTGACGACGTCTTCGGCGATCAGCACGCGCTCGCCGGGACGGAAGGTGAAGTTGCGGCGCAGGACGAGGCGGTCGTTCTCCTTCTCGACGAAGATGAAGCGGACGCCGAGCTGGCGGGCGAGCTCCTGCCCCACGACCAGACCGCCCATCGCCGGCGCGAGGACGACGTCGCACGGATGCGCGGCGAGCTTCGGGCGGAGGAGCTCGATGAGGCGCGTGACCTTGTCCATGTACTGGCAGACCTGCGCGCACTGGAAGAAATGCCCGCTGTGCAGGCCGGAGCGGAGGACGAAATGGCCGGTGAGGAGGGCGCGGGAGTCGCGGAAGATCTGGAGGACTTCTTCTTGGGTCGAGCTCATGATGCGGAGTCCTAAAGCCCCCCGGCGGCCAAGGGCGAGGCGATATCGGACCGAACACCGGAAATAAGAAAGGGTCGACCGCCCACGCGGCCGCGGCTATCCCCTTCCCTGCCCCATGGATTCACCCACCGCCCCGACCCCCGCCAGCCAGGCCCGGACGTTGCTCATCTGGGCGACGGCCTTCTTCATGCTGCTGCCCCTCGGGCTCTATTGGTTCCTCGCCGGCGACCCGACCCCCGACCCGACCCAGGTCTGCCGGATGGTCTGGATCCCCGGCGGCGAATTCCGCATGGGGACCGGCAACGTCGACGACAAGCACAAGGAGGAGAGCCCCGCGCACGTCGTGCAGGTCAAGGGCTTCTGGATGGACGAGACGGAAGTCACCAACGCCCAGTTCGCGGCGTTCGTGAAGGCCACGGGCTACGTCACCGACGCCGAGAAGGACCTCAGCGCGACCGACTTCCCCAACGCTCCGGCCGAATACCTGAAGGGCGGCTCGCTGATCTTCAGGCGCGTCGAAGGAGTCGACCCCTTCCAATGCGGAACCGGCGGCAACCTGCCGTGGTGGAAGTTCACCGCCGGCGCCACCTGGCGCACGCCCGAAGGCCCGGGCTCCTCCATCGCGGCGCGGATGAACCACCCGGTGATCTGCGTCACCTGGAAAGACGTGCACGCCTTCGCCGCCTGGGCCGGCAAGCGCCTCCCGACGGAAGCCGAATGGGAATTCGCCGCCCGCGGGGGCCTCAAGGACAAGCCCTACGTCTGGGGCGACGAAGAGCGCCCGAACGGCAAGTACATGTGCAACCACTGGCAAGGGACGTTTCCCGCCACCGACACCGGCGCCGATGGCTTCACGGCCGTCGCGCCGGTCAAGTCCTACCCGCCCAACGGCTACGGCCTCTACGATGTCGCGGGCAACGTCTGGGAGATGTGCGAAGACTGGTACCACCCCGACTTCTACAAGGTCTCGCCGGCGGCCAACCCGCTGGGGCCTGCGATCGGCTTCGACCCCGAGCAGACGGGCTTCGGCCAGCACGTCATCCGCGGGGGCTCCTGGCTGTGCGACGTCGGCTACTGCTTCCGCTTCCGCGTCGGCTCCCGCCAAGGCCTCGACATCCTGACGTCGACCAACCACGTGGGCTTCCGCTGCGTGGCCGACCGGCCGGCGCCGGCCGCGGCCAGGTGACGCGTCACCTGAGTTCCTGGTAGTCGAGGTCCTTGCCGAAGGTCTCCTCCATCCACCACAGGGCGAGGAACGCGGCGCCGAAGCAGCCGACGCCCAGGAGCAAGGCGGCCGCCGTCGGCGTCCATCCGCGCAGGCCGAGCTGGGCGAAGACGAAGGACATGACGAAGAGTGAGCCGCGCACGACGTTCGGCACCGTGGTCGCGACGGTGGCGCGGAGGTTCGTGCCGAACTGCTCGGCGGCGATCGTGACGAACAAGGCCCAATAGCCCATGCCGAGGCCCATCACGAAGATCAGGCCGTAATAGGCCGAGGCGGACCAACCCGTGGCGAGGTAGAGGTAGGCGCCGACGCAGGCGGCGCTCACGGCCAGGAAGGCGGCGACGACCTTGCGCCGCGACCGGAGCCATTGGCTCAGGAGACCGCTGCCGAGGTCCCCGAAGGTCAGGCCGAGGTAGAAGACCGCGACGGCGCGGTTGGCCTTGATGCCCTCGACGAGGCTGGCCTTCGCGAACACGACCTCGGACTTCGACACGAGGATGCCGATCATGTACCAGGTGGGCAGGCCGATGAGGATGCAGCGGAGGTAGCGGCCGAAGCGGTCGCGGGCGGTAAAGAGCGCGAAGAAATCGCCGCGCGCGACCTGGCCCTCGCCGGCGGATTCCTTGGCGTGCTGGTACATGCCCGACTCCTGCACGCTGACGCGCGCGAAGAGCAGGCAGAGGCCGAGCCCGCCGCCGATGAAGTAGTTGGTCTGCCAGGTCACGTACTCCGCGACGGCGCCGGCGACGACCGCCCCGAAGACGCCGATGGCGGCGACCAAGGCCGTACCGTAGCCGCGGCGTTCCTTCGGCAGCACCTCGGAGACCAGGGCGATGCACCCGCCCAGCTCGCCGGCGAGGCCGAGGCCGGCCACGAAACGGCAGGCGGAGTAGACCTCCAGGCTCTGGGCGAAGCCGTTCGCGATGTTGGCCAGGGAATAGAGGAGGATGGACCCGAACAGGGTCGTCAGGCGACCCATGCGGTCCGCGAGCACCCCGAAGAAGAGGCCGCCGAGCAGCATGCCGAACATCTGCCAGTTGAGCGGGTCGGACAACGGCGCGGGGTCGCCGACCACGTGGAACGCGGCGAGGCTGTCCTTCTTCACGGCCATCACGAGCGTGAGGTCGTAGATGTCGACGAAGTAGCCGAGCGCGCCGACGATGACCGCCGGATGCAGGAGGTCCTTCCACAACGGACGCGGGGTGGACGAGAAATCGGGCTGGCTCATGGGGTCGTGGTCAGGCCTTCAGACCATGCAGGTTGGCCATGGAAATGCCAGAAAGCATTGCGCCGGTGACGCCCAGGAACCCTTGGTCCGTGCCTATCAGGAAGAGATTGGAGACGTCGGTCCGACCGTCCCGGCGCTTGGCGGGGGCCCCGTAGATGGCGCCGTTGAGGTGGCCCGTGAACTTGCGCACCGTCCGGGGCGTGAAGACGTCGGTCGAGGTCAGGGCCGCGTCGTGGACGGCGTCGCCGACCGCAGGGAGATGCGCGCGGGCGACGCGGTTGAGCCGGGCGCACCACTCCTGCTTGCGGGCCAGGTAGTCTGGCTCGGGCAGCCGGCACCAAGCGTCGTGGTTGGCCAACGCCGTGACGCGCAGCCAACCCTCGTCCATCGTCCGCCCGGCGCCGTACCGGTAGTTGTTGGGGATGCAGACCACGCCGGAACGCGGATCGACGAGGTCTGCCGGCGCGCGGTAGCGGAAGCGTTCGTCATCGCAGAAGAACACGATGGTGTCCGTCCAGCCGAACCCCGCGAAAGCCGTCGGCTCGTAGGTCGCGATGGTCTCCGCGTAGCCGAGGCGACCGATCTCCGCGGCGCCGGCGACGGGGGCCTGGTCCGACCGGAGCCGCAGGGTCTCGACGGCCCCCGCGGAGGAGTAGACGCGCTCCGCGGTGACTTCGGTGCCGTCGTCCAGCAGGATGGCCGCGACCCGGTCGCCGCGCACCTCGAGCCGGCGGACACCGCACTTCATGCGGCGTTCGACGCCATGCTCCCGGCAGCGGTCGACGAGGAGGCGGAGCACCTGGCGGACGCCGACGAACGGCCGCGCGAAGCCTTCCTTGAACAGCGAGCGCCACATCACGGCGAACTGCGGGACGTCGATGTCGTCCTCCACGGCGCTCCCGTAGAAGCAGGTGGGCAGGAGCAGCATGTCGCGGAGCAGCGGGTCGCCGAGGCGTTCGTCGAGCAACGCGCGGGCCGAACCGCCGGACGCCTCCAGCGCGGCCTCGTCCAAGCCGGAGAGGTAGGCGTCGAGCGCGCGGAAGCGGTCGATGGCGCGAGGGAACTCCCGCGCGACGTCCGCCTCGAAGTCCTCGAAGCGGTTGTTCACGCGGAGGTGGCGGCCGGCCATCGTCACGCGGGAGCCGACCTGCGGACAGAGGTCGAGCTCCTCGCGGCGGATGCGGAGCTGCCGCATGAGCTTGACCAGCGGCGCGCCCTTGGCGCCTTCGGGCACCCAGTTCGTCAACGCGTGCAGCCCGACGTCGTACCTGCGGCGGCCGCGCGCGTAGAAGGAGTTGAGGCCGCCCGGCGCGTTGTGCCGCTCCAGCAGCAGCACCTTCTGGCCGAACATGCCCAGACGGACGGCCGCGGCGAGGCCGGACATGCCGGCGCCGATGATGACCGCATCGTAGTGGGTGCTGGCGACGCTCACGGGACTACAGTCCCCTGCCGTGGCCACGGGTCAAGCGAACGCGTCACGGAGCGCTCAGCTGCAGGACCTCTTCCGCCGCCCGCACCACCTGCTCCGGACTGATCCGGGCCAAGGCCCGGTCCATGCGGCGGCGGTAATCCTCGGCCGGCTCGCCCTCGAACGGGGTCGTGTCGATGCGGACGATCCGGTGCAGCACGCCCCACGGACGGGAACGGATGTAGTCCGAGGGCCCGAAGACGCCGACGACGGGCGTGTGCACGGCGGCCGCCAGCTGCAGGACGGGGGAATCGGCGCCGAGGAACAACCGGGCGCCCTGGATCAGGCGCGCCAGCTGCGGCACGGCCAACGCGCCGCGCGTCGACTGGGCCACGGGCCCGATGAGGCCGCACAGCGCTTCCGCGAGGATGCGTTCGGACGACGACTTGCCCGCCGAGACCACGATCCGGTCGACCCGTCGGCTGGCGACGAGCTCGCGCGCGACCTTCGCCCACTTGTCGATCTCGAACATCTGGTCGTCACGGGAGGCGCCGGGATGGATGACGGCGTAGCGGCGCGGCTCGACGAGGAGCCCATGCTCCTCCATGCGCGAAGCCGCGTACCACAGGCCCGGCACCTCGTGCGTCAGGCCGAAGACCGCGGCCATCACCGCGTGGTCGCGCGAGGCCTCGTGCGGATCGACGACCGAGCCCGTAACGACCTGATGGAACCAAGGGCGCAGATGGATGGCAGGGGCGCCCGCGCAGGCCCGGCGGTCGGCGCCGCTCCACGCGACGAGATGCCGCGCCAGCGGGTCCACGCCGAGGGCGACAGCGACGTCGAAACGCTGGCGGCGCAGGTGGTTGAGCATCGCCCACGAATCGAGCAGGCCGGCGGACGGATCGAATCCGACAGGTTCCACGACGACGGGGCAGCCCTCCAGACCGGCCTCGCCGCCGGGCGCCGTCACGAAGGTGACCGCGGCCGCCGGATGGCGCTCCCTGAGCGAACGGAACGATGCCGTGGAGGCGAGGGCTCCGCGCAGGCCGGAGAACTTGACCACCAGGATCCGCATCAGCCGATGCCTTGGGCCTGGTTGTCCCAGAGCCGGCGGAACAGTTCGTTGGAACGGTAGACCTCCTCGCGCGGCCCGTCGGCGACGATGCGCCCCCCGTCGAAGACGAGCACGCGGTCGACGTCGCGGATGGTCGAGAAACGATGGGCCACGATCAGCGTGGTCCGCCCCTTCATCAGCTGCGCCAACGAATGCTGGATGCTCCGCTCGGTGTCGGTGTCGAGGGCCGAGGTCGCCTCGTCGAGGATGAGGATCGGGGCGTCCTTGAGGAACGCGCGGGCGATCGAGACGCGTTGGCGCTGGCCGCCGGAGAGCCGCGAGCCGCGCTCGCCGACCAAGGTCGCGAAGCCTTGCGGCTGGGCTTCGATGAACTCCAGCGCGCCGGCGAGGCGGGCGGCCTCGCGGACCTCGGCATCGGTCGCCGCGGGGCGGCCCAGGCGGATGTTCTCGGCGATGGTCTCGTTGAAGAGCACGGGCTCCTGCGAGACCAAGGCGATGTTCGCCCGCAGGTCGGCCTGCCGCACGGCGCGCAGGTCGAGGCCGTCGACCTGGAGCGAGCCCTGCTGCGGATCGAAGAAGCGCGGGACGAGGTTGACGAAGGTGCTCTTGCCCGCGCCGCTGGGGCCGACCAGCGCGACGGACTGGCCGGCGGGGATGCGCAGCGTGACGTCGCGGAGCACCGGCTCCTGGCCGTAGGCGAACGTCAACCGGTCGAGCGAAAGGTCGCCCCGCACGCGCCCCAGGGCGCGGGCGTCGGGAGCGTCGTCCACCTCGACCTTGGCTTCGAGCACCTCGGCGAGGCGCTCCAGGCCGGGCTCGGCCATGCTGATGCGGCTGTTGACGTAGCCGATGCGCTTGATCGGCCCGTACGCCATGTAGAAGGCGGTGATGAGGGCGAGGAGCTCCTCGAAGCGGAAGCCGATGCCGGCGCCGACGCCGATGGCCAACGCGATGCCGCAGGCGGCGGAGATCTCGAGCAGCGGCGAAAGCGCCTTCTCGTAGCGGACCAGCTTCGCCTGGATGCGCAGGCCCTCCTGGCTCGCGGCGTCGAAGCGCGCGCACTCGCGGGCCTGCAGCCCGTAGGCGCGGACGTCGCGGGCCGCCTGCAGGTTCTCGACCGCGATCCCGTTGAGGTCGGAGGAGGTGAGCAGGCCGGCGCGGGCCCGCTTCTGAATGGCCATGCCGATGTAGCGGACGAAGAAGACCGCGCCCGGCACGACCAGCAGGCAGCCGAGGAACCAGAACCCGTCGGGCTTGGACACGCAGAGCCAGACCACGTAGCCCACCGCGAAGAGCATCGTGAGCGGCTGCACCAGGAGGTCGTTCGAGATGTCGACGAGCACGAGGCGGACGGAGTTCGCGTCGGCGATCACGCGCTGCAGCAGGTCGCCGGTCGGCAGCTTCCCGAAGAAGCCGAGGTGCAGGCGCTGCAGCTTGGCGAAGACCGCGCGGCGCACGGACTCGACGACCCGGAGGCCGGCGAGGTTCAGGAAGTAGCCCGACAGGAACTCCGAGACGCCGCGCAGGAGGAAGACGGCCGGCAGGAACGCCACCGCGAACGCGACCTCATGGCCCCTGGGCAAGGTCAGCGGCGCCCAGCCCAGCCAAGCCGGGAACGTCAACAAAGGCGCGGCGCGCTGGGCTTCGGACCCGAAGACCGCCGGCAGCACCTTGCCGACCAGGAACGGGATGCCCAGGGCGTTGCTGGCCGCGAACAGGACGCCGAACAGGATGGCCAACGCCAAAAGGAGCCGGCTGCCGTTCAGGTGGACCAGATACGGCCTGTAGCGACGGTTGAACACGGCCCCAGCGTGGCGGGGCCGACGTCGGGAGGAAACACCAAAAAGTCAGTCCTTCTTCGGGAAGGCCACCGAGAGGGCGATGGCGACGGCGAGGATCACCCCGATGACGCCCAAGGACGCCTGCGTGGGCAGGTGCACCGCGCCGTCGTGCACCAGCGCGCGGGGCACCCAGCCGGCGACCTGCCCCGCGGGCTGGCCGACCGCGGCGGCCCAAGGCAGCACCATCTTGAGGCCGATGAACACGAGGATGAAGGCCAGCGCCGGCTTGAGGAAACGGACGAAGCGGATGAAGCCGCTCAACGCGAAGTACATCGAGCGGAGCCCCATGATCGCGAAGATGTTGGACGTGAAGGCGATGAACCGGCGCTCCTCGACGGGCATGTCGGTCGGCAGGATGCCGAGCACGGCGGGGATCGAATCGAGGGCGAAGATCAGGTCGGTACCCTCGACGACGAGCAGGACCAGGAAGAGCGGGGTGAACACGCGGCGGCCATGCTCGACGGTCCAGAACGCGTTGCCGTGCAGGCGCGGCGTCAGCGGGATGCAGCGGCGCGCCAGCCGGACGATGAAGTTTTCCTCGACGCCCTTCCCTTCCTCATCGTCATGGGCGAAGGCGAGCTTGATGCCCGTGAACAGCAGGAACGCCCCGAAGAGCGGCAGGAGCCAGCCGAACCGGTCGACGGCGGCGACGCCGACGAGGATGAAGAGCGCGCGCATGGCCACGGCGCCGAGGATGCCCCAGAAGAGCACGCGATGCTGCAGGCGGTCCGGGATGCCGAAATGCGCGAAGACGAGGATGAAGATGAAGAGGTTGTCGACCGACAGCGCCAGCTCGAGGACGTAGCCGCCGGCGAAGAGCTCGGCGTCCTCGGCCCCGCGCCAAGCGCTCAGGAGGAAGGCGAAGGCGACTGCCAAGGTCGTCCAGACGAAGCACCAGGCCACCGCCTTGCGGAAGCTCGGGGCCTGCTCCTTCTTGCTGAAGACGCCTAGGTCCAAGGCCAGCATGCCGCCGACGAAAGCCAGGAAAGCGGCCCAAGCCCAACCAGGGATGGCCAGCGGCGCGTCGGCCAGGAGGAACAAGCTGCTCACGCGGCCAAATTCGCCTTAATCAGGCCGGAGTCAAGCCGCCCCGCCGATGGAGGCTTGCCCGGGGCCACGGCGGCGGACTAGATGGAGTCCGCGTTCCCGTAGTTCAACGGATAGAACATTGGTTTCCTAAACCGAGGATGTGGGTTCGATTCCCGCCGGGGACAGCGCCACGCCTCAACGCTTCAGCCGGAAGCCTTGGATGCGGGTGCCGGACGAGCGCCGATAGATCGACTCGACGTCCTTGACCTGCATCAGGGCCCACGGCGCCAGGATGCTGTCGCCGTTCTTGGTCAGGACGATGTCGTCGGCGATGTACACGCAGGTGTGCAGGCCTTCGCCTCCCTCCAGGAAGCAGAGGACGTCCCCGTAGTGGTAGGGCGGCTCGACGGCGGCGTAGTTCTCGACCAGCTGCGCGGCCGCGAGGCGGGTGTCGAGGTAGTAGTCCTTGGGGACGAGGTTGAAGAAGTTGAGGGAGGTCCAATGGCAATCGGGGAAGCGCCCCTTGAGCCCCAGCTCCATCTCCGGGAAGGTGTACGCCCGCTGGCGCATGAGCGAGGGCAGGAAGTGCGTGATGTCCACCGTCTGCGGGGCGCGACGCTGCGTGATGGCGCTGATGAAGGTCAGGCGCGGGGCGTCCGTCTGACCGGCCGCCCAGTACTCGATGAACTGGCGGCGGTCCGTCTTCAGCGGCAGCTGGAGCTCCACGACCAGGCTGCGCACGCGCGTGACCGCGCGGAAGGTCGTGCGGACCTCGTCGGAGTTCTTCGCCAAGGTCAGCAAGGCCTGGATGTCGCTGAAGACCATGGCGTCCCCGCGCTTCCAGACAAGCCGGCGGAAGAGCTCCTTCTGCGGATCGCTGAGGCCTGCGTCCATGAGCCAATCGTCGAGGTCGCCGCCCAGGATGTAGACGGGGTCGCGCTGGTACTCGTTGGCACCGGACTTCGCGAGTTCCTGGTAGAGGGCGGAACGCGCGGCGGGCGGGATGGCGACGAGGTCGTCGACCGAAGGGTAGAGGCTGACGACGTTGCCGTTGAGCACGCGGCGCGCCGGCGCCAGCAGCCGCTCGACGACCGCGGCCGGGACTTCGCAGCGCTTCAGCAGGTCCCGGACCGCCGTCTCGGTCGTCTGCTCGAAGACCCAGCGGGTGACGGAGTTGGGCTTGGCGACGGCCGCCAACAGCGTATCGGGGGCCTCGAGGTAGACCGTGCGGACCTCGAGGTCGCCCCACGGGCCGGGCTTCGCCTTCCACACCGGCTCCTCGTGCGCGGCCATGGCCACCCACGGAGCGAGGAGGAGCGCGCCGCAGGCGGCGAGAGATGCGAAGCCTTGATTCACATGTTTTTAACAAGGCAGATAACTGGTTGTTCCAAGAATATTATTCGGCGGATATCGCTCGCGAGCGGAGGAGCCGGCCGCCGCATCGTTTATCGGAAAACCCGGGGACGCCGCACGCGCACGCATCGACGAAAACGGCGGGCGAAACCATACGGCTTCGAGACGGCGGATGCGCCTGGTCGATGACCCGATCGAGCAGACCCAAGAGGCTCGGCGACCTTGCCCGGCGTTGCCGGCGGGGCGCGGGACGCGTGGAAACGCCAGCAGAAGCGGGGAAATGGCCCGCGGGGCTGTTTCGCATTGTCGAGGGGACGCCTTGCCGACAGGGATAGGACGAACCTTTCCTTCCTCCCGTGGCCCGTCCTTCGTCCAAGAAACCCTCCGCACCCCGCGGCCGTTCCGCCAAGCCCTCCAAGCGCACCTCCAAAGGCCGCGCGCCCCGCCGCCAAGCCGACGCCGCCTCGACGTCCACGCCCGAGGCCGCCAAGGGCCAGCAGGGCCAGCGCATCGGCCTGCTGATCGACGCCGACAACGTCTCCCACCAGCACCTCCCCACCCTGCGACGCTTCATCGGCGAGACGCCCATCGCCTCCGCCCGCGCCTACGGCGACTTCCAGGGTCGCCTCAGCGGCTGGCGCGCCGCGGCCCAGGACTGGCCCGAACTCGAGCTCGTCGACCAGCGCAGCTACACGCCCGGAAAGAACGCGGCCGACATGCGCCTGACGATCGACGCGGTGAAGCTCATGGCCGGGGCCAACCCGCCCACGACCCTCATCTTCGTCACCAACGACAGCGACTTCACGCCCGTGGTCGAGGACGCCAAGCGCCTCGGGGTCCGCATCGTGGTCATGGGCGAACGCACGCACAAGGCGCTCCGCTCCACGGCCCACCACTACCTGAACCTCTCCGAACTCCGCGCCCGCATGGACGCCGAGGAGGCCGCGAAGTCCGACCCGCGCGCCGCGCTCGCCCTGCTGGCGCAGGCGATCCGCGAGCTGACGCCCAAGACCAAGGTCAAGGCGCTCGAACTGCTCGCCGCGTTCGAGCAGAAGCTGCCCGACCTGCGCTTCGGCGACGCCCGCCCCGCGCGCCCGGCCCAGCCGCCGCGCGAACCGAAGCCGGCCCGCGAACCGCGCGGCCAGCGCCCGGAACGCAAGGAAGCCGCCAACCGCGAAGCGCGCGCCGCCGCGGAGGCCCACGCCTTCCAGGCCAACTCCGAAGCCATCGAACGCCGCCAGCAGCTGCTGGCCCGCCAGGACATCATCGACGCGCTCGTCGACGTCGCCACCGGGCTCGCGCCCGAAGGCGAATGGATGAAGGTCGAGATCATCAAGAAGTTCCTGCTGCAGGAGCACCCTGGGCTCGAGGCCAACGCCCCGCGCTACGCGAAGTTCTACCGCATGCTCGAGGACACCGGCCGCTTCGAGGTGCAGCTGCAGGGCTCGACGGTCATGGCGAAGCTGAAGCCGGGCGCCGATGGCGCGCCGCAGAGCGCCCAGCCCGGCGCCTGATCACTTCCCGATCGTCCGCGAGAGGAAATCCAAGGTCGGCTCGGCGAGGTCGGCGCGGTCCCCCTTGCTGACCACGCGGGTCTCGTTGCCGTTCTCCGCCCAACGCAGGGCCGTGCGCGTCCAGCCCGAGCCCTTGGGGTGCAGGTCGAAGGTATGGGGCGCCCCGTCGACGACGATGAGCTCGTGGGGGACCTTGGCCTTGGCCAAGGCCGCGGCCATGTCCCTCGACTGCTGGAGGTCCACGGTCGTGTCCGCGGTGCCGTGCAGGATGAGCACGGGAGGGTCCTGCGGGTCGCACTGGTTCTCGGGCAGGAAGGCGGCCTGCTGGGCGGGAGTCGCGCCGGGCACGTCACCCTTGCCGTGCTTGGAGAAGTTCACGACGCCATACATGTCGATCACCGCGGAGACCTTGGCCGGAACCTTGGCCTGAGGGTCGCCCCCGGGGCCGGTCCGGTCGTCGGAGAGACCGACCATGAGCGCGAGGTAGCCGCCCGCGGAACCGCCGGCGACGGCGATCTTGTCAGGATTCACGCCGAGCTCCACCGTATGCGCGCGCACCCAGCGGACGGCCTCGCGGCAATCGGCGATGTTGCGGGGCCAGACGCCGTCCTTCGACTTAGCGCCGAGGACGTAGTTGCAGCTGACGACGACGTAGCCGGCGCGCGCGAGGTCGGCGCTGACGCTGCTGGAGCGCTGCTCGGCCTTGTCGCCACCGGTGAAGCCGCCGCCATGGATGAAGACGACGGCGGGGCGGTCCTTGCGCTCCGGGCCGTTGGGCAGATAGAGGTCGAGCTTCTCCTTTCGGCCTTCGCCGAGGAACGGGAGGTCGCTCAGGCGGAAGACCGGATTGGGCATCTCCGCCGTGAACACCTTGTCCTTCTGCGCCGCGCGCAGGCGGGGCAGGTCCGCGAGCTGGGCCGGCTTGCCCGCCTCACCGAGCTCGTAGATGCGGAGCTTGGACTGGTCGGCCGCGGAAGCCGCGGCGGCGGCGAGGAGGAGGATCAAGAAACGCATGGGGGCGGGGCGGAGGACATCCAACCCCGCCCCCAAGGGCAGTCAATCCGTCTAGGGATGTTCAGGACAGCGCGTACGCGTAGCCGTCGACGATGGCGCGCAGGGACGCCTCGACGAGGTTGGCGCTGACGCCGACCGTGCCCCACGAGCGGGCGCCGTCGCTGGAACGGACGACCACGCGGGTCTGCGCGGACGTGCCGTCCTGGCCGGCGAGCACGCGGACCTTGTAGTCGGCGAGATGCACCTTCTTGAGCTTCGGGAAGGCCTTCACGAGGGCCTCGCGCAAGGCTTGGTCGAGGGCGTGGACCGGACCTTCGCCTTCGGCGACGGTCAGGGATTCCTTGCCGTCGATGCGCACGCGGACCGTGGCCTCGCAGGAGGCGTCCTTAAGGCCGCCTTGGACCGAGATGTGGTACTTGACGACCTCGAAGGGAACGGCGGCGGCCTTGCCGATGTGGCTGCGGAGAAGCAGCGCGAGCGAGGCGTCGGCGTCCTCGAAGCTCCAGCCCTTGTGCTCGAGCTTCTTCAGCTCGTCGAGCGCCACGCGGGTCGAGGGCGCGTCCTTGTCGAGCTCGATGCCCAGCTCGGCGGCCTTGAGCAGCAGATTGCTGCGGCCGGACTGGTCGCTGACGAGGACGTCGCGGGAATTGCCGACCGCGGACGGGTCCACGTGCTCGTACGCGGCGGAGAACTTGCGGATGGCGTCGACGTGCGTACCGCCCTTATGGGCGAACGCGGCGGCGCCGACCCACGGACGACGGGGATCGGGGGCCTGGTTCGTGACGCCGTCGACGAAGCGGGAGAGCGCGGTGAGGCGCTTCAGCGAAGCGGCGGGGACGCAGCTCCAGCCGCGCTTGATCTGCGCGACCGGGATGACGGCCGTGAGGTCGCAGTTGCCGGTGCGCTCGCCGATGCCGTTCATCGTGCCCTGCACGTGGACGGCGCCTGCGTCCAGCGAGGCCAAGGCGTTGGCCAAGGCCAGGCCGGAGTCGTCGTGCGTGTGGATGCCGATGGCGGCCTTGACGGCGGCGCGGGCGTGGCGCGTGGCTTCGGCGACTTCGTCGGGCAGGGAACCGCCGTTGGTGTCGCAGAGGACGATGCGCGAGGCGCCGGCCTCGGCGGCGGCGCGGAAACAGGCCGCGGCGTAGGCCGGATCCTCCTTCCAGCCGTCGATGGCGTGTTCGCAATCGTAGACGACCTCACGGCCGTGGGACTTGAGGAAGGCGACGGTGTCGGCGATCATCGCGAGGTTCTCCTCGGGCGTGCAGCGCAGGACCTCGCGGACGTGCAGCGCCGAGGTCTTGCCGTAGATCGTGACGACCGGGGTCTCGACCTCGAGGAGGCCCTTGACCTGGGCGTCCTCGGAGGCGCGGATGCCCTTCTTGCGGGTGGAGCCGAAGGCCGCGAGCTTGGCGTGCTTGAACTTGAGCTTCCGGGCCTCATGGAAGAACTCGATGTCGCGCGGATTGGAGCCCGGCCAGCCGCCCTCGATGTAGGCGACGCCGAATCGTTCGAGCTCCTGGGCCACGCGCAGCTTGTCGGCCACCGAGAAATGAATCCCCAGCCCCTGCGAGCCGTCGCGGAGGGTGGTGTCGTAGATTTCGATTTTTCGTGCCATGGTGGTGGGGGAGGAAAGGAGGATAAGGGGAGTCGCCGTTCCGGGCGCCGCGGAACGGGAAGTCGCCAAGGGCGAGCCGTTCAGCGGGCTTAGAGCCCGATGATGATAATCGCAGGAATGACGGCGCGACCGCCCGCGAGGGGAAGGGTCTGGGACTGGGCCGCGGTTTCCATGGGTGAAGGCAAACTCCAAGGAAAAGGCCCTCCTGAGTCAAAGGCAAAGGCGGCGGGCGCAGACTCGGCTCGCCAAAACCCCTCTTTTTTGAAGAAAATGACCGTATGCGGAACTTCCTCGGCCTCCTCGCCCTGCTCTGCGGCTCGGCCTGCGCCCATGCCCAATGGAACATCTTCGCGGAAAAACTGCCCGCACCCGGCGCTTGGGCGACCTACGACATCCGGAAGACCGCGCCGGAACCCGACGCCGAAGCCACGCGCATCAAGCTGTCCGTGCGCGACGGCGGCAAGGTCGGCGACAAGCCCCATGTCTGGCTGAGCGTGGAGCCAGTCGCTTGGCTGGGCTCCAGCCACAAGGCGCCGCTGCGTTTCCTCGTCCCCAAGGACCTCGACCGCGCCGGCGCGAACAAGCTGCTCGAGTCGGCGGCGGAGATCCTCTTCTCGGAACCCGTGAAGGGGCCTTGGCACATGCTGCCTGAAGATGTCGCCTCGCTCGCAAGCAAGGCCGGCTACCGCACGACCAACACGCTCGCGGCGGAGACGGCGGAGGCCGAGAGCTTGGCCTTGGGGGCGCGGACCTTCCGTTGCCTCCGACTGAAGATGGAATCGTACACCATCATCGACCCGCCGTTCGTGAAGAAACAGACGATCATCCTCCGCGGCACGGTCTGGCGCGACGAGTCGACGCCCTTCGGCGTGGTCCAGGCCAAGTGGACCGAGAAGACCATCAAGGGCGACAAGGTCCGCGAAGAGGAGAAGGCCATCACGCTCGTGGAGTCCGGCGTGGACGCCGCGCCCCCGGCGGAGCTCGCGCATGGCGAACGGTTCTCGCTGATGCGCCTGCTCTTCAACCGCTAGGCTAGCGCGTCACGGGATCCCAGGCATCGGTTCCGCCCAAGACCTTGGCGGGGGCGATGCCCCCGGCGGCGGCGAGAGGCTTGGCCCATTTGACCCGGGCGGCCTGTTCCGCACCCGGGCCGGTCGACTCCGCCTCCTGGAATCGCGCGGTCTTTTCCCGCTCCGGGTTGCGCCAATTATCCCAGCCTTCCTTGCGGACGCAGGCCCCCAGGCGGCAACGCAGGAAGAGCGCGGCGCCATGCTCCCTCCACGGCCGCGCCAGATAGGCCTGCACCCCGTGCTCGGCTTGCAGGCCGACATCGCAATCCACGAAGACCAATCCGAAAGGCTGTTCCAGCGGCGTCGACGGGGCCGCGACATACCCTTTGCCGAGGATGCGGATGTCGCAGCGGTCGAAATAGGCCGTCGCGGCTCCGAAGACGAAATCCACCGTCCCCGCGATCGCGCAGCGCTCGAAGTAATGCCGGCCTTTGTTGACGAGCAGCGTGTCCTGCCGGCCCAGCACGGCGCATTGGCGGAAGACGATGCGGTCGCCGTCAAGCCGCACAGCGACGGCTTGCCCGACCTTCCTGGAGGCGTTCTCGATGGTCAGGCCTTGCGCCTCGAAGGAGTCAGCATCGACACGGAAGACGCCGGACTCGAAGGTACCGACAGGTTTCCCAGACGGGTCGAGGTCGTTGGCGTTGCGCTCGACCACGACCTTCGTCCGTTCGGCACCGGCTCCGCGCAGGAGGATGGGGCCGGCCTCGCGCGGGATGCGCACGCGCTCCGCATACACGCCGGGAGCCACGTCGATGACCCACCGGGAGGCGCGGCCCTGGACGGGAGGCACGGCGTTCACCGCCGACTGGATGTCATGGAAGGCCTTGGGGTCGGCCATGTCGACGCGCGCATTGGCCGGCTCAGCCGAGCAGGCCGCGAGCGGCAACCAGGCAAGCAAGCCGAGCAGGAGACATCGTCGGGGCATGCGGCCAATCTGGGCCTGCGCGCGGTCGGGCGCAAGTTCCCCCAACCAAAGGTCCGGCCCGCCTGAGGAACTCAAGCGGGCCGGTTTGAAGTGGTGGCCGGAGTCGGAATCGAACCAACGACACGACGCTCTTCAGGCGTCTGCTCTACCAACTGAGCTATCCGGCCAAATTGACTAGGGGTCGAAGGTGACCAAAGACCCCCTCCCCTGTCAATCCGACAAGGAAGGGGTCCAAAACGGGCTTAGAAGGCGAATTTCCAAGCCGAAAGGCGGCGTTCCACCTCGGCGATGACCTCGGCTTCACCGGCCTCGCCCTTGTCCGAGACGAACGTCACGGAGAAACGGACGAACGAGCCGCAGTCGTCCCAGGGCACGGTGGAGATGAGGTGCTCGGTGATCATCCACTGCGAGAAGGCCTCGCCGGAGTCGAAGCTCACGGTGCCGGACGGGCCGGTGGCGGACTTCGGGGCGGGCATGTAGAGGAAGAAACCGGCGCCGGGCTTGCGGACCTGGAAGCCGAGCTTGGCGAGGACGCCGACGAGCTTGTCCATGCGGCGAGAGTACTTGGCCGCGATGGCCTTCGGGATCGAGGCATCGTCGAGACCGGCCACGCCGGCCTTCTGGATGCCGAGGAACTGGCCGGAGTCGGAGTTGTCCTTCACGTCGCCGTAGGCGCGGACGATGAGCGCGTTGCCCGCGACGAAGCCGATGCGCCAGCCGGTCATGTTGTGGCTCTTCGAGAGCGAGTGCAGCTCGATGGCGACGTCCTTCGCGCCCGGGACCTGCAGGATGGAGACCTGTTCGGCGCCGAAGTGGAGTGAACCGTAGGCGGCGTCCTGGATGACGACGAGGTTGTGCTGCTTGGCGAAGGCGACGACTTCCTCGAAGAACTTGCGCGTGGCGCAGGCGCCGGTCGGATTGTTCGGGTAGTTGAGGACAAGGACCTTGGCCTTGGCCAGGATGTCGGCGGGGATGGACTTAAGGTCGGGCAGGAAGTTGTTCTCGGCCGTGAGCTTCAGGTTGTGGACGAGGCCGCCGTAGTACTTGGCGTGCGTGCCGAAGACCGGGTAGCCCGGGACGGTCATCAGGACGTAGTCTCCGGGGTTGATGAAGCAGGCCGGGAGGATCGAAAGGGCGGCCTTGGAGCCGATCGAGTGGAGGACCTCGGTGTCGGGATCGACGGTCACGCCGAAGAGGTTCTTCATGTAGCGCGCCGCGGCCTGCTTGAAGTCCGCGCCGCCGTTGTCGGCGTAGCCGCGGTTCTCGGGCTTCGCGGCTTCGGTCTGCAGTGCCTTCACGACCTGCGGGAACGCCATCTCGTCGGGCTCGCCGACGCCGAGGTCGATCAGGGCGACGTCCGGCTTAGCCTTTTTGGCGGCGGCCTTGGCGCGCTTGATCTTCTCGAACTTGTAGATCGCGGTGGACTTGCCGTAATTGACGCCGCCGATGCGTTCGGCGAAGAGCTGCTGGATGTAAGGGTCGGACATGGCGAGGTGGCCTCGAAAAAGAGGGGGAATGCGGCCGATGGCAAGCGGTCATCGCCGTCGGCCTTGCGCCGTCCCCTTCCCGGACCATCCTGAGGGCATGGAATCCCCTGCCCCGCGCGGTCCTTGGCCCATCCTGGTCGGCTTGCTCATCCTGACCTTGGCCATCGGGGGCCTCGGAGCGGCCGCCACGCGGTCGGAGATCCCGGCCTGGTACGCCCACCTGAACAAGCCCTCCTTCAACCCGCCCAACTGGATCTTCGGCCCGGCGTGGACGACGCTCTACGTGCTCATGGCCGTCTCGATGTGGCGCGTCTGGCGCTCAACGCATGCGGACGCGCTGAAGACCAAGGTCGCGTTCGGCCTCATGCTCCTGCTCAACGCGGCCTGGTCGCCGGTGTTCTTCGCCCTGCACCGTCCCGACCTCTCCCTCTGGGTCATCTACTTCTACGTCGGCGCGCTCGGCGTCTTCATCCGCTACCTCTGGCGTCAAGACCGCCTCGCCGCCTTCCTGCAGTTCCCGCACCTGGCCTGGCTCCTCTTCGCGACCGCCCTGAACTCGGCCATCGCCACCCTCAACAAATAAGAAGGCCCCGGAACCCGGGGCCTTCGTGGGCGCCTGACGCGCGCCTCAGGCGTCGAGCTTGGTCCAGCGGGCGTTGGCCTTCGAGGACTTCACCGCGGCGGCCACGAAGGCCATGCCGGTGACGCCGTCGTCGATCGTCGGGAAGTCGTAGCCGCCCTTCGGGGCCTTGCGGCCGGCGAGGCGGTCGCGGACGGCCTCGGTGACGGACCGGTAGATGTTCGCGAAGGCCTCGATGAAGGCTTCCGGATGGCCGAACGGCGTGCGGGTGTACTTCTTCGCCTCGGCGCCGTTGTACGAGTTGCCGCGGCGCCAGACCTGGCGCGGGGCTTCGGCGAACTTCACGACGAGCTCGTTCGGGTGCTCCTGGTGCCATTCGAGCGAGGCCAGCGTGCCGTAGACCCGGATGTTGAGGTTGTTCTCGTCGCCGGTGGAGATCTGCGAGGAATGCAGGATGCCCTTCGCGCCGCCCTTGTAGCGGAGCAGCATGTTGGCGTCGTCGTCCAGCGGACGGCCGGGGATGTAGGTGCTGAGGTCGGCGGCGACCTCGGCGAGCTCCAGACCGGTGATGTACTGCGCGAGGTTCTCCGCGTGCGTGCCGATGTCGCCGACGCAGTTCGAGAGGCCCGAGAGGGTCGGGTCCATGCGCCAGTTGGAGATCTTGGTGTCCTTCTTGGACTTGAGCGCGGTGATCGCGTAGCCCTGCGGGTACTCGACGACGACCTTGTTGATCTTGCCGAGCTTACCGTCCCGGACCATCGCCCGGGCTTCCTTGACCATCGGGTAGCCGGTGTAGTTGTGGGTCAGCGCGAAGATGAGGCCGCTCTTCTTGGCGAGCGCGCGCAGCTGCTTGGCCTCGGCCAGCGAATAGGCCAGCGGCTTCTCGCAGACGACGTGGATGCCGGCCTCGAGGAAGGCCTTGGCCACCGGGTAGTGCATGTCGTTGCGCGCGACGATCGACACGAAGTCGATGCGGTCGGGGCGCTTGGCCTCGGCCTTCGCCATCTCCTGGTAGGAGGCGTAGACGCGGTCGGGCTGGAGGAAAAGGTCCTCGCCGGAGAGGCGGGACTTCTCGGGGTCCGACGAGAACGCGCCGGCGACGAGCTCGATCTGGCCGTCGAGGGCCGCGGCCATGCGGTGCACGCCGCCGATGAAGGCGCCGCGGCCGCCACCGACCATGCCCATGCGGAGCTTGCGATTGAGTGAAGCCATGGTGCTTAGATGGAGACGGGTTTGCCGGTCTTGGCCGAGGCGTAGATCGCGTCGATGACCTGCATGAGGCGCAGGGCCTGTTCCGGCGTGTTGAGCGGGGCGGCCTTGCCTTCGATCGCGTCGATGAAGTTGGCGGCGCTGGCGATGCGGCCCATGTCCTCGCAGACCGGGGTGACGATGGAGCGGTTCACGCTGTGGCCGTTCTCCTGCACGTAGAGCTCGCAGGCGTCGATCGCGGTGTTGTCGAGGCCGTCGATGCCGAAGAGGCGCTCGACCTTGCCGCCGGCCTTGGTGCCCTGGAAGACGACCGAGACCTCCTCGCGCTTGACCATCTCGGCCCAGGAGACCTGGAGCGTGAGGACCTGGCCGGTCTTGAAGGTCACGAAGCCGTGGGCGGCGTTCTCGACGTCGGTGACGCCGCCGACGCGGTCGGGGATGCCCCAAGGGCCCTTGAAGGACTTGTCTTCGATGAAGTCGTTGAAGGTCTGGCCGAGGACGTGCGCCGGCTCAGGGTAGCCCATGAAATACATCGCGAGGTCGACCATGTGGAGGAGGTCGATGAGCGGACCGCCGCCGGAAAGCTCCTTGGTCGTGAACCAACCGCCGAAGCCCGGGATGCCGGTGCGGCGGATCCACTTCGCCTGCGCGGAGTTGATCTTCCCGACCTGGCCGGCGGCGACGTACTTCATCATCGCCTGCGACTCGGGGCGCGCGCGGTTGTTGAAGTTGAACATCACCTTCCTGCCGGACTTCTGCGACGCGGCGATGATGCCATGCACCTCGGCCGAGCTGAGCGCCGGGGGCTTCTCGCAGAAGACGTGCTTGCCGGCGTTGAGGCACTGGATGGCCAACGGGGCGTGGAACTTGTTGGGGACGATGATGCTGACGGCGTCGAGCTCCTTGCACTCGGCGAGCATCGCGTCGACGGACTCATAGGCGTGCTTGGCGCCCCACTTGTCGGCCGCCTTGCGGGCCGCGCCCGGGGCCGCATCCGCGATCGCGACGATCTCGGCGCCGGCCTGCTTGAAGCCGGCGGCGTGGTACTGGAGCATGCCGCCCGCTCCGATGATGCCTACTTTGGTTGCCATGTCGGTGTGTGGTGAGGGTCGGAGAGGTTACTTCTTGGCCTTCTGCTTGGCCTTGTCGAAGGCGGCGTCGAAGGCGACCTTGTTGGTCGGGAAGGCGAGCTTCTTGACGAAGGCGCAGGACTCGGCGGCGCCATGGAAGCGGTCCATGCGGCCGTCCTCCCACTCGACGGAGAGCGGGCCGGCGTAGCCGATGTCGTTCAGGGCGACGATGACGTCCTCGAAGCGGATGTCGCCGCGGCCGACGGAGCGGAAGTCCCAGGCGCGACGGGCGTCGCAGAAATCGGTGTGGCCGCCGAACACGCCGACGGTGCCGTCGCCGTGGCCCCACCAGACGTCCTTCATGTGGGCGTGGTGGATCTGCTTGCCGAAGGTGCGGATGAACTTCACGTAGTCGACGCCCTGGTAGCCGAGGTGGCTGGGGTCGTAGTTGAAGCCGAAGCGCTTGTGGTGGCCGACGGCCTCGAGGGCGCGCTGCGCGGAGGCGATGTCGAAGGCGATCTCGGTCGGGTGCACTTCGAGGGCGAAGAAGACGTTGTGCTTCTCGAAGGCCTCGAGGATGGGCTTCCAGCGCTTGGCGAAGTCATCGTAGCCCTTCTGGAGGAAGGCCTGGTTGGTGGGCGGGAAGGCGTAGAGCGCGTGCCAGATGGACGAACCGGTGAAGCCGTTGACGACGACCTTGCCCGAACCCTTCGGCTTCTTGGCCATGTAGGACTTGCCGGCGTCGAAGAACCTGCGGGCCGCTTCGGCGGTCAGCGCCATCTCCTTGGCGGCGCGCTGGCGGACGCCTTCCGGCTTGCCGTCGCCCCACACGTGGGCGGGCAGGATGCTCTGGTGGCGCTCGTCGATGTTGTCGCAGGTGGCCTGACCGACGAGGTGCGCGGAGATCGCCCAGCAGCCGAGGTCGTGCTCGGCCAAGAGGGCCCAGAGGGACTCGACGTAGCCCTTCTCCTTCACGGCGCGGGTGACGTCGAAGTGATCGCCCCAGCAGGCGAGTTCGACGCCTTCGTAGCCCATGGCTTTGACCTTGGGCAGGAGTTCGGCGATCGGGAGGTCGGCCCACTGGCCGGTGAAGAGGGTGACGGGGCGTTGGGACATGGCGGAGGGATTGGGGACCTATTAGTCAGCCCATCCCCCCGTTTTGTTCAAGCGGTCAATGCGGGAAACCGCTCAAAAGGCCTACTTGACCAAAGCCTTGGCGAGTTCCGCCTCCAAAGCGTCGTAGGCCGGCCGCAGGCTGGCTTCAGGCGCGACAATCCCAGGAGCCGGGGCGCAGAAAACGGCCTCCAAATCGGCCATTTTGGCCCCACAGGCGGCATGGGCGGCGCGCAACGCGGCACCGAGGGCGGCGGAATCGGAAACAGCCAAGCGCAGCACGGGGGCACCGAAGACATCGGCGAAGATCTGGGCCACGGCGGGGTTCTCGGAAGCGCCGCCGGTGAGCAGCAGCTGCGTGGTCGGCGTGCCGACCCAGCGGCTGTGCAGGCGCAGGCTGAGCGCCTGGCCTTCGACGGCGGCGCGCGGCAAGGTCGCAGCGGACGCGGGCGCCCCGAACGGGATGCGACCGGCGGGGCGGCGCGGTGTGATCTCGGTCTCTTCCATCGGCAGGACCGCGGCGCGGGCGGCGGGCGCGGCGACGACGGCGGCGGCGAACGCCGTCCAATCGGCCAACCCGCACTCGCGGCGGATGGCCTCGCGGGCGAGCGAACCGTTGCGGACGCAGATCAGGCTCATGCTGCCGCCGAGGGGATTGCCGAAGGCGTGGCCGAGGCCCGCGCCGTCGGTGCGGATGCCTTCGATCGCGGCGAAGAGCGTGTCGCTCGTGCCGAGGCTGATGACGACCTTACCGGGCTTCGAGGCGCCCATGCCGACGAGGCTGGAAGGGTTGTCGCCGGTGCCGATGACGACCTGGCACTTCGGCGAGAAGCCGTGGCGGTTGACGAAATAGGCGGAGATGGCCCCGGCGACCGTCGCCCCCGGACGCACCGGCGGAAGCTTGTCCACCAGGCCCGGAGCGGTCGCGGCCAAGGCGGCCGGCGCCCAATCACCCTTACGGATGTCCATCAGGTTCATCCCGGCTCCGTCGCCGGTATCGATCGCGGCGTCCTTGCCCGCGAGCACCGAGGCGAAGAACGAAGAGACCAGATGGATGCGGCGCGTGCGCGCCCAGCCCGCGGCGTCGGTCTTGAAGAAACGGCGGATCTGCGGGCCGGTGAAACGCGGCGTGGCCACGCTGCCGGTGAGGTCGCAGACGGCCTGGTCGCCGCCGAGCGCGGCGGCGATCTCGGCGCACTCCGCGGTCGTCGAGGAGTCCATCCAGATCGGCGAGGTCGCGCGCGACAGCACCGGCTTGAACTTGGCGGACAACGCCTTCGCACGGTCGCCATCGGCCAAGGCCGCGAGGTAACCGTCGGCGAGGTAGACGCTGCCATGCTGCTGGCCGGACACCGAGACGGCGTCGACCTTCGACAGGTCGGTCAGCTTCGCCAAGCGGTCGAGCGCCAGCTCGAGGCCGTCAAGCCAGAGCAACGGGTCCGCATGCACCACCCCGCCCTGCCCGCCGGGCAGGAAGCCCTCGGGATGTCCCCGGCCCGGGAAGTCGGGACCGAAACCCGCGCGTGCGCGGGCCAAGGTCTTGCCGGCTTGCGTGTCGAGCACGAGCGCCGTGGCGCTCTGCGTGGACAGGTCCAGACCGAGGACGATCGCCATATGGGCTTAGCGGATGTACTCGTTGATGAGGTTCTCGAGCAGCTCCTGGCGGCCGGATGCGAGGCGCGGAGCCTGGATGCCCTGCGCGTAGGCGTCGAGCTGGGCGAGGGTGACCTTACCGGACTCGACCTTCTTGCCGATGCCGGAGTCCCAGGAAGCGTAACGCTTCTCGACGAACTTGTCCATCTTGCCGTCCTTGATGATCGCATGGGCGATCTTGAGGCCGCGGGCGAAGGCGTCCATGCCGCCGATGTGGGCGTGGAAGAGGTCGACCGGCTCGTGCGACTCGCGGCGACGCTTGGCGTCGAAGTTGAGGCCGCCCGTGGTGAAGCCGCCCATCTTGAGGACGCGCAGCATGATGTTGGTCGTGAGGTAGAGGTCCGTCGGGAACTGGTCGGTGTCCCAGCCGAGGAGCGTGTCGCCGCGGTTGGCGTCGATCGAGCCGAGCGCGCCGGCGCCGATGGCGACCTCGAGCTCGTGCTCCATCGTGTGGCCGGCGAGCGTGGCGTGGTTGGTCTCGATGTTCAGCTTGAAGTGCTTGAGCAGGCCGTATTCGCGGAGGAAGTTCAGGCAGGCCGCGGAATCGGAGTCGTACTGGTGGGTCGAGGGTTCGCGGGGCTTGGGCTCGATGTAGAACTGGCCCTTGAAGCCGATCTTCTTCGCGTGGTCGACGGCGAGGTGCAGGAGCGCGGCGAGGTGGTCGAGCTCGCGCTTCATGTTCGTGTTGAGCAGCGTGGCGTAGCCTTCGCGGCCGCCCCAGAAGACGTAGCCTTCGCCGCCGAGGGCCTTGGTGGCCTCGAGCGCGTGGCGGACCTGGCTGGCGCCGTACGCGAACACGTCGGCGTTGGGCGAGGTGCCCGCGCCCTGCGCGTAGCGCGGGTGCGAGAAGAGGCAGGCCGTGCCCCAGAGGAGCTTCTTGCCCGTGGCCTTCTGGTAGCCCTTCAGCTCCTTGGTGACGCGGGCGAGGTTCGCGTGCGTCTCGGTCAGCGTCGCGCCTTCCGGGGCGATGTCGCGGTCATGGAAGCAGTAGAAGTCGATCTGGCACTTCTCCAGGAACTCGAAGAACACCGGCACGCGGCGCAGCGCGTTGTCGAGGGACTCGGAGCCGTCGTCCCAAGGCATGAGGGCCGTCGGGCCGCCGAACGGGTCGGAGAGGCCGTTGCGCATCACGTGCCAGTAGGCGGCGGCGAAACGCATGTGGTCCTTCATCTTCTGGCCGCCGACCTTTTCGTCGGGGTTGTAGTGCTTGAAGGCGAAAGGATTCTTGGACTTCGGTCCTTCGAACTGAATGACCGGAACGTTAGGGAAGTGCGACATGGCGTTTATTGAGCGATTTCCGACTTTGGGATTCGGCGGACGACTGCCAAGAGGGTATTTCGTCCGGGGGCCAAAAAACCGCGGCAGGTGGTATTAATGCGACCTTGGGCGGAGGAGCTGACGGAAGGAAACAACTGCGCCTTGCGCCTGAGGTCCGCGCTCCTAGCGTGCCGGGGATGCAGGTCGCGCACACCATCCCGGAACTCCGCGCCGCCGTGGCCCAAGCCCGGGCCGCCGGGCGCACCATCGGGTTCGTCCCGACCATGGGTTGCCTGCACGCCGGCCACCTCGCCTTGGTCGCCCGCTCCCGCCAGGAGGCGACCTTCACCGTCGTCTCCATCTTCGTGAACCCGACGCAGTTCGGCCCCAACGAGGACTTCTCCCGCTACCCCCGCACGTTCGAGGCGGACCGCGCGGCCTGCGCCGCCGCCGGCGCCGACCTCGTCTTCGCCCCGACCCCGGCCGACTTCTACCCTGCCGGCGCATCGACCTGGGTGGAGGTGGAAGGCGTCTCGGCCGGCCTCTGCGGCGAGTTCCGCCCCGGACACTTCCGCGGCGTCGCCACGGTGGTCGCGATGCTCTTCAACGCCGTGCAGGCCGACGTCGCCGTCTTCGGCCAGAAGGACCTCCAGCAGCTGGCGGTCATCCGCCGCATGGTCCGCGACCTGCATTTCCCGGTCCGGATCGTCGCGCACGAGACCGTCCGCGAACCCAACGGCGTGGCGATGAGTTCCCGCAACCGCTACCTTTCCCCGGAAGACCTCCTGCGCGCGACGGCCATCCCTGCCGCCTTGGCGGTCGCCCGCGGACTGGTCGCCGACGGAGAAGCCGACGCCGCCCGGGTCCGCGCGGCGGTCGCGGCGCGCTTGGCCGGCGAACCGGCCCTCCGGGTGCAGTACGTGGGGATCGTGGACGCCGAGACGATGGCTCCGGTCGACCGGATCGCCCCGGGGCGCTGCGCCGTGGCCATCGCCTGCCAGCTGGGCTCGACCCGGCTGATCGACAACACCCTGCTCTGACCCTTGCGGGGGAGGAAAACCCCTGGGGTCGCCGGGCGGCGCTTGCCGACCTCTGGCAGACGGGCAACCTAGGGGCATGGGACAATACGCCTACAAGAAGGAACTGCTGGCGACCGCGCGCAAGACCCTGACCGAACAGCTCGTCGCCGACCTGCCCCTGGTCCCCGAACGCCACCTCCTCGCCTTCGCGAACCGCTGCGAAGGCGGCTGGCGGCACAAGGACAAGTTCCTCAAGAACGCCAGGCGCCTCATGCAGGCGCGCGGCGAAGCGCTCGCGCAGGACGCCGCCGACGTCGTCGCGCACCTGCCCTGGGCCGGACTGTCCACGGCGGCGCCCAAGGACAAGCTGCTCGCCAACCTCAAGGAGACCATCGCCGTCCTCGGCGGCCCGCGCGTCGCGCTGATCTGCCTGATCCGCAACGCCGCGGCCGAGAAGAAGGAGGATGCCCTGCCGCCCGAAGCCTTCACGGAATGCGCCCAGGCCGGCAAGGCCACCGAGACCTCGCCCGACCGACGGACGCTCCAGGACCTGCTCGTCAAGGTCGGCGCGAAAACCGCCGCGGCGCCCGAGGACGAGGCCGACAAGGCCCAGGAGGACCGTTCCTCGCAGAAGCTGAAGGACGAGCTCGACCGCGTCCTCGGCGCCCGCGAGCGCGAGCTCAACGCCGAACGCCGCCACCACGCGAACGAGGCCGAAGGGTTCGCGAAACGGATCGCCGCCCTCAACGCGGAACTCACCGAGGAACGCGCCGCCCACGCGGAGGCCAAGGCCGCGCTCGAGGCCGCCCTGCTCGCCGCCCAGGCCAAGGCGGCGGCGCTCGAGCAGGACAACGCCCGCCTCAAGGGCGAGGTGGACCAAGGCCGCGAACAGGTCGCGCGGCGCGCGCGGGAGATCGCGGAGGAACTGCTGTCCGAGGAGCTGCGGCCGTGGTTCGCCGACGCCCGCCGCCTGCGCGCGGCGGCGGAGGAGGTCGCCCGGATCCGCGAGCTGACCACGGACGAGATCGAGAAGGCCCGCAAGGTGCAGCGCGACGCCGACCCCTTCCTCGCCAAGGAGCACGAGCTGCGGCAGGCGTTGCCCCAGATGGAGGAGATGCGGAAGCTGATCCTGGGCTACCAAGGCAAGGCGGGCAAACCCACCCCCGCCTTCGTGGAGCTCCAGCAGCGGATCTCCGAGCACATCGACAAGGTCCGGCACACGCTCGACGGACGGGATGGCCCGAGCGACCCGACCCTCAGCCGCCTCTTCGCGCGCATCAACGCCGCGGAGATGCACGAGCTGAAGGCGATCGAAGCCGCCTGCCTCTCCTCGGAACAGGCCGGCCTCCTCGACTCCCGCCACGCCGACCTCTGCCGACGCAAGCTGCACGAACGCCGCTCCTACCTCGCCGACGGCCTCTACCACGAACAGAAGCAGGTCGGCCCGCTGGCGCTCCTGGAACGCGCCCTCGCGGTCGGGGAGAAGGCCCGCCTCGGCCTCGACGCCAACAACTTCACGTGCCTGCAGCAGGCGTTCCTCGGGCTCAAGCTGCCCTCGAAGAAGAACCCCCAAGGGGAAGCCCGCTTCATCGTGGACCTCGCCGCCCGGCAGCGCCTCATCGGCCTGCTGGAGAAGCTGGCGGACGACGGCACCGGCCTGCACCTCTGGGCCTGCTTCGACGGACAGACCGCGGCGCCCAAGATCGCGAACGCGCGCGTCCGGATGCTGACGAGCCGCGCCGGCGCGAAGGCCGACCACGACCTGATGGACCTCGTCGCCAAGGACAAGACGGTCGACGCGCCGTGGTTCATCGTGTCGGACGACGCCGAGGTGCGCGACGCCTGCCAACGCCAAGGCGCCCACGTGATCAACAACGACGCGCTGGTGCGGCTGCTGTCGCGCCGCGGGATCCGGATCTGAAGACGAAGAAGGCGTCCCTGCCGGGACGCCTTCGCCACCGCCAGCCGACCGGCGCTTACTTGGCGCCGGCGGGCTTCTT
Organism: Opitutia bacterium; assembly: GCA_947453335.1. Lineage (GTDB taxonomy): Bacteria > Verrucomicrobiota > Verrucomicrobiia > Opitutales > UBA953 > UBA953. The sequence goes on along the minus strand of CANGFP010000001.1, from coordinate 372,707 downwards.
GGCCGGCGCGGGGGCCGGAGCGACGGCGGGCTCAGGCAGCACGCCCGCGAAGTCGGCCGACTTGAGGCCCTTGTGGTAGAGGTTGAAGGAGTACTTGCTGGGCTTCCACTCGACCAGCGGAGTCACGTCGGCGGAAGCCGGGACTTCCAGCTGCAGACCCCAGAAGACTCCGTTGACGAGCAGGCGGCGGAGCGATTCGTCCTTCAGGTCGCTGGCGGAAGCCATCGTGGTCGTGAGGATGCGGTTCACCTTGCCGGCGTCGTTCTTGATCTCGCGGGTCCAGGCCACGGCCATCGCGGGCTCGTTCACACCCTGCTCCTGCTTGTCGGTGGAACGCTTCTTGCGGCGCTCGCTGGGCGGGCTCTTGGGGTCCATGTCCTTGAGGACGACGCCGCGGAACAGCACCTTGGCGTCGGCGGGCGGATAGGCCTCGTAGACGTCGGTGTCGCCGAAGACCACGCCCACGCCGTTGAGCAGCGGGGACTTCTCGGCGCCGGGCTCGACGGCCGTGCGGGTGGCCTCGAACTTGTGGTTGCCCCAGTGGCTGACCCAGGTCTCGCCGAGGACGTTCTTCCCGAAGCCGCCCTTGGCGTTGAAGTTGTACGCGGCGAAAGCGCTCTCCTTCGGGATGCCCGCGAAGGCGTGCGTGCTGGTGCGCGTGGCGACGATCGGCACGCCGCGCTTCACGGCGGCGTCGAACTTCGCGAGCGCGGCTTCGTTCCATTTGCGGAAGCGCAGGCCGAGGACGAGGGCGTCGGCGCCGTCGAGGGCCTCGGGCTTGCCCAAGGACGCCTGGTTGTTCGGGTTGATCACGCCGTCGTCGTGCGAGAAGAGCACGACCGCATGGAAACCATGGCGCTCGGCGAGGATGCGCGCGAGCATCGGCATCGATTCCTCGGAGCGGTATTCCTCGTCGCCCGCGAGAAGGACGACGGTCTTGCCGGCGCCCGGACCCTTGCCGCCGGGGAAGTCGAGCCAACCGGGACCGGACGTGAAGGCTTCGGCGGCCGAGAGGAGCGGCGCCGCGAGGACGAGGGCGGCGATGGCCGCCCAGCGGTTAAGGGTAGGAGTCATGGGGGGGAAGTGAGGTCAGCCTGCCGAGTCGACCGGCCGTGGCAAGCGGCCGATGCGGCCAAAACCCGTCATTTGCGGGCGTCCTTCGCGCGCGGCGCGAAGGGGTCCGGCCGGAGCGTCTCCGTGCGGCCGTCGGCGTAGGTCGTGACCTGGTTGCCGAAGGGGTCGGTCCGCGTCGTGGCGCGCGTGCCGTCGCTGTACGTCGTGTCGACGTTCCCGAACGCGTCGCGACGCGAAGTCGCCGTCACGCCGTTGGAGTAGGTGGTGGTCGCGCCACCGAACGGATCCGTCCGGGTCGTGGCGACGACCCCGTCGCTGTAGCGCGTCGTCGAGCCGCCGAAGGGATCCTTGGTCGTGGTGGCCACGACGCCGTTGTCCAGCCTCACCACGCGGTTGCCGAACGCATCCACGCCGACCTGGCCGCCGGAGGACGGAAGGCCCGCGGTCCCGGCAGGCGCCGCGGACGGCAGTCCGATCGCCGTCGCCCCTCCGGCCACGAGGGCGGGCGCCGGAGCCGGGCCGGGCGCGCGGGCCGGAGCGGCGGCCGCACGACGTTCGGGCGGGCGGGACGGCCAGGCGACCAGCACGACGGCGGCCAGGGAGGCGAAGCAGAGGGCCAGGAAGCTCTTGGGCATGGTCTTTGATTGTAGAATGACACAAACACGCCGCGGGGCAAGCCGGCACGAAAAAGGGCGACCCCCTCGCGGGAGCCGCCCTTCATCCGGAACAGGTCCGCTTAGGCGATGACCTTGTTGACCACCTTGCCGAAGTTGTCGGTCAGGCGGAAGTCGCGGCCGTTGTAGCGGTAGGTGAGCTTGGTGTGATCGAAGCCGAGGAGGCGGAGGATCGTCGCGTGCAGGTCATGAATGTCGACGCCGTCCGCGGCCACCTGGCTGCCGATCTCGTCGGTCTCGCCGTAGTGCATGCCGCCCTTGACGCCGCCACCCGCCATCCAGCAGCAGAAGGCCTTGGAATGGTGGTCGCGGCCGGAGTTCTGGTTGACGCGGCCCGCGGTGGTCGGGGTGCGGCCGAACTCTCCGCCCCAGATGATGAGCGTCTGGTCGAGGAGACCGCGCTGCTTGAGGTCGGCGATGAGCGCCGCGGCCGGCGTGTCGATGGCCGCGCCGGTGCGGGTGGCCGAGGTGAAGATGTTCGTGTGGTGGTCCCAGCCGCCGGCGTCGACCTGGACGAAGCGGACGCCGCGCTCGACGAGGCGGCGGGCGCAGAGGAGCTTGGCGCCGAGGTCGCTCTTGCCGTACATGTCGCGGGTCTTCTGGGACTCCTTGGAGATGTCGAAGGCGTCGGTGGCCGCGGTCTGCATGCGGAAGGCGAGCTCGAAGGACTCGATGCGGGCCTCAAGCTGCTCGTCCTTCTGGACGGTCTGCATGTGGCGCTCGTTGAGCTGGTGCACGAGGTCGAGCTGCTTGCGCTGGGCTTCCTCGGTCGTGAACTCGCTCTGGAGGTTCGCGATCACCTTGTTGGAAGGAGCGCCGGGACGGAAGGAGGTCTTCGCGCCCTGGAAGATGCTGGGGAGGAACGCGGACTGGCGACCTTCGGCGCCGCCGCCGAGGCTGACGAAACCAGGCAGGTCCTGGCTTTCGGTGCCGAGGCCGTAGAGGACCCAGGAACCCAGGCAAGGCTTGGTGAGGATCGCCGAGCCGGTGTGCATGAGCTTGGCGGCCGGGCCGTGGGCAGGGAGGTCGGAGTGCAGCGAGCGGATCACGCACATCTCGTCGGCCTGCTCCTGGAGCTTCGGGAAGATCTCGGAGATCTCGAGGCCGGACTTGCCGGACTTCTTGAACTCAAAGGGAGTGGGGAAGAGGACGCCGCCGCCGCCGCCCTGGGACTTCTCGGCGTAGGCCTTCATGCCGGGCTTGTAGTCGAAGGTGTCGAGGTGCGACGGAGCGCCGCCCGCGAAGATGTGGATGACGTGCTTGGCCTTGGCCGGCAGCGGAGCCTGGCGCGGCTTGAGCGTCGCGCTGATCTCAGCCTTGGCCGGGTTGACCATGTAGTCGGCGACCATCGTGCCGAACGCGATGGTGCCCATGCTCATCCCCGTCTGGCGGAGGAAGTCACGGCGGGAGGTGGGCGTCGGCAGGCTGTTGTTGCAGTTCTGGATTTCCATGGGGGTGGTCTTGTGTGGTTAGAGTGTGGAGGGTGGCTGAGGTTAGTCGAGGTAAACGAATTCGTTGGAGCAGATCATCGCCTGGGCCAGCATCTCCCAAGGGGAAACGGGCTGTTTGCGGGAGATTTTCTCGCCCACGTTGACGATGACCCCGCCCGCGATGGTCGTGGCGCCCTTGGTCGGAGCCTGGCCCGGCGGCGGGGTGGAAGGCACGAGCGGCTTGTTCATCATGGCGCGGGCCTCCTCCTTGGTCACCTTGGGGGTGGTCGTCGGAACCTTCGGCTTCGCCTGCGCGACCGGCTCGTCGATGTAGCCGGCTACCTTCTTGACGAAGTCCTTGGCGATGCGGACCTCCTCGGGCTTCGGGACGCGCTGGAACATCACGCGGTAGAGGACGGCGATGCGGCCTTCGTCGCTCGAGGCGCTGAGGAACTCGGGACGGGCGGCGGTGGCGCGGGCCACCTCGACGGACAGCGGGTTGTTCATGAAGAACAGCGCCTGCTGCGGCACGATGGTGGAGTTGCGGCGCGAGTTAGCCATCATCGGATCGGCGAAGTCGAACTGCGACTGGAGGTCGCTGAGGCGGTCGCGGTCGATGTAGCCGTAGATGCTGCGGCGGTAGCTGATCGGCTCCTCGGTGATGTTGACCGGCCGGCCGCCGACGGAGAGGTCCATCTTGCCGGTGAGCATGATCATGGCGTCGCGGATGCTCTCGAAGTCGAGGCGGCGCAGGTTGGAGCGCCAGAGGAACTTGTTGCCGGCGTCCACCTTGAGCGGATCGACCTCGCCCTTCTGGGCCACGAGCGGGTTCTGCTGCGGGTTGGCGGACTGGCGGTAGGTCTGCGAGGTGAGGATCTTGCGGTGCAGCTTCTTGATCGACCAGCCGTTGTCCACGAAGCTGGCGGACAGCCAGTCGAGGAGCTCGGGATGCGAGGGCTTCTCCGACATGTTGCCGAAGTCGTCGGGCGAGGAGACGATGCCGGCGCCGAAATGGTGCATCCAGACGCGGTTGACGAGCACGCGCGAGGTCAGCGGGTTGGTGCGGCTGGCGATGGCGACGGCGAGCTCGCGGCGGCCGCTGCCGTCGAAGAAGGGCTGGCGGTCGGGGCCGGCGAGGATCTCGAGGAACTGGCGCGGGGCGACGGGGCCCTGCTTGTTGCGGTCGCCGCGCAGGTACACGTTGGTGTTCCGGGGACGCTCGCTGTCGGCGACGACCATCGCGGTGCCGGGACCGCCCGGATGGGTCAGCTCGAGCTTGTTGATGTCGTCGAAGCGGAAGTACTTGGTCGGGATGTTGCCGTTGCGGAAGCTGGGCGCGGACTGCCAAGGTTCGCAGAAGCTGCGGCTCGAGATCAGCACGGTCAGGAGCGGGGTCGAGGCGACCTCCTCGTAGTTGGGCAGCGGCCAAGGCCAGGCGGCGAGCTGAGCCAGCGCCTTCTCGTCCTTCTCGCCGGCGCCGCCGGGGCTGCCGCGCAGGCCGATGTGGGCGAGGATGCGCGCGTGGTTCTTCTGGAAGAGCGCCTGGTAGGCCAGCGCGACCTCGTCGAGGGTCTTGGGCTTGAGGTTGGCCAAGGCTTCGGCGACGAGCGGGTTCACCGGCGACTTCTTGTCCGCGAGCGCGGCGGCGAGGACCTCAGGGGCGCGCGTGGCGAACTCCGCCTCGGTCAGGCGACGGAGACGGGCGAGCGGGCCGGTGATGGGCGAGTTGGCCGCGATGTTGATGGAGCCGTCGACCTCGCGGACCGGCTCGAACTTGTACTGCTTCTGGATGTCGAAGCCCTTCTCGGAACGCTGGCCGGCCATCTGGAACAGGGCGCGGCCGGCGAAGTCCTTGTGCAGGATGCTCAGCTGCGCGGCGATGTAGCGGTAGTAGCCGCGCGTGTTGGATTCCACGAGCTCGCGCATCTTCTTGTCGTAGTCGGCGCGCTCGGCGGCGTTGCCGATGCGGGTGCCGCGGATGACCGGCTCCTGCAGGGGCTCGATGGTCGAGGCGAAGATGCCGTGCATCGAGTAGTAGTCGGCGGCGGGGATCGGGTCGAACTTATGGTCGTGGCAGCGGGCGCAGGAGACCGTCAGCCCCATGAAGGCCTTGGTCGTGGTGTCGATGCGCTCGTCGATCGTGTCGTCGTTGTTGTCGAAGCGCTTGCCGACGGTGATGAAGCCCAGCGCGGCGAGGCGCGGGTCGTCCTTGGCGAGGTCCGGCAGGCGGTCCGCCGCGAGCTGCTCGATGATGAACTGGTCGTACGGCTTGTCGGTGTTCAGGGCCTCGATGACGTAGTCGCGGTAGGTCCAGGCGCTCGGGAAGCGTTCGCCTTCGATGTCGCGGCGGTTGCCGCGCGTGTCGGAGTAGCGGGCGGTGTCGAGCCAGTGGCGGGCCCAGCGTTCGCCGTAGCGGGGCGAGGCGAGCAGGCGGTCGACGGCGCGCTCGACGACGAGCGTGGCGTTGCGGGCGGGCTGGCCGGCGCGCATCGCGTAGGCGTCGCGGGCGACGGCGGCGTCGTACTCGCGGGCGAAGGCGTCGGATTCGGCGGCCGTGGGCGGCAGACCGTGCAGGTCGTAGGTGAGGCGGCGCAGCAGCGAATCGCCGTCGGTCGGCGGGTTCGGCTTGAGGCCGTTCTGCTCGAGCTTCTGCATCACGAAGGCGTCGAGCTCGTTCTGGCACCAGGCCTGGTTGCGGACCACGGGCACCTCGGGCTGGACGACGGGCTTGAAGGCCCAGTGGTCGCGCGCCTTCTGGGAGAGGCCGGTCAGCTTGACCGCGCCGGAGCCGACGGGAGCCGGCGCGCCCATGGCGATCCACTGCTCGAGCACCTTGATCTGGTCGTCGGTCAGCTTAGGGCCGGCCTTGCGGGGCGGCATCGAGAGGTCGGGGTCGTTCTGGTAGACCGAGACGAGGAGGAGGGACTTCTTCGCGTTGCGCGGGACGACGGCCGGACCTTGGTCGCCGCCGGCGAGCATCGCGGCGCGGGAATCGAGGACGAGGCCGCCCTTCGAGCTGCTCTCCGCGGCGGAGTGGCACTTGTAGCAGCGGTCGGTGAGGATCGGGCGGACGTTCTTCTCGTAGAACTCCAGGCCCGCGGGATCCTGCTTCTCCTCGACCTTGGCGCCGGCGACGGGCGCGGCCTTCGCGGCGGCGTCCTTCATGGACATGTCCTGCATCTCCTGCGCGGAGAGGGCCGCGAAGGCGAAGAGCGCGATGGTGCGGGAGGAGAGGAAGGACCGGGACATAGGAGGCGTGTGGGCTGGGTTCAGGGACGCCAAGAGCACCGCGGAATCGGAAAAAACCACGGGGCCGTGACGGGGGTTATCAACTACGTACAATTCTCTACCCGCCGCCACAGACTGCAAGCGGGAGATTGAAGTCTTTTAGGAGCGAAAAAGAAAGGCCTGGGCTCCGCGGAGCCCAGGCCTTTTCCGACCGAGGTCAGGAAGCCTTCGCAGGCTCAGTTCACGTAGACGAACTCGTTGGAGAGCAGGAGGGCGTGGGCCAGCAACTCGATGGGCGTCAAGGGGTTGCGAGAAACCATGTCCCCGACGTTCTGCAGGACGCCTTCGGCGCCACCGGCGGTCTTGGCCTCCATCATGGATTCGTTGCCGTCCTTCATGGCCGGGCTGTCCTTCGCGCCGGTGGCCGGCTTGGTGGTGTCCTTGGCGACGGTGGTCGGGGCCTTCGGGTCCTTTTCCTTGGCGGCGGTGGCCTTGCCCTTCGCCGTGCCCTTCGCCGCGCCCGACGCAGGCTTGCCGGAAGCGACGGCGCGCTTGGCCTCATTGACCAACGTGCGCTCCCGGGAGAGGAAGTCGCTCGCCCAACGGATCTCATTGGAGGTCGCCCGGCGCTGGAAGATCGCCAGGAACATCGCGTTGATGCGCGAGTCCTCGGACATCGCCTTGGCGACCTCGGGACGGGCGGCGACGGCGCGGGCCACCTCGACGGACAGAGGGTTGTTCATGAAGAACAGCGCCTGCTGCGGCACGATGGTGGAGCCTCGCTTGGAGTTCGCCATATCGGGGTCGGCGTAGTCGAACTGGGAGAGCGTGTCGCTCAGGCGCAGGCGGTCGACGTAGCCGTAGATGCTGCGGCGGTAGGAGTACGGCTCGTCCGTGATGTTCGCCGGCTGGCCGCCGACGACCGGGCTAAGCTTGCCGGTCAACTTGAGCATCGAATCGCGGATGGCCTCGAAGTCCAGGCGGTGCAGGTTGGCGCGCCAGAAGAGGCGGTTGCCGGCGTCGACCTTCAGCGGGTCGAGCGCGGCCTTCTTGACCACCAGCGGATTGACGTTCGGATTCGAGTCCAGGCGGTAGGTCGAGCTCGTCATGATGAGGCGATGCATGCGCTTGAGGGACCAGCCGTTCGCGGTGAACTCGCTCGCCAGCCAATCGAGGAGCTCCGGATGGGTGGGCTTCTCGGACATGTTGCCGAGGTCATCGGGCGTGGAGACGAAGCCTTCGCCGAAGTGCTTCATCCAGAGGCGGTTCATGGCGACGCGGGCGGTGAGGGGGTTTTCCTTGCTGGCGATGGCCTTGGCGAGCTCCAGGCGGCCGCTGCCCTCGGTGAAGGGCTTGCGCGGCCCGACGGTGAGGATGTCGAGGAACTGCCGCGGGGCCACGGGGCCGCGCTTGTTCTTGTCGCCGCGGAGGTAGACGTAGCTGTCGCGCGGCGTCTCCGCATCCGTCACGGCCATGGCTTCGCGGGGCACGCCCGGGTGGGTGAGGCGCAGCTCGTTGATCTGGGTGAAGCGGAAGTGGCGGGCCGGGGCGCGGTTGTTCTGTCCGCCGTAGATGGGTCGGTTCTGCCAGTCGTTGCAGAACTTGCGCGAGTTGAACATCGAGATGAGCTCCTCGTTGTCCAGGATGTCCTCGACGTCGGGCAGCGGCCACGGGTAGCTGGCGAGCTGGGCGATGGCGGCCGGGGTCTCCTTGCTGCTGTGGCCGGGCTTGGCGCAGCGCGCGATGTGCGCCAGGATCGACTCCTTGGAGTCGTTGTAGACCTTCTGGTAGGCCATCGCGACGTCGTCGATCGTCTTGGGCTTGAGGTCGCGGAGGGCGGCGGCGATCAGCGCGTTGACCGGGCGTTTCTTGTCGGCGAGGGCCGCGGCGATGACGGCCGGGGCGCGCTCGGCGAACTCGGCCACGGGGATGGCGGCGCAGCGGGCGAAGGGACCGGTGATCGGGGAATCGATCTGGACGCGCATGGCCTCGAAGTCGGGCAGCGGGGTCTCCAGCTTGTAGCGTTCGTTCACGTCGCCCCATTCGGCCGAGCCGCGCTTGAAGGTGGTCGCGACGAGTCGCCCGGCCATCTCGCGGTTGTAGCGGGCCCGCATCTCGCGGTTGTACTCGTAGTAGCCGGCGGCGCTCTCCTCCTGGAGCGCCTTGAGGCGCTTCTCGAAGTCGGCGCGCTGGGCGACGGAGTCGGGCGTGGAGATCACCGGGCGCTGCAACGGCTCGATGGTGGACGCGAAGACGCCGTGCAGCGAGTAGTAGTCGGCCATCGGGATCGGGTCGAACTTATGGTCATGGCAGCGGGCGCAGGAGACGGTCAGGCCCAGGAAGGCCTTGCTGGTGGTGTCGATGCGTTCGTCGATCGTGTCGTCCTTGTTGTCGAAGCGCTTGCCGACGGTGATGAAGCCGAGGGCCGCGAGGCGCGGATCCTCCTTCTTGAGGTCAGGCAGGCGGTCCGCGGCGAGCTGCTCGACGATGAACTGGTCGTAGGGCTTGTCGCCGTTGAAGGCGTCGATGACGTAGTTGCGGTAAGTCCAGGCGTAGGCGTAGCGGTAGTCCTCGAAGAGCGAGTTGCCCTGGTCGACCGCGAGGCCGCGGGTGTCGGAATAGCGGGCGGTGTCGAGCCAGTGGCGGCCCCAGCGTTCGCCGTAGTGGGGGGAGGAGAGCAGCTCGTCGACCTCCTTGGCGATGAGCGCATCGACCGCGGTGGCGGGCGTTCCGCGCTGCGCGCTGGCGGCGTCGACGTTCACCGCGGCGGCGTACTGCATGCTGAAGGCGTGCACCTTGTCGGCGGCGGGCGGGAGGCCGACCAGGTCGTAATGCAGGCGGCGGAGCAGCGACTCGGGGTTGGTCGAAGGATTGGGCTGGAGTCCGGCGGCCTCAAGCTTGGCGAGGATGAAGGCGTCCACGGGGTTGTGCACCCAAGCCTTGTTCTTCACCTCCGGCACGGCCGGCTTGACGACCGGCTGGTAGGCCCAGTGGCCGCGGGCCTTCTCGGAGAGGCCGGTGAGCTTGTTGCCGGCGCCGACGGGGGCCGGCGCGCCCATCTTGATCCAGTCCTCGAGGACCTTGATCTTGGCGTCGCTGATCTTGCCGCCGCTCTTCTTCGGCGGCATCTGCAGTTCGTTGTCGGTGTAGGTGACCGCGCGGATCAGCATCGACTTGGCGAGGTTGCCGGGGACGACCGAAGGACCTTCGTCGCCGCCCTTGAGCATCCCGTCGCGGGAGTCGAGGATGAGGCCGCCCTTGGCGGAGCTTTCGGCGGCGGAATGGCACTTGTAGCAGTGCTCGGAGAGGATCGGCCGGACGTTCTTCTCGAAGAACTCCAAGCCTTCCTTCGTGGGCTCAGGCGCGGTCTCGGCGGCCGCGAGGCGGACGACGCCCAAGACGGCAAGGAAGGCGAGACGAGGGACGGAGGCGTGCATGGTCGGATGGAACGAAGGGGTGTAGAAGCAAACAGCCGGAAGGCGGCGGGGGTTCCCGCCTGGTGGGTAGCCAGGATGCTTCCGTGGAGTAAAAAGCCTTGCACCATGGATGCAAGAGGGATGGCGAAGCCACAGCGGCCCCCAAGCGAAAATCCCCTTCCCCTCTTGATAAACGATGCTAAAAGGAGAGGACTCGATGCGGATCCTACTGGCCAGCGACAAGTTCAAGGGGGCCCTTTCGGCCCAAGGCGTCGCCCAAAGCTGCCAAAAGGCCTTGGAAAACGTGTTCCCAGGGGCGGAATTCGACGTCTGCCCCATCGCGGATGGGGGCGAAGGCACCACCGAATCGATGGTGGCCGCATTGGACGGGGTTTGGCGGGAAACGCCGGTCTTGGACGCCCAGGCGCGTCCGCGCCTCGCCCGCTACGGTTGGATCCCCGCCCAGAAGCTGGCGGTCATGGAGATGAGCGCGGCCAGCGGCCTGGCCATCGTGAGCGACCTGCCGCTCGTCCCGCAGCAGGCCAGCACCTTCGGCACCGGCGAGATGCTGCTCGCGGCCCGCGCCCTTGGCGCGACCAAGGTGATCCTCGGCATCGGCGGAAGCGCGACCAACGACGGCGGTCTCGGCGTGGCCATCGCGTTGGGCTGGCGGTTCTTCCGCGCCGACGGCTCGGAGTTCCAGCCTACGCTCGCGACCGTGCCCGAAGCCGCGCGCCTCGGGCGCCCTGCCCTGCCCTATCCGGAACTGCTCGTGGCCTGCGACGTCGACAATCCGCTGCTCGGTCCGCGCGGCGCGACGCGCGTCTACGGCCCGCAGAAAGGCGTCGTGGATTCCGGATGGTTCGAGGCACGCCTCGCGCACCTGGCCCAGCTGGCCCAAGCCGCGAACGGCGCGGACTTCCAGCACCAGCCTGGCGCCGGCGCGGCGGGCGGCCTGGGCTTCGGGCTCATGGCCTTCGCGGGCGGACGGCTCACCAGCGGCTTCGAGCTCGTCGCCGCGCAGGTCGGCCTCGCGGAACGGATCCGCCAAGCCGACCTCGTGCTGACGGGCGAAGGCCGCATCGACGACCAAAGCCTGCAGGGCAAGGGCCCGGTAGGCGTCGCGAAGCTGGCCCGTGCGCTCGGCAAAAAGGTCGTGGGCGTGGCCGGCGGCGTCGGCGACGGTCCCGGGTTGCGCGCGTGCTTCGACCTCCTCATCGGCGTGAAGCCGGCCGACATGCCGCTCGCCGAGGCGATGCGGCGAACCGACGAGCTGATCCAGGCCGCGCTGGCGGCGCACGCCACCGAGCTCCGCGCGCTGCGCTGATCAGCCGAAGATCCGCGCGGGCTTCCCCTTGCCGTCGATGGTCGCGTAGAAAGGACGGCCTTCGACGTCGAAGACGGTCTGCGGGCTGATGCCCATCGCCGTGAAGATGGTGGCGTGCATGTCCTCGACGGAGACCGGATCCTTGACCGCGACGAGCGGCCGTTCGTCCGCGGTCGCGCCGTAGACCTTGCCCTTGCCCACGCCGCCGCCGAACATGACGACGCTCGTGCCGCCCGTGAAGTGGCGATGCAGGCCGTAATGGTCGGGGTTCTCGATCGTCGAACCTTTGTGGAAGGACTGGTCCCCGGCCTTGGACCCGGGGCGCCCCTCGATCATGGCGTCGCGGCTGAACTCGCTGGCGATGACGACCAAGGTGCGGTCCAGGAGGCCGCGGGCCTCGAGGTCGCGGATGAGGCGGGCGATGGGTCGGTCGATCTCCTTGTGCATCTTCGCGACCATGTCGTGCCCCTTGCCGTGGGTGTCCCACTGGAAGAACGGCACGTACTCGGTCGTGACCTCGACGAAGCGCGCGCCGTTCTCGACGAGCCGGCGGGCGAGCAGGCAACCGCGGCCGAAGCGGGAGGTGTCGTACTCCTGCTGGACCTCCTTGGGCTCCAGGGAGAGGTCGAAGGCCGCGCGTTCCTTCGCGCTGAGCAGGCGATAGGCGTTGTCCATCGAGCGGAGCATGGACTCGTGCTGGTGGTCGCTGAGGAGGTCGCGGTGCGGCGTCGCGTCGACGAGGCGGCGGAACTCCTTGTCGCGGTTGACGAAGCGACCGGCGTCCATGCCCTTCGGCGGACGCACCGCGGCGGCGGCGTCCTCGGGGAAGGGCAGGTTCATCGGTCCGTATTCGCCGCCGAAGAAGCCTCCGGTCGTGAAGGCCTTGAGCTCCTCGCTCTCGCCGACGCCTTCGAGGCGTTGGCCGATGTTGATGAACGCGGGCATGACCGGGTTGCGCGGACCGAGCACGCGGGCCATCCAGGCGCCGATGTGCGGCGCGGCCACGGTCTGCGGCGGGACGTAGCCGGTGTGCCAGTGGAACTGGTGGCGCGAATGCAGGATGCTGCCGAGGTCGGGCTGCACGGCCGAGCGGATGAGCGTCGCGCGGTCCATGACCTGCGCGATGGACTCGAGGCCTTGGCAGATGCGCACGCCGTCGACGGCGGTGGGGATCGCCGGGAACGTGCTCAGCACGCGCTTGTACTCGAGGCCCTTCTCGTAGGGAGCGTAGCGCTTCGGATCGAAGGTCTCCGGCGCGGCCATGCCGCCGGCGAGCCAGATGAGGATGCACGCGTCGGCCTTCGCCGGCGGATGGACGACGGCCTTGTCGTCCGCGCCGAGCAGGCGCGGCGCGCCCAGGGAAAGCGTCGCCAGGCCGGCGCCGGCGAGGAGGCGGAGGAACTCGCGCCGAGCCAAGGGCTCGGGCAAGGAAGGATCGAGGGGCAGGCCGTGGGGCAAGGACATGGGATCAGCGGATGGTCTGGAATTCGGGGAGCATGCACACGGCCCAGAGCAGGTCGGCGACGCCTTGTTCGGCGAGGCGCGGCCCGAGGATCTCCAAGGCGACCTTCTGCTCGGCGGCGGAAGGCGGACGGCACAAGGCGGACAGGTAGAGCCAGCGGACGAACTCCTCGGGGGAGCGCCACGGCCGGCGGACCAGGTTGGCCGCCCCGCGGTTCAGCAGGTCGGCGAAAGCCTGGCCGTTCGCGAGGTCGATGGCCTCCAGCGTGCTCAGTTCGTTCGGACGCATCGAGACGATCTGCTCGCGGTTGGGTCGACCCAAGGAGCGTTGCAGGAGGTCGGACTTCACCAGCGAGGCCCGGGCGGGCGGGCCGCCTGTGCCGGAAAGGCGCCCGAGCGCCTCAGGCAGGCGGCCGACACCCTTGGCCCAAGGGGTTTCGGGCAGGACCTCCACCGGACGCCAGACGGCGTTCGCACCCGGCAAACCACGGGCGGTCGCGCCAGGTAGCGTCCATTCCCAAGCCGCGCCGGTCGCCAGCGTGGTCTCCTTGCCCTGGGCGTCGACCAACGTGACCTGCAGCCAGAGCCCGGCCGCGTTGGGGGCCTTGCCGGCGTTGCGGCCGACGACCAGGAACTGGTTGTCGCCGGCCCGGAGATGGGAGGTCAGGTCGAGGGCGTCCGGCGTCTGCCAGTCTTCGCCCTTGGACGCGGTGCGGCCGTTCACGAAGAGCTCATAGGAGTTGTCGCAGGCGACCACGCAACGGGCCGCGGCCGGCATGGCGGCCAGCGGGAAGCGCAGACGGAAGACGCGGGTCTCGCCCACGAGGGGCAGCTCGCCCTTCGCCTTGTCGTTGGACCAGATCGGCCGGGCCTGCCAGACCACGGCGGTCCGGCCGGACGGGGCGCGGTCCACGGCGGCGTCGATCTTCGCGGGCACGGTGCTGGTCAGGCGCCAGAGGGCGTCGACGAACTGCTCGGCGGTCAGGCGCTTCGCGCGCGGTCCACGGTAGACGTAGCCCTTGTCGTCGGCTCCGCGGACGAGCGTCTCGGCCTGCGACTGGTAGGCCTGCGAGGTCGCGATGAACGCGAGGACGGCCTTCAGGTCGTACTTGGATTCCACCAACCGGTTGGCGAGCGCGTCGAGGAGGTCCTGGTTCCACGGCGCGGTCTGCATGGCATCGACGGGATGGACGACGCCGCGGCCCATGAGCCGATGCCAGAGGCGGTTGACGACGGTGCGCTGGAAGCGGCCGTTGTCGGGATGGGTCATGAGCGCGGCGAGCTGCTGCAGGCGCTCCGCGCGCGGCTTGGCGGGATCGACCTGGCCAAGTTCGGGGAAGGGCCACGCCGCGACGGCAGGCTTGCCCGTGGGGATGTCGCAGCGGACGAGCTCCAAGGGCCGGGTGGAGGTGATCGCGGCCAGGCCGTAGGCGTCGCGCAGCTTCCACCGGTCGGTGAAGCTGTCGTGGCAGGACGCGCACTTCATGTTGATGCCGAGGAAGGTCTGCGAGACGCTCTGGGCGAACTGCAGCTCCGGCCGGGCGCCCGCGCTGACGCTGCCGCGCCAGACGATGCCCTTGGCGAAGCCTTCGCTCTCCGCGGTGGGCGCGATGAGCTCGCGGGCGAACGCATCGTAAGGCTTGTTGGCCAGCAGCGACGCGTAGAGCCAGCCGGTGACCTGCTTGCGGCCGCCGTCGATGTAGCCCGTGCCCGCGTAGTCGTTGCGGAGCAGGTCGTTCCAGAACGCCATCCAATGGTCGGCGTAATCGACGTCCCGCGCCAGAAGCGCGCGGACGCGGACGGCCCGCTTATCGGGAGACGGGTCGGCGACGAAGGCTTCGGTCTCGGCGGCGGTCGGCAGGAGACCGATGAGGTCGAGCTGGACGCGACGCAGGAAGGTGGCGTCGTCGGCCGGGGCCGGACGGGCCAGGCCCTTGTCCTTGCACCATGCATCGAGCAGCCGGTCGATGGGGTGGACGCGGTCATCCTGCGCGGGCGGCAGCACCGGCGTCCGCGGCTTGAGCGGCGGCTCATAGGCCGGCTGCCTGAAGGCGAAGCCCGTCGTCCAAGGAGCGCCTTCGGCGATCCAGGCGCGAAGACGGGCCTGCTCCGCCGGCGTCAACCCAGGTCCTTTCGGGGGCATGCGGACGTCGGGGTCCGCGCTCGCGACAACCTCCAGCAGCTTGCTGCGACCGGCATCCGACGGCACGAGCACCACGCCGTTCTCGCCGCCTTCCAGCAGGCTCTCCCGCGTGTTCATCGAGAAGCTTCCCTTCCGCTTGTCGCCGGCATGGCACTCGCCGCAATGCTTGCGGAGGAGCGGCACGATCTCATGGTCGAAATCCACCGCGGCGCCCAAGGGCGAAAGGGCGAACAGGAAGAGTGGGACCAGGTGGCTCCGCATCCGGACAACCTACGGGCCCGCCTAGGGTTATCAAGCCACCGCGACGATACGCACGGATTTGACTTCCTGCCTCGGGGCAAATCGACAGCATGGAACCATGTCCCTCCGCCCCACCCTCATCCTCTGCCTGCTCGCCGGCATGGCCGCCGGGACCGTCGCCGCCGAACAGAAGCCCGCGACCAGCCCCGAGACCAAGCCCACGGCCCCCAAGGTCGCCCCTCCGGCGACCCCGGTCTGCCCCAAGTGCAAGAAGGACATGGAGCTCGAAGGCTACGAGATGCTACCCGACGACGGGGGCGGCATCTTCAAGATCTTCGCGTGCAAGGCCTGCAAGACGACCGACAAGCGCAAGCGCGACTGAACGACGGCAACGACGGCAAGCAAAAGGGCGCCCGACCGGGCGCCCTTTTGCTTGCGCGGACGACGGACGGTTCAGCGCGCGAAGACGATGCAGCAGGCGGAGCCGGCCGCGACGGACTGGCGGGTGTCCGTGAGCTTGCCGGTCGCGGGGTCGACGCGGTAGGCGTTGAGCGTGCCGGACTTCTGGCCGGCGCACACGAGCCAGCGCCCGTCCTCGCTCAGGCCGAAGCCGCGCGGCACCGCCGGGACGTCGAGGACGTGCTGGATGAGCGTCAGCTTCCCGTCCGCGCCGACAGAGTACACCGCCAGCGAATTATGGCCGCGGTTGGAGACGTAGAGCGCCTTGGCGCTGGGCAGGCAGAAGACCTCGGCGGTCGAGGCTCCCTTGGCGGACGCGCCCTCGGGCAACGTCGGCAGGACCTGGACTTCCTTCATCGCCCCGGTCTGCGCGTCGACGGCGAAGACGCTGACGGTCATCAGCATCTCGTTGCAGACGTAGGCGAAGCCACCCTGCGGATGGAAGGCGAGGTGGCGCGGACCGGAACCCGGGGCCACGCGGCCCGACTTGGGTTCGTTCGGGGTCAGCGCGCCCTTGGCGGCGTCGAAACGGTAGATGAAGACGTCGTCGGTGCCGAGGTCGGGCACGTAGACGAAGCGGTTCGCGGCGTCGGGATAGATGCCGTGCGCGTGCGGACCGGACTGGCGGGCCTTGTTCGGGCCCGCGCCCTCGTGCTGGAAGAAACCGGTGGCGGCGCCGATGGAACCGTCGGCCTGGAGCGGCAGGCAGGCGACGGAGCCCGAGCCGTAGTTCGCGGCGAAGAGGAACCTGCCCGTGCGGTCGACCGACACGTGCGTGGCGCCCTTGCCCTTCGTGTCCTGGGCGTTGAGGAAGGTCGCCTTGCCATCCGGCGAGAGGCGATAGGCCGCGACGCCGCCGCCGGCGACTTCGGCGGTGGCATAGAGCACCTTGCCGTCGTTGCTCAAGGCCAGGTAGGACGGCCCTTTCGCGTCGGCGATGACGACCGGCGCGGAGAGCTTGCCGGTCTCGGCGTCGATGGTGCCGCGGAGGATGCCCTTCGAATCGGCGCCGGAAGTGCCGACGTAGAAGGTGAGGTCAGCGGCGAAGGCGGAGGCGGACATGAGGGCAAGGAGGGACAGGAGGGGGCGCATGGGGTAGAAAGTAAGAGGACGGCGAAGGGCGATGGTTCCAAACAAAATCTCAGCGGCCATCCCACCAGGCATCCAGCAGGGCGGCGAGGCGCTTCACGTCGGCCGGACGATCGGCCGCGAGGTCGTGCAGCTCGGACGGGTCGGCCTTCAGGTCGAACAACCGCGGCGGCTCCAAGGCGTCGGTCGAGCCGTTGGCGGTCTCGCCGGTCCTGAGGCCGCTCGACACGATGAGCTTGAGGTCGCCGGCGACCAACCAGCGATAGCGCAGGCTTGCGCCAGGGCGGCCGAGTTCCCGGATGTCGTGGGTCGAATTCTGTCCGGCGACGAAAGGCCGGGCGCGCAACGCCGCGTCATCCAGCAGGTCGAGCCCATCGCCGTCGGCGGGGACGCGCGCGCCGGCGAGCTTGAGCAAGGTCGGCATCAGGTCGACCGCGCTGGCGGGCGCGTCCACCACGGCGGGGGCGATATGGCCAGGCCAGCTCACGAGGATCGGGGTGCGGACGCCCCCGTCGAAAGGCGACTGCTTGGAGCGCTCGAAGTCCACCGCCGGCTTGTCCGTGCGCGGGATCCAGCCGTTGTCGACGATGTACACGACGATGGTGTCGCGCGTCAGGCCCTCCTTCTCGAGATGCGCGCGGACGTCGCCGACGGTCTCGTCGAACCACTCGACCATCGCATGGTAGCGGGCGGCCTGCGGCGTGGGCGAACGGTCGCGGTACTTGGCGAGCAACCGCTCCGGCGGGTTGTGCGGATCGTGCGGCATCATCGGCGCGTACCAAGCGAAGAACGGCTTCCCATCCCGCTTGGCGCGCGTGATGAACTCCGTCAGCGGCGCCAAGGTCTTGCGGCCGATGTCCAGGCCGACGTCGCCATGGCGCCCGCCCTGCGTCATGCCTTCGGTGAAGCCGCCGGTCGTGTAGTCGCCCATCCACCACTTGCCGGTCTGCATGCTCACGTAGCCGCGCTCCGCCAGAAGACGAGGCAGGTGCGGGGACTCCTGGAAGAGCTTGATCATCCGGGCGCGTCCCTCGAGGAACGCCGGGCTCTTCTGCCGGGCCGCCGGGGTGGTCCCCGCGGGCACCAAAGGATCGTTGCCGGTGATGCCGTGGCGATGCACATGACGGCCGGTCAGGATCGAGGCGAGGCTCGGCCCGCAGAGGGAATTGGTGACGTAGCCGCGGGGGAACGCGCGCGACTCGGCCGCGAGCTTGTCCAGGTTCGGCGTGTTCACCGCCTTGGACCCCATGAACCCATGGTCGAACCACGCCTGATCGTCCGAGATGATCATCAGGATATTCGGAGGCTTGGGGGCCGACGCGGGTTCGGCCGCGCCCAACACCGACGCGCACAGGAACAGGAGCAGGAATCGCATGGGCGGGGTCACCAGATCTTCACGCGCTCCTTGGGGTCCAGCCACATGGCGTCACCCGGCTTGGTGGCGAAGGCTTCATGGAAGGCATCCACGTTGCGGAGCACGACGTTGATGCGTTGGGGCATCGGGGAATGCGTGTCGGAGAGGAGGCGGTTCCGGAGGGTCTCCGGGCGGATGTTGCCGGCGAAGGCGAACGCGTGGGCGAGGAAGAAGCGCTGCAGCGGCGTCTGTCCGGCGATGAGCCGGCCCGAACGGAAGGCCTCCGTGGTGCGGAACGCGTCGAGCGCGATCTCCACGCCGCCGAGGTCGGCGATGTTCTCGCCGAGGGTCAGCTTGCCGTTGACGCGGATGCCGGGCAGCGGCTCCTCGCGGTCGTACTGCGCGACGATGCGGTCGCAGCGGTCGCGGAACCCCTTCTCCGTCGGCGGGGACCAGCCCTGCTCGAGGCGGCCGGTCGGGCCGAAGCGGCGGCCGGAGTCGTCGAAGCCGTGCGTCAGCTCATGGCCGATGGTGCAGGCGATGAAGCCGTAGAGGACCGCGTCGTCGAGGAGCCCGCCGTCGTACGTCGGGACCGCGAGGATGGCGGCGGGCATGACGATCTCGTTGTTCATCGGGCTGTAGTAGGCGTTGACGGTGTAGGGACGCATGCCCCACTCCTCCCGCTCGGGCGCGCCGCCGACGCGGGCGAACGCGCGCGCGCGCGACCACTTGCTGACGTTCACGAGGTTCTGGGCGAGGCCGTCGGCGCGGATCTCCACGCCTTCGTAGCCGCGGAACTTGTCGGGGTAGCCCACGCGGAGCTTGATGGCCGCGAGCTTGCGGAGGGCCCAGGCCTGGGTCTCGGCGTCCATCCACTCGAGGCGGCGGATGCGCGCGGCGAAGGCGGCGCGGACGTTCTCGCAGACGAGGCGGAAACGCTCGCGCTGGGCCGGCGTGAAACGACGGGCGACGTACTCCTTGCCGAGCAGGTCGCCAAGGGCGCCGTCCTGGAACTTGAGCGCGCGCTCCTCGAGGCTGCGCTGCTGCCTGGCGCCGGTCAGCACGACGCCGTCGAACTCGAAGGCGGCGGCGGCGGTCGTGGCGTTCAGCACGGAGGCGTAGCCCGAGATGGCCTGGAAGCGCAGGTAGTCGCGGACGTCGTCGGCCGGGGTCTCGGCGAGGATCCGCGCGAGGGCCTTGAGGAAGTCAGGCTGGCCGACGATCACGCGGGCGACGGCAGGCGCGCCGGCCCGGCGGGTCGCCGCTTCCCAGCGGAGGCCGGGCGTGAGGGCGTCGAGCTCGGCCCAGCCCATCGGATGGTAGTGCGCGTCGGGGTCGCGCAGCTTCACCATCGGGAGGGAGACCTCGGCGAGCTTGGTCTCGAAGGCGAGGACCGCGGCCCCGGCGCGCTGGGCGCGCGCGGCGTCGTAGCCGAGGAAGCCCAGCATCCTGGCTACGTGCGCGGGGAAGGCGGCGCGCACGCGCTTCGTCGCGGGCTCGTCGCTGAAGTAGAAGGCGCGCTCGGGCAAGGAGAGGCCGGACTGCCAGAGATGGAGCGCGACCTTGGTCTCGTCCTTCTTGTCCTGCGAGGCGTACACGCCCAGGAACGAACCGGTGCCTTCGGCGTAAAGGTCCGCGGAGGCGTCCAGCAGGGCCTGCGGCGTGGCGGCTTGGTCGAGCCGGGCCAGCACGGCGCGGAGGCCGGCGGGTAGTTCGGTCGGACCGGACTCGAATCCGAGCGCCGACCGCCAGAAGTCGGCCAAGCGACGCTGGTCGCCGGTGGCGTCGCGGCCGAGCGAGACCAGATCCCGGTTGATCGCGAGGAGGTCCTTCTTGATCAGGTCATCCTGCCACGCGAAGGAATTGTAGACCGCGCGGTCGGCCGGGATCGGGTGCGCCTGGTTCCAACGGCCGTTGGCGTGGAGCCAGAAGTCGGCGGTCGGCGCGACGGAAGAGTCGCGGTTCGCATCGACGAGGTCGGCCTGGACGAAGGCGGTGGCCAGCAGGATGGCCATGCAGGGGGTACGCAGCATCCCACGAGTCAATCCGACGCCCTGCCCTGCGGAACCCTTTTTTTGGGAAATTGGGCCGAGCCCCCTTGTGGCCACCATTGCCACGGGCAAGGTGTCGCCTCCGCCGCGGCCAGCCGCCTCCTCAGGCCCAATCCACCGGTGGGCCAGATAATATAATACGAATTTATTTCGTTCACATTCAGACACTTACGGAAACACGCCTCCGGAAACCCCCTTTTCCGGCCCCTTATATACAGGCCCTTCGCATTTTTCCATGATCACGCTCCTCCCCACCGCCACGCCCATCACCCCCCTCATCCCTGACCGCCACCCGTCTGGCCCGCAGCAGGACCCGACCACCTTCGGATGGACGGATGAATCCCCGGCGACCCAAGCCGCGGCCGAGCTCGACGGCTTCCAGGCCTACCTGCAGCAGATCGGCTCGCACGAGATGCTGGACGCAGCGGAAGAACGCCGCTTGGCCACCTTGGTCCAAGCCGGCCGCGCCGCCGACGGTTCGTTCACCGCGGTCGCCCGGGCCGCGCGCGACACCCTCGTCGAGCACAACCTCAAGCTCGCCGTCTACTGCGCCAACAAATACGCGCGCACCGCGGAGGAACGCGAAGACCTCACCAGCGCCGCCAACCACGGCCTCATGCTGGCCGCCGAGCGCTTCCTGCCCGGGAAGAACGTCCGCTTCAACACCTACGCCACCTGGCCGATCTACAGCATGATCGTAGCCGAGCTCGGCCGCCGCCGCCGCGTCGTCGACCTGCCCCGCAACATCCGCGAGACCTTGCGCCTGGTCCGCCGGGCCGAAGCGACCCTGCTCCAGGCCCTGGGCCGCGACGCCACCGACGAGGAGCTCGCTCTCCGGCTGGACCTCCCCGCCGAGAAGGTCGCCTCCCTCCGCGAACTCGGCCAGGCGAACATCTCGCTCGACGCACCCGTGGGCGACGACGGCGAACTGACCTTGGGCGAGACGCTCCGCGACGACGAGGCGCCGGGCACGGCGAAGCTCGCGGCCCGGCGCCTCGACGCCGAACTCATCCGTGGGCACCTCCGCCTCCTGGGCGAACGCGAGACGCTCATCGTCGAGCTCCGCACCGGCCTGCGCGACGGCCGGGAATGGACGCTCGACGAGATCGGCGACCACCTGAACGTCAGCCGGGAACGCGTCCGCCAGATCGAGGAACGCACCCACCGCAAGCTGCGCGCGCTCGTCCAGCCGGCCGCTTTCGGGGCCAACTGAGACCACGCGGCCGCCTTACGCCCCGGGTGCGTCCGGCTAATACCACCGGCACGGGACAACCAGGCCGAGACCAGCCCTTGTCCTTCGACCCGGACTGCCTATTATCGGACACATGAAGATGCCTCGCCGCTGGAGCCGGAATCTCATCGCCGGGCTTTGCCTGGCCGGTTTGGCCGCGGGCGGCCGCGCACAGGAAGCCGAACCCTTCGAGGACCCGCCCATCAACTATTCGGCCACGAAGCCGAACGACCGGGCAT
This sequence comes from Opitutia bacterium, assembly GCA_947453335.1. GTDB lineage: Bacteria > Verrucomicrobiota > Verrucomicrobiia > Opitutales > UBA953 > UBA953. Next base: position 351,291 of record CANGFP010000001.1, on the reverse strand, counting down.
CCAAGCTCAACGAAGCCTTCCGCAAGCAGGCCGACGAGATCCGCGGCTGGCCCGCGCGCCGCCGCCTCCGCTGGCTGCTCGACCAGCTCGACGTCCCCGTCGATTCGCAGATCCTCGTCTTCAGCAAGACCAGCCACCAGCGGGCGATCATCGGCCCCAAGAACCCGCGCGTCCTCTTCTTCTCCGACGAAGCCTACGTCGGCTGGGTCCCCGGTGGCGCGATGGAAGTCACGCTGTTCGATCCCGTGCTCGGCGCGACCTTCTACCTCCTCGACGCGACCGAGGACGGCGACAAGCCCATCCTCCAGCGCGACAACCAGTGCCTGTCCTGCCACAAGAGCTACGAACGCACGCCTAGCCTGCGCGCCCGCTCCGTGATGCCCGACGCCGAAGGCGAGGCGTTGAGCGGCTCCAGCATCTCGAACATCGACCCCGACACCCCGTACGCGGAACGCTGGGGCGGTTGGTACGTCACCGGAGCCCCCAGCCCCTTCCGGCACCGCGGCAACACCGTAGGCAAGACCGAGGCCGACTTCCGCACCGCCGACGGCAAGGGCGGCGTCACGCTCCAATCGCTCAAGGACTACTTCGACATCGGCCGCTACCCCAAGACCACCAGCGACATCGTCGCCCTCAGCGTCCACGACCACCAGGTCTTCGTGCACAACGTCCTCGCCGCGGCCAACCAGACCGCCCGCCTCTCGCTCGCCCGCTGGCCCGCGACCCGCGAGATCCTCCAGCTCCCCGCCGACGCGCCCCTCGCGGGCTCGACGCTCGTCTCGCTGACGAGCGAGGCCGACAAGGTCATCTCGGCGCTCCTCTGCCGGGAGGAACCCCCGCTGCCCGCCGAAGGCCTGCGCGGCGACGGCGAGTTCGAGAAATGTTACGAGAAGGGCCGTCGCGCCGACCCGCAGGGCCGCGCGCTGCGCGACCTCGACCTCAAGACCCGCCTCTTCCGCTACCGCTGCAGCCCGCTGGTCTACAGCGAATCCTTCAAAGGCTTCCCACCCGAGCTGCGCACTCTGGTGCTCACTCGACTCGCGGCGATCCTCCGCGCCGAGGAACCCCCGGCGGACTACGCCTACCTCCCCGCGGCCGAACGCAAGGCCATCGACGAGATCCTGACGGCGACGCTGCCGGACCTCCCGGCGAGCTGGCGCCGCAAGTGAGGCTCCGCATGCGGGCACGCAAAAGGCCGGCCCTTTGGGGCCGGCCTGCGTGACCCACCGAGGGGACGGCTTACTTGGCGAGCTCGGCGAGCTTCTCGCGGATCGCGTCGGCCTCGATCTGGTAGCCCTTGGCGTTCAGGTGCAGCAGGTCGGGCATGATGTCCTTCGAGAGCGTGCCGTCGGCGGCGAGGAACTTCGGACCGATGTCGAGGTAGTGGACCTTCTTGCCGTCATGGAACTTGGCGATGAGCTCGTTCACGGCCTTGTTCTTGGCGCGTCCGGGGTTGTTGGCTTCGCCGGGGCCGCGCGGGAAGATCGCGAGCAGGAGGACCTTGGTGTCGGGCGAACGCTTGTGGATGGCGTCGATGATGTTCTTGATGCCGCCCGCGACCTGCTCGACGGAGTTCTCGGCGGTGCCGGAGTTGTTGGTGCCGATCATGAGGACGACGACCTTGGGCTTGATGCCCTCGAACTCGCCGTTCTCGACGCGCCAAAGCACGTGCTGGACGCGGTCGCCGCCGATGCCGAAGTTGACGGCCTTGTACTGGGAGTACTCCTTGTCGAAGAGCGCCTTCTGGCCGTTCCAGCCGGCGGTGATGGAGTCGCCGAGGAAGACGACCTGCGCTTCGCCCTTCTTGGCCTGGGCCACGAAGGACTCGTGCGACTTGGCGAAGCCGGCCTGGATCTGGCCATCGTTGCCGAGCTTAGGAGCGGCGACGTCGGCGGGCTGCACGGGCAGCTTCACCGCGGCGGGCTTGACGGCGGGCTTGGGCGCGTCGGCCGCGGGCTTCTTGGCCTCATCGGCGAAGAGGGAGGCGCCGAGGAAGGCGGCGCCGAGGAGCAGGGTATGGAGGGGCTTCATGGGGATGGGAGCAGGACACCGCTTCTCCCTCCGAGGTTCCTTCCTGTCAACGCGCCGTTGCGGACGCTTGCCCCGGGAGCCTCGGCCGCCCAGCGTCGGACCATGAGCCAACCGCTGCGCTTCGTCACCCCCGCCAACGCCCTGAAGGAGGAGTACAAAGGCCGCACCAACTACTGGCTGTGCCGCCCCGGCGTGACCGAGGCCAAGGCCCTGCAGGTCTGCGAAGCCACCCTCCCGGCCGGTGAAGGCCACAACTTCCACATACACCCCGAGCTCGAGGAGATGATCTACGTCCTCCGCGGGGAGGTAGAGCAATGGGTCGAGCAGGAGTTCCGCATCCTCAAGGCCGGCGAAAGCGCCCACATCCCGGCGGGCCTGGTGCACGCGACGTTCAACAGCTCCCGCGAAGACGCCGTCATCCTCGCGATCCTCTCGCCCGGCGACAGCAAGGGCCCGTTCATGGTCGACGTCAGCGACCAGGAGCCGTGGAAGAGCCTGCGGCGCCGGGGTTGAGCGGACGGCCTACTTCAGCTCGCGGATCCGCACGCCGCGGTACCAGACGCGCTTGGCCTCGTCCTGGAAGCCGATGTGGCCCTCGGCCGGCCGATCCTTCATCGGCGACTCGTCGAGCTTGAGCACGATCGTGCGCTGGCCGTTGAAGTCGACGGTCAACGCGCGGCCCTCGAGGGTCAACGTGTAGCGGTTCCATTCGCCGGCTGGCTTGACCATGTTCTTGGCCGGAGCCATCGCGCGGATGATGCCGCCGCAGTCATGGTGGCCGGGCGTCGCGAGCCCATGGGTATCGAGGATCTGGAGCTCGATGCCTTTGTCGACCGGATCCAGCGGATCGGCGACGCAGAAGAACACGCCGGAGTTTCCGGTCGGCTCGAACTTGAACTCGAGGTCGAGGACGAAGCTGCGGTACTTGCGCTCGGTGAACAGGTACGCGTCGAAGCGCTTCCAGCCCGTCTCCCCGGGGCGCGGCTGCAAGGTCACGCTGCCGTCGCGGTCGTAGACCCAGTTCCCCTTGGTCTTCCAGCCCGCGAGATCCTTGCCGTTGAAGAGCGGCGCGAAACCCGCGGCATCCGCGGCGGGGTGCGTCACGGCGATGGCGGGAGCGCTGACGGGATAGGTTTCCTTGGCGGGCGCGGCGGATGACGCCACCGAGACGAAGGCGAAGAGCAGGGGCAGTGGCTTCATGGGGTTCCCGAGGATGGTGGGAAGTGGCCGGCCGCAGGCGAGCCAACTTCCGGGACCACCCGTCCGACATGCGCGACGCCTGCGCGGAGGAAGCCCGGCCGGGGACTCAGAACTTCAGCTCCGCCGTCGGACAGATCGCCGCGTCGAGGCGTTCGGCCAGCGCAGAGCGGATGACCGCCTCGGTACGCGGCACCTTGCCCTGGAAGAGCTGCTGGCCGTTCAGCGTCACGGTGACCGGCGCATCGAGGTCGACGAGGGCGTCGTTGAGGCGCAGCGCCCAACCCTTGGGCGGCTCGCCCGTGACGGCGATCGTCTGACCGGTCACCACCGCGACGAGCTTCTGGCCCGGCTGGGCGGCGGCGGCCGGCACCTGCAGCCAGTAGAACTTGTCGTGCACCACGCCGGTCTGGACCCAGATGAGCCGCTTGGGCCAAGCCTGGCGGGTGAACTTGGCCATCCACGGCAAAGCCTCGGCGTCCTTGCGGTCCATCCAATGCGGCAACCCTTCGTAGACCCGGCCGAGATGGACGTAACCTTCGGCGTCCTCCCGCTGCAGACGGTCGAACTCGGCGATCTTCTCCGCGACGACCTTGTTCCGGCCGTAGGCGGCGTCGGCGCCTCCGACGAACATCGCGAACGGCAGGTTGCGGACGCCGAGCGTGCTCACGCCGTTCGGATGGCCGGCCATCATCGAAGCCGCCGCGAAACGGTCGGGCATGCGCGGCGCCAGCTGCCAGACGCCGTCGCCGCCGGCGGAATAGCCGAGCAGGTAGACCCTCGAGGGGTCGACCCCGCGCACGGCCACGAAGTCGTCGATCAGGCGCGCGAACATCCGGTCGATGTGCGCCTCATGCCAGAGGTTCCAGGTGTTGGTCGGCGCGCGCGGCGCCACCACGATGCCCTCGGCGGGCGCGTACAGGCGGATCTGGTTCCTCCACTGCTGGTCGTTGACGGAGGCCGGGGCGCCGCCGCCGCCATGCATGGAGATCCACAGGCTGCGCTTGCCCTCGGCCGCGGGAGCGAACTCCTTCTCCAGCCAACGCAAAGACAGCTCGCCTTGGCGCAGTTCCTTCGCGGCCACCTCCGCCGCCCGCTCCTTCCTCAGTTCCGCCGAGCGCTCGGCCGCCACCACGGCGACGCGCGCCTCCGCGGCGACGCGCGTGAGGCCCTCGGCCGCCTGGGCGACGAGGCCGGCGCAGAGCACGAGGACGCAGGAGGACCGACGGAGCATGCCGGGAGGCTGACGGGGCCGGCGCCCGGAGGCGAGCCAACTTCGGCTCGACCCATCATCGGTTATATCATTTGTATGACGACACCATGGTCCGCCCCGCCCTGCTCGGCCTCCTCCTGCTGCTGTCGGCCTGCCAGACGGCCCCGACGCATCCGGCCAACCTCGTCACCGAAGGGATCCCCGCCATCACGCCGGAGCTGAAGGCCGAACTCGAGCCCTACGCGAACCTCGGCGGCGCGGGCTTCCGCGGCTGGGCGACCACGACGCGGGCGATCCTCGTCACGACGCGCAACGGCGACGCCACGCACCTGCACTCCATGGCGGCCCCGCTGGCGAAGCGCGTCGCCCTCACCAAAGGCCCCGACACCGTGCGCAGCGGGACGTTCCAGCCCCGCGGGACGCGGCTGCTCTACTCCGTGGACCACGGCGGCGACGAGAACTACCAGCTCTGGCTGACGGACGCCGCGCATCCCGAGCTTCCGCCCGTGCGCCTGACGGACGGCAAGTCGCGCAACACCGACGCGGTCTGGTCGAAGGACGGCGCGACGATCGCCTACTGCTCCAACCGCCGCAACGGCAAGGACAGCGACATCCTGCTCGCGGACGTCGCCCGGCCCGGCGAGCCCCGCGAACTCGTCCGCCTCGATTCCTCCGGCTGGGCGCCGGTGGATTGGTCCGCCGACGGCAGACTGCTGCTCGTCCGCCAAAGCCTCGGCAACGCCGCCTCGCGCCTCTGGACCGTCGACGTCGCGACCGGCAAGCGCGCGCAGGTCAGCCCCAAAGGCGCCCCCTGCCTCTACCAGCAGAGCCTCTTCGCGGAAGGCGACCGCGCGATCTACGCCCTCTCCAACCACGGCTCCGACTTCCTCTCCGTCGTGCGTCTCGAGGTCGCGACGGGCAAGCTCACGCCCCTGGTCGCGGAGCCGAAGTGGGACGCCGAGGAGCTCGCGGTGTCCACCGACGGCAAGCGCCTCGCGTTCGCGGTCAACGAAGAAGGCTTCTCGAAGCTCCACTGCTGGGACCTCGAGACCGGCCGCGAGACGCCCGTGTCGGCGGTGAAGCCCGGCGTGCTCTCCAACCTCGCCTGGCGCGCCGGCAGCCATGAGCTCGGCTTCACCCTGAACACCGAGGATTCGGCCAGCGACGCCTGGTCCCTCGACCTCGACGCCGGCCGGCTCACGCGCTGGACGAACCGCACGACGAAGCCCAAGAAGGAGATAGCCGTGACGCAGCCCGAGGTCGTGCGCACGCCCAGCTTCGACGGCCTCAGCATCCCGGCGCTCGTCTACTACCCCGACGCGAAGAAGTTCCCGGGCAAGCGCCCCGTGCTCATGCTCTTCCACGGCGGCCCCGAAGGCCAGTCGCGCCCCGGCTACCGCGGCTCGGCGCTCTACTACCTCAACGAGCTCGGCGTCGCGCTCGTCTACCCGAACGTCCGCGGCTCCACCGGCTACGGCCGCACCTACCTCGGCCTCGACGACGGCGTGAAGCGCGAGGACGCCGTGAAGGACGTCGCCGCCGTGCTCGACTGGATCGGCCGGTCGGACCGCCTGGACGCGGCGCGCGTCGCCGCCTACGGCGGGAGCTACGGCGGGTTCATGAGCCTGGCCTGCCTGACGAACTACCCCGGACGCTTCCGCTGCGGCATCGACAACGTGGGCATCGCCAACTTCGTGACCTTCCTGCGCGACACCTCCGACTACCGGCGCGGCAACCGCCGCCTCGAGTACGGCGACGAGCGCAAGCCCGAGGTGCGCGCCTTCCTCGAGCGCATCTCCCCGGCCAACCATGCCGACCGCGTCCGCGCGCCGCTCCTGATCGTCCAAGGACGCAACGACCCGCGCGTCCCCTTCACCGAGGCCGAACGCATGCGCGACGCGATCCGCGCGCACGGCGGCCGCGTCTGGTTCGTGATGGCCAACGACGAAGGCCATGGGTTCGCCAAGAAGTCGAACGCCGACTTCCAGTTCCAGGCGACCGTCCTCTTCCTCCGGGAGAACCTGCTCGACTAACCCTGAGCCTCAGAGCCCGGCGCTGGCGGCGGCCTCGCCGAGCGGACCAGCGTCGGGGTCGCGCAGGTAGGCGTCGGCCTTGGCGGAGACGATCACACCGTAGTTGATCGTACCGAGCCAGCCGGACATGATGATGCCGACGCTGCCGGCGTGGTAGAGCCCGCCGACCTGCTCGGGCAGGCCCATCGAGATCTTGAGCCCCTCGAACTTGGTGCCGAAGGACGTGCCGCCGACGTGGCGCACGTAGCGGTTGACCGTGCGGGGCGTCGCCGCCTCGGCGTGGTCGACCTTGGAGCGGATGTCGGGGATGAACTTCTCGAGCCCGCGGAAGGATTCCTCGATGACGCGGGCCTTGTGCGTCTGGTAGTCGGCCTCGGAAAGGTGCGCCCAGTCCTCGTACTTCTGGTTGATCGACGTCACGATCCCGTAGCGCGGGACCTTCGTGTGCGGACGGGTGTCCGGGTAGTAGACCGAATAGGTGCGGGACGTCGTGTGGAAGTCGACGAGCTCGCGGCTCGAGAACGGCTTGGCCTCGGACGTGAAGACGAGGTCGCCGATGTGGGGGATGCTCTCGCCGGTGCGCACGCCCATGTAGACCTGGCAGGAGGAGGTGTTCACGCGCACCTGGCGCGCCTGGTCGAGGAAGGCGCCGTCGAAGGCGTCGGCGTCGGCCAGCTTGAGGACGGTGTCCTTGATGTTGGCGTTGGAGACCACGGTCGCGCAGGCGACCTCGGCCTCCTCGCCGAGGCGCGTCCCGCGGAGCTTGACGCCGACCACGCGGCGGCGCCCGGCGGGGTCCTTCTCGACGAGCACCTTCTCGACGAGGACGTTGCGGCGGATGTCCACCCCGTTGGCCTTCATCTCGGCGGTCATCAGGTTGATCATCGTGTCCGTGCCGCCCTGGAAGATGTACACGCCCTTCGACATGAAGTTCGAGAAGACGATGCCGAAGGTGATGGCCGGGTCGTCGAGGGTGGAGCCGTTGGCGTAGGCGATGGGCTCGAGCAACAGGCGCTGGATGTCGGGGCGGCCCGGGAAGAACTGCTCGAACAGCTCGCGGGTCGTGCGCGGGTCGTTGTCGTAGTAGTTCATCGCGCGCAGGTGCGCGAAGAACGCCTCGACGGTCTCGGCCGGGACGCGGAACTGCTCGATCATGATCCGCGTGAAGTCGACCCGGTCGAAGGTCGTGCGGACGTCGAAGTCCGGGTTGATGAAGCGGACGTCGTGCAGCTGGTGGATGCGGTCGGAGATCTCCTTCGTCCAGTAGCGGCGGGTGGACTTGATCATCCCGTGCGGGAAACCATGCAGGGAGATGTCGAAGACGTGCCCGCCGGCGCGCTTGAAGTAGGTCGCGAGGCCGCCGAGCTGGTAATGGTGCTCGAGGAGGAGGACCTTGCGGCCGAACTTCGCGAGGTTGTTCGCGGCCGTCATCCCGCCAAGGCCGGCGCCGATGACGACGGCGTCGTAGCGGGGCAGCAGGTTCTCGAAGGGCGAAGGCATCGGAAAAGGGACAGGAAGGAGGAACTCGGGCGGAAGGGAAAGCCGAAACCGGGCGGCCCGGCGTCAGCGGACGCGCAAGGCCCAGCCGGACCGGCCCTTCGTCAGGGCGACCGGCCGGCCGAAGAGACGGGCCAGCAACGGACGGGTCAGCGCGGTGCGGAGGGGGCCGGCGTGCAGGCGGGTGCCGTTACGGAGCAGGAGCGCATGCGTGAAGACCGGCGCGATCTCCTCGACGTGGTGCGTGACGAGGACCAAGGCGATGCCCCGCGCGACCCGCGGCAACCCGGCGAGCAGGGCGAGGAAATCGGCCCGCGCCGCCGGGTCGAGGCCGGCGCAAGGCTCGTCGAGGATCAGCAAGGCCGGCCGGCCGATGAGCGCGCGGGCGATGAGCACGCGTTGGCGCTCGCCTTGGGACAGGTGTCCGTACGGACGCGCGGCCAACGATCCGACCTTAAGCCGGCGCAGCATCAGGCGCGCGCGGGCCAGCACGGCGGCCGACGGACGCCTCCAGAGGTTGATGGTGCCGTCGACGCCGCCGGCGACGACGTGCAAGGCCGGCTCGGACGGCTGGATCATCGCGGCGACGGAAGGCCCGACGAGCCCGATGCGGCGGCGCAGCTCGCGCCAGTCGCTGCGGCCGAACGTCTCGCCGAGGACGGAGATGCGGCCCGAGGTGGGCGCGAAGTAGCCGGTCAACGCGGCGAGCAGCGACGATTTGCCCGAACCGTTCGGCCCGAGGAGGACCCACTGTTCGCCGGCGCGGACGGTCCAGTCGACGCCCTTGAGGATGACCTTGCCTTCGCGCGCGATGCGGAGGCGGGCGACCTCGAGGACTGGCTGGGGCGGCGGCTTCATGGGACGCCTTCATTAGGGTGAGCCGCACCGGCCTTCCAAGCCGCAAACGCATGCCGACCTTGCCCTCCGCCCTCGGCTCTGCTTAGTCGTGGGCATGCGTTGGTCGCCCCACCTCCTCCTTTGCCTCTGCGCCTGCCTCGGCGCGGCGGAACGGACGGCGACGCCTGCGGTCTCCGGCGACGACCTCGCCGAACTGGAGCAGCTCAAGCAGAAGATGCGGAGCGAGGCGCCCGAACCCGCGGCGCCCAAGACACCGGCGGCCAAAGGCGTGATGAGCCCGGAGGACCAGGCGGAACTCGACGCGCTCCGTTCGCAGATCAAGGCCCGTCAACCCGAGGCCCCCGCCGCCCCGACCGTGCTCGTGCAGCTCATCCGCGCCGAGATCGACGGCCTGGAGCTCGTGCTCGTGCTCGAGGCTCCGATTCCGACCCCCGTGGTGATCCAAGGCAGCGGCCATACCATGGGCCAGAAGTTCACGGTCCAAGGAGCCTATTCCGGCGCCGCGAAGTTCGAAGGCGCCTACTACCCGCTGCTCCAGTCCGCCCAACCCGTGGTCAACGCCCTCGCGGAGAAACCGGCCGCCGACGCGGCGGTCGCGACGCGCCCGGTGCTCGGCGCCGGCGCGGCCGAATCCGACGAAGGCTTCGGCGGCTTCCAGCTCAGCAACATCCTTTTCGCAGGCTTCGCGGCCATCTCGCTCGCCATCGTCGGACTGAAGGTGAAGGCCAAGTTCGACGCGATGAAAGGCAAGAAGCGCCGCCGCTGACCCTCTTCATGAAGACCACCGCCCTCCTCTCCCTCCTCGCCGGCGCCGCGCTCGCGCTGGCCGCGACCAACGCCGAGAAAGCGAACGCCACCAAGGAAGCCGTCAACGCCGGCGGCGGCGCGACGGGCAGCGCGACCACCGGGGTCAAGGCCGGCGGGAAGACCGACCCGAAGCCCACGGGCAAGGCGGACAAGCCCACGGAGGAAGCCACGCCGCTGACCGCGCCGCTGAAGGACGGCGCCGAGACGCGCATCACCTGCGTCTACAAGGGAGCCGGCAAGAACGGCGCGGCCGCTGGCACCTACCATTACGCCCTCTGGGTTCCGGAAGGCTATTCCGCCGACCCCAAGAAGACCTGGAAGACGATCTTCATCGCCGACCCCAACGGCAAGGCGAAGCTCGGCGCGATGGGCGACTGGATCAAGGCGCACGGCTACATCGCCGTGATGCTCGAGGAGTCGAAGAACGGCGACTGGGGGCCGATCGTCGGCAACTTCCTGTCCGCGCACGAGGACGTCCTGAAGCGCATGCGCGTCGCCGACGGCAAGAAGGTCGCCACCGGCTTCTCGGGCGGCGCCCGCGCCAGCTCGCTCTTCGTGGCCATCGCCCCGGGCTTCGGCGGCCTGATCTTCCAAGGCGCCGGCTGCAGCGACATCAACCCCGACGGGTCCTACGTCGTGAAGGACATCAAGGTGAAGACCGTCGCCGCGACCTTCGGCAAGAAGGACATGAACTACAAGGAAGCCGCCAAGCTGAAGAAGGCCTTCGGCTCCCGCATCGAGGTCTTCGAGTTCGAGGGTGGCCACCAGTGGGCCCCCAAGGACGTGATCGAGAAGGCCTTGGACGAGGTGGACGGCAAACTACCCAAGTGACCGGCGGGGCACCTGAAGGTTTGCAGGGAACGCAGGAAGCCCCTTGGGTGTCTCCTCCCCCATGAAGTCCCTGCTGCCCCTCCTCCTGGCCCTCGCGTGCTTCGGCGCCGAGCCCGCGCTCAAGTTCGCCGACCCCAAGCCGCAGGCCTATAGCCTGACGCTCCGCGCCAGCGAGATCGATCCGCGCTGCAAGTCGCACCCCGAGGTCGGCTTCGTCCTCGAGAGCGCCGGCAAACCCGCCGACACCGAGCATGCGAACGTCGACACCCGCGTCGCCCCCCGCGGCCAGCTCGTCGTCTGGCTCATGGGCCACAGCCAGCCGCTCGCCGACAAGGTCAACGGCTACGGCCTCCACTACATCCAGGTCGCCTACGCGCGCGAATGGTTCGCCAAGCTCAACACCGAGCCCCTCGACGACACGCAGCACCTCGGTAACATCCGCCTCGAGGCGCTGACCGGCGTCGACGCGTCCAAGTCCATCGACATCCCCGTGCCCGACAGCATGAAGGAACGCGCGTACCAGCTCGTGAAGGCGCTGGCCAAGTCCAACCCGCAAGGCCGCTGGGAATTCTTCCTGACCAAGGACGGCAAGGCCCTCGACTGGGAGAAGGTCATCGTCTCCGGCGCCTCGCACGGCGCGACGTCGTCGGCGCGCTTCGGCATCGCGCAGAAGTGCGCGCGCATCGTGATGTTCTGCGGCCCCCGCGACCAGCTCGACGACTGGCAGGCGCTGCCGTCGGCCACGCCGGCGAACCGCTTCTTCGGCTACAGCCACGTCCTCGACGGCGGCTGGTCAGGCGACCACTACCCGCGCTCCTGGCTGCTCATGGGCCTGAACAAGTTCGGCCCCATCGTGAACACCGACGAAGCCAAGGCGCCGTTCGGCCACTCGCGCCGCCTGATCACCAAGTACGACGTGAAAGGCGACCCCAACAAGGCGCACGGTTTCGTGCAGGTGAACAAGAACGCCCCCAAGGACGCGCAAGGCAACTACCTGCAGGAAGAAGTCTGGAAGTACCTGTTCACCTCCTCGGTGGACGAGGTCGGCCAGGCGGTCCCGGCCGAGCCCGAGACCCGCATGAACCTGCGCGGCGCCGGCAAGAAGAAGTAAGTCCCGCACCGACGGCTTGCCCTCGAGCCCATCCGCCCGTTGGATGGACCCTCTTCCCGTGGCCATCCGCATCGACCTCCTCACGCTCTTCCCGGCCATGGCCGACGGCTTCCTGCAGGAATCCGTCATCGGCCGGGCCATCGAAAAGGGCACGATCGGGTTCAAAGCCCACGACCTGCGCCAGTACTCCAAGGACAAGCACCGGAAGGTCGACGACATCCCTTACGGCGGCGGCCCCGGGATGCTGATGACCTGCCAGCCGCTTTTCGACGCGGTCGACGCCCTATCCACCCCGGATTGCGAGGTCATCTACCTTTGCCCGGACGGGGAGCAGCTGACGAACCCCTTGGCCCGAGAATTAGCCCAAAAAAGCCACTTAATCCTCGTTTCTGGCCACTATGAAGGCATCGACCAGCGCTTCCGGGACCGCAAGGTAACCCGGGAAATCTCCATCGGGGACTATGTTTTGACCAATGGCACCCTCCCCGCCTGCGTCCTCGTGGATTGCATCGGCCGGCAGATCCCAGGCGTCCTCGGAGAGGAAAACTCCTTGACGGGGGATAGCTACAACGGCAAGTTGCTCGCCTTTCCGCAGTACACCAGACCCGCTGTTTATGATGGTCTCGAGGTGCCCCCGGTCCTCCTAGGAGGACACCACGCCGAAATCGAAAAGTGGCGCCGGGCCCAGCAAATCGAGAAAACAAAGCAACGCAGGCCCGACCTACTGGAAGACCAAGAACACCAGCCATGAGCAACCATCCCCTCCTCCAATACGCCACCCAATCGCAGCTGAAGACCGGCCGCGGCGACGACTCCTTCAAGGTCGGCGACGGCGTCCGCGTCTCCACCAAGGTCCGCGAAGGCGACAAGGAGCGCACCCAGGTGTTCTCCGGCATCGTCATCGCCCGCAAGGGTGGCAACGTGCAGGAAACCTTCACCGTCCGCCGCGTCTCCTTCGGCGAAGGCGTTGAGCGCACCTTCCCGGTCCACTCCCCGAACATCGAGAAGATCGAAGTCGAGCGCGTGTCCCAGGTCATGAAGGCCCGCCTCTACTACCTCCGCGATCGCCACGGCAAGTCCGCCACCAAGGTTAAGGAAAAGCGCTACGACCCTTCGGCTGCCGCCGAAGCCAAGTAAGCGGCTTCCGAGCCTTCCAAAAAGCCCCGCTTGCGGGGCTTTTTTATGCCCACCTCCGAGGCCTGCTCATTAAACGAGCAATTTCAGGCATAACAAATACATGCTGATAAGGCACTTATCTCGCGATAAGGCAAAAATCACGATAAGACCCTGGAGATATTTTTCGGAATCCGCCGCCTGCAGGCTTGACTCCTCCCTGCCCGCCTGCGTCTTTGCACATCCCTCGTTTGGCTCACCCAAGCGCCGGGTCCCTTCCTCCCTCTTCTCTACTACTATGCTACGCATCCGCCTCCAACGCTTCGGCACCAAGAACGAGCCGACCTACCGCCTCGTCGTCGCCGAACAGAGCGTCCGTCGCGACGGTCGCTTCGTCGAAGTCCTCGGCCACTACAATCCTGCCGCCCGCGGCAAGGCCATCCCCCTCGTGATCAACGTCGAACGCGTCGACCACTGGGTCAAGCTCGGCGCCCAGCCCTCCGATACCGCGAAGTCGCTCGTGAAGCGCGCCCGCGCCTCGGCTGCTCCGAAGGCCTAAGTCATCCCTCTACACGGCGGAAACGCCCACCCTGACGACGTCACACCCTGCCCACCGGCAGGGTGTTTCGTTTGGTGGCGGCGCCGGAGGTCAGTTGATCTTGGTCCACCCGCCGTTGCCGTCCTTCTCAAGCTTCTGGAAGCCGGCCTGAGCCAGTCGCTTGTCGGACACGGCCTGGCGCATGGCGCCTTCACCGTACTTGATGGTGAGGCTGGGCGTCACAAGGACCCGGCGGCAAGGCTCCTGGGTCACCGGGTGCACGGTGAAGTCCGGCGCGTCGGAAGGCAGGTCCACCTCGAACTCGTCGCCTTCGGAGCCGTCGGCCTTGATCGCGATGTAGCGGCGCAGGGGCATGTCACTTCTTGGCGGTGCGGGGGTCGAAGGCGTCGCGCAGGCCGTCGCCGAGGTAGCTCAGCGAGAGCAGGGTCAAGGCGAACACGACCGACGGGATGACGAGGAGCCACGGGCACTGCTCCATGACGTCGGACCCCTCCTTGATCATCATGCCCCAGGAGGTCATCGGGGCCTTCACGCCCAGCCCGAGGAAGCTGACGAAGGCCTCGAGCAGCATGACGCCGGGGACGGTCAAGGTGGCGTACACGGCGATGGTGCCGGAGAGGTTCGGCAGGTAATGGCGGAGCACGACGCCGGTGCGCGACTGGCCGAGCGAGACGGCGGCCTCGACGAACTGGCGGTTCTTGAGCGAACGCGTCTTCGTGCTGACGATCCGGGCCATCGTGAGCCACGAGACGCCGCCGACGGCGAGGAAGATCATCCAGATGTTCTGGCCGAAGACCACGGTGCAGAGGATCACGATGAGCGTCAGCGGCAGCGTGCTGATGATGTCGACCGCGCGCATGGCGAGGTCCTCGAAGCGTCCGCCGACCTCCGCGGCGACGACGCCGTAGACGACACCGACCAGCAAGGCGACGGCGGTCGCGATGAGGCCGACGGAGATCGAGATCACCCCCCCCTGCAGCAGGCGGGCGAGCAGGTCGCGGCCGAGGAGATCCGTCCCGAGCCAATGGGCGGCTCCGGGGGCGACGGGGCCGAGGGCCAGGTCCTGGGCCTTGTAATCGGGCAGCAGGTGCAGCGCGGTCAGCAGCGGCGAACTGAAGCACAGCGCGGCGACCCCCACGAGGAACCACAGCGCGAAGACCGGGGTCCGGTCGCGGCGGAACCGCTGCCAACCGGTCTCGGTCGGGGCGGAAAGGACGACGGGGGCGGCGCTCATCGGCGGTCGCGCGCGGTGCGCGGGTCGAGGGCGGCCTTGGCGAGGTCGGCCACCAGGTTGAGGCAAAGCAGGGCGACGGCGTACAGCAGCGTCGTGCCGAGGATGACGGGCACGTCGCGGTTCACGATCGCCGTGACGAAGAGCCGGCCGACGCCGGGGATGTCGAAGAGCGACTCGACGACGAAGGAGCCCGAGACCAGCGCGGCGGCGGCGGGCCCGAGGTAGGTGACGACCGGCAGGATGCCGTTGCGCAAGGCGTGCACGAAGCGGACGCGCCACGGCGAGACGCCCTTGGCGCGGGCGGTGCGCACGTAGTCCAGCGTGTAGACTTCCATGAGCTCACCGCGGGTCAGTCGCGCGAGCGGCGCGGCGGTGATGAGCCCGAGCGCGAGCGCCGGAAGCACGAGGTGGGGCAACGTGCCCCATCCGCAGGGCGGGAACCAGCCCAGCTGCAGCGAGAAGACGAGCGCCAGCAGCGGGCCGAAGACGAACGAAGGGATGCAGATGCCGACCAGCGCGAAACCCATGGGCACCCGGTCCATCCAGGTGTTGGGCTTCGAGGCCGCGACCACGCCGATCGGGATCCCGACGAGGATGGCGATGAGGAGCGCGACGGAGCCAAGGATGACGGAGACCGGGATGCGCTCGCCGATGATCTGGTTCACGGTCCAGCCAGGATACTTCATCGAAGGCCCCAGGGAACCATGGGCGAGGTTGCCGATGTAGCTGCCCAACTGGACGTGGAGGGGCTGGTCCAAACCGTAGTAGGCCTCGACCTGCTTCTTCACCTCGGCCGGCATGGGGCGTTCCTTGTCGAAGGGGCCGCCCGGCACGGCGTGGGCGAGGAAGAACGTCGCCACGACCACGACCAGCAGGACGGGGATCATTTCGGCCAGCCGCTTGAGGACGTAGAGGAACATCGGGGCTCAGCGCTTGCGGGCCGCCTCTGCTTCCTTGGCGCGCCGCTCCATCTCTTCGGTCGTCAAGGCGTCGGGCAGACCGCGGGCATCGCCGCGAACCCAGCCCATGCGGGCGGAGACGGCTTCGAGCTCGGTGGCGTTCAGCTTGCCTTCGGCCTTGAGGCGGGCCTGGCGTTCCGCGCTGTCGCGACGCATCTGCGCGTCGGCGTCGTCCTGGACGTGGTTCTGGAACGCAGCGCACCCCGCGAGCGAGGCCGCGGCCGCGAGGAGGAGCACGGTCTTCATGCGGGCAGTCAATCCGCCTGATGCCAGGGATTCAAGAGCGCACAGGCGGGGGCGCCGCCGAACCGATGGCGTCGCCGGGCAACGAGGTCGTACGCCCGGTCCGCCCAGGCGCGTGGCGTGCAGGCGATGAGCTTGGCGGCCAACGCCCATCCTCCGCCGAGCCGGGCAAGCATGGCCGCGACGGCCTCCGAACGCACCAGCCGACGGGAGCCGACCCAGACCACGACCGTCCGTTGGTCGCCGCCGACGGGCTCTCCGCAGACCCGGGCGGCCTCGCCGGTGTTGGCGGCGAAAAGCATGGCCCCGCGGCGGTCTCGGGCCGAGAACCAGAGGGCCGTCCGGTTGCACATGGCGCATTCCCCGTCGATCAGGACGATGATGGGGTCGGGCTCCATGCCATTGTTTTCCCTGAAAAACGGCCGGGAGTGAAGGCGTTTCCGCGTTTCCCGGGCCGGACCACCAAAAGCAAGGGAAAGCGCTTGTCACGGAAGCCCGGGACTGCCAAATAAGCCCTTCCTACTGGCCGGAAGGGTATCCAAGTGGCTAAAGGTCGCGGACTGTAAATCCGTTCAGCTTCGCTGTTCGTGGGTTCGAATCCCACCCCTTCCACCAGTAGGACGATTTGACGAGACCCCGTGCTTCCGGGGTCGAATCGTAAATCCGCGTTGACTCCGAGGGCCGCCCACGGCTTCCCTACTGTCACACATGGCCAACATCAAAGCTAACAAGAAGAGCATCCGCCAGACCGCTGCTCGCGCCGCCCGCAACAAGATCGTCCGCACCCGCCTGAAGACCCTCGTGAAGGGCTTCGTCGCCGGCGCCGCCTCCGCCAACCCTGCCGCCGTGGCTTCCGCCGCCGACAAGGCCGTCAAGTCGGGCGTGATCCATCGCAACAAGGCGAACCGCATCAAGGCCCGCCTCGCGAAGAAGCTGGCCGCGGCCAAGAAGTAAGGGATGCCGATCGGGCTCCCCCACGACCCCGCCGTCTGAGACGCCGGGGTCTTTTTGTTTCATCAGGATGACCGCGTTCCCCTCCTCCATCGGCTTCCCCTCCGGCGTCTTCGGCGAGGCCCCCGTGCGCCTCGAGGTCGTCGCCCACGGACCCGGGTGGGTCGCGCTGAACAAGCCGGTGAACCTGCCGGGCGACGATCACCCGTGGCAGAAGAACGCCGCCCACCTCGTCGGCGAACTCCGCCTGCAGCTCCAGCTGGGCAAGCCCGAGATGGCGCGGCTCGGACTCAAGGAACCCGCCGTGGCCTTCAGCCCCGAACCGGAGGTCTCGGGTCTGCTCATCCTCGCCGACCGCACCACGGCCCTGGCCGCCTGGCGCGAGGCGATCGGCTCGTTCCAGCTGGGCTTCACCTACGAATTCATCGCGCGCACCGAGGACGCGCCGCCCGAAGGCGGGCTCTGCGACCTGCCGCTCGGGATGGACGACGAACGCGGCCGGGCCTTCATCTCGCATCGCCTCGGCAAGCAGGCCGAGACGACCTTCCAAGGCGGCGAGACGTTCAACCGCTGGCGCCGCTGGACGGCGACGACGCGCTTCCCCCGCCGCGACCAGGTCCGCGCCCACGCCAACGAGTGCGGCCTCCGCATCGCCGGCGAGCTCCAGTACGCCCGCTCGGGCCGCGTGACGCTCACCGACACCACGCGCCGCGGCCGGCTCAACAAGGGCGAGGACAAGCCGCTGCACCGCTGCCTGCTGCTGCACCTGGGCCGCCTGCAAGGCAACGTGGGCGGCGTCCCCGTCGACCTGACGGCGCCGCTGCCCGACGATTTCGCGACGGTGGTGAAGCGGCTCGGGAAGTCCGCCTAGTCCCGCGGGGAGGCGCGCCGGAAGACGTCGCCGGTCCGGACGTAGCCGTCGGGGCTGTTCATGCGGCCCAGCGGCGCGTAGGCCGCGTAGTCCACGCGCCATGTCGCCGGATCGGCGATGCCGGCGCGGACATGCGCGAGCAGGATCTCGACGACGACGACGCGGTTGTCGCCGTACCGGCGGACATCGAGCACGCGGCACTCGAGGGCGACGGGGCAATCGGCCAGGATCGGCGGGCGCACCCGTTCGGCGGGACGCGTGGCCAAGCCCGCGCGGGCGGCCTCGTCCTCGCCGGGCGGCAACGCCCGGGCGCAGGCGATCATGCGGTCGACCAAGGGTTCGTCGCACAGATGGATCACGCACTCGCCCGTCACCAGGAGGTTAGCCGCCGTGTCCTTCGGCGTGCCGTCGTCGCGGTCGCCGGGCGCGAAGACCGCCAGCGGCGGCTCGGTGCCCATGACGTTGAAGAACGAGAACGGGGCGGCGTTGACGCGGCCCGCGGCGTCGACGGTCGTGACCAGCGCGATGGGCCGCGGCACGACGAGGCCGGCGAGCAGCTTGTACGCCATGGCGCCGGGGTGCGCCGCCACGTCGAAGCGTACGGCGTCCATGCTCAGGCGCGCGGCGGATCCTCGCCGGACTGGGAGACGATGGCCTCGCGGCGGAGGTAGTCCTGCCGGTAGGACATGAAGAGATAGATGACCACGCCCACGCAGATGCAGGAGTCGGCGACGTTGAAGGCCGGGAAGCGGTAGCCAGGGAGATGGACGTCGATGAAGTCGACCACATGGTCGCCGAACAGGCGGTCGCGGACGTTCCCGAGCGTCCCGCCGACGAAGAGGCCGAAGGCCACCTGGCCGCCGGCGAGCTCGCGCATCAGCGGCTTGCGCCAGCGCCAGACCAAGGCGAGCACGGCCAACGCAAGGAAGACGAGGAACGGACGGACGTCGTACTCGGAGCCCAGGCCCCAGGCGGCGCCTTTGTTGCCGACGTGCACGACCCAGAGCCAAGGGAAGACCGCGATCGGCGAACGGTCGGGGTCCTCCGCGAAATAGGCGCCGAAGGGGATGCGCCGCACGACGAGGAGCTTCGTGAGCACGTCCAAGGCGAACGCGACCACGGCCACGCCCCAGAACATGAGGTAGGGACGCAGGCGCGCAGGACTGGCGAAGCCGGCGCTCAAGACTCGGGCTGGTCTTCCTCGCCGCCGCCGCCGCCCGTGCCGAAGCCGACCTCGTCGCCGATCTCACCGAGCGGATTGTTGCCGCGGCGACGATGGGCGCGACGGTTGCGCTCGAGTTCCTTCTGGCCCTCGAGCGAATAGCGCGTGAAAGGCACCGCCATCAGGCGGGCGTGCGGGATGGCCTTGCCGGTGATCTCGCAGACGCCGTACTTGCCCGATTTCAGGCGTTCGATGGCGTCGGCGATCTCCTTCAGGGCCTCCTGCTCGTTGGAGATGAGCGACAGGGCGAAGTCGCGGTCGGCGGTGTCCGTACCGGCGTCCGCGAGGTGCTGCGAATAGCCGGAAAGGTCGCCGGCGTCGTCCTTGCCGTTCTTCTTGAGGGCCTCTTCGGAGTGGAAGGCCAGACCCTTCTGGATCGCCTCGCGCATCGCGACCAGGAGATGGTAGTAGCGGCGCAGCTTCTCGGGGATCTGCTTGGACTCGTCGACCGCGCCGGCCCCCTTGCGGAAGGGATTCACGCCGCCGAGGAGGTCGGCGATCGAGGCCGCCGCGATGTTGTGCGACTTGTTGCCCTTGTCGCGGGCCGAGATGGCGGCCTTCTCGCGGGCCTTGCGCTCCTCCTCCGGGACCCAGAGGTTCAGCTTCGAGCCGTCGCGCTTGCGGGACTTGAGGTGCTCCAGGACATCCGCGAAGGTGAAGAACTGCAGCTTCGCGCGCACCGGGACCTCCAGGTTCGTCGACTGGTCATGCAGGCCGCGGTGCTTATCCAGGAGCTGCTTCTGCTTCTCGTGCTCGGCCTTGGTGTCCTTCTTCGCGCCCTTGACGGCCTTGGCCGGGGCGGCGACCTTCGCGCCCTTGGCAGGGACGACGGCGGTCGGCGACGGCTTCGCGGCGGGCTTGCCCGCCTTGGCCGGGACAGGCGCCTTGACGGGAGCCTTCGCCTTGACGGCGACCTTGGCCGCCGGCGCCGGCTTCTTGACGGGGGCCGGGGCGGCCTTCGCCAAAGGCTTCTTGGCCGGCTTGGCGGGCTTGACCGGCGCCTTGGATTTGGCGGCGGGTTTCTTGGAGGCGGGTTTCTTGGACATGAAAAATCGGGTTAGGATTGCGGGTACTTCGCGGCAAGGGCGTCGCGGCAGCGAGGAGATACCATACCGTATTTCCCGGCTTCCACAAGTTCGGGCACCCAACGCCAAGACCTCGGGCATTTCACCCCAGGGGCATGGTCGACGGCGAAGGCCAGCGGAGCCTTGGGCTGGGGCTGGACCGTGACCGCGGAAACGATCCAAAGTTCGGCCAAAAGGCCCGCGTGCCGCGAAAGCAGCGCGAAATCGGCGTCGGCCGGGTCTCCGGTGACGACGACGGCCGCCTCGAGGGACTGGCCGATCTTCTTCTCCTGGCGGAGGCGTTCGAGCGGGATGTTGACCTGGGCGGCCAGCGTCTGGATCGACGTGACGGCGGCATGCGCGGCCAGGCCCTCGGCGTCCTCCCAGGCGGCGTCGACCACCGGCCAGTCCTGGAGATGGACGGAGGTGGCGTCGGTGTACTCGGCGCGCGCGTGCAGGTGCGACCACGCTTCGTCCGCCGTGAACGGCACGAACGGCGCGATCAGCTTGAGGTAGGCCCGGAGGACGAGGTCGAGCGCGGTCTGCGTCGAGCGGCGCAGCGGGTCGTTCGGCGCGGTCGTGTAGAGGCGGTCCTTGACGACGTTGTGGTAGGCCGCGGAGAGCGTGCCGGTGGTGAAGCCGGCCAGCGCGGCGGCGGCGCGGTGGAACTCGTTGCGGTCGCAGGCGTCGGTGACCTCGCGGATGAGCTTGGCGGTCTCGACGAGCACCCAGCGGTCCACGGGCGAGAGGCGGGCCACCGGCACGGCGTCCTTCGCCGCGTCGAAGTCGAACAGGTTGCCGAGCTGGTAGCGCAGGGAATTGCGCATGCCGCGGTACTGGTTCGAGATCGTCTCGAAGATCGCGTCGGAGATCGGGATGTCGCTCTGGTAGTTCTCGGAGGCGACCCAGAGGCGCACGATGTCGGCGCCGTACTTCTTGACGTAGTCGTCGGCGGTCTGCGGCTTGCCGCCGGTGTCGGACTTCGAGATCTTCTGGCGCTTCTCGTTCACGACGAAGCCGTGGGTGAGGACGGAGCGGTAGGGCGCGGCGCCCTTGACCGCGATGGCGGTCCAGAGGGAGGACTGGAACCAACCGCGGTGCTGGTCGGAGCCCTCGAGGTAGAGGTCGGCCGGCCAATGCAGGTCGGGGTGGCGCGCGCACACCGCGAGGTGGCTCGAACCGGAGTCGATCCACACGTCGAGCGTGTCGGTGCCCTTGCGCAGGTCCTTCGGCCAGGCGGCCGGGACCGGCGCGCCGGCGAGGACCTCGTCGACCGAAGACGCCCACCACCAGTCGCCGCCGCGCGTGGCCACCTGGGCGGCGACATGGCGGACGACGCCGGCGTCGAGGTAGGATTCGCCGGTCGACGGCGAGTAGAAGGAAGGGATCGGGACGCCCCAGGCGCGCTGGCGCGAGATGCACCAATCCGGGCGGCCTTCGAGGGCGGCGCGGATGCGGTTCTCGCCGCTGGCGGGGATCCACTTCACCTGGCCCACCGCGGCGAGGGCCTTGACGCGCAGGCCTCCGCGGTCGAGGCCGACGAACCATTGGTCGAGGGCGCGGAAGACGACGGGCGACTTGGAGCGCCAGCAATGCGGGTACTGGTGCTCGAAGCTCTGCGACTTCAGCAGGGCGCCCTTCTCCTTGAGCAGGCCGAGGACGGCGATGTTCGCGGGGTTCTTGCCGTCGGTCTCGAGGACCGTGACGCCCACGAGCGCCGCCGGCACGCGACCGTCGTCGACGTAGGTGCCGTCGTCCCGCACCGGGCAATAGGGCTCGAGGCCGTACTTGTTGCCGGTCTGGAAGTCCTCGAGGCCGTGGCCGGGCGCGGTGTGGACGCAGCCGGAACCGGCGTCGGTGGTGACGTAGTCGGCGAGCACCACCGGGGAGGGGCGGTCGATGAACGGATGCCGGGGCTGGAGGCCTTCGAGGGCGCGGCCCTTCGCGCGGAAGCCGTCGGTGGCGCCTTCGAGGCCGCACTCGGCCACGAAGGCCTCGCGGCGGGCCGCGGCGACGAGGAAGGAGCGGTCGCCGTGGCGGACCTCGACGTATTCGAGTTCCGGATGCACGGCGATGGCCAGGTTGGCCGGCAGCGTCCAGGGCGTGGTCGTCCAGATGACGACGGAGAGCGGGTGCGCGGGGGCGAGGCCCTTGGCGGCGGGGTCGGCGACGGGGAAGGCGACCCAGATCGAGTGCGAACGCTTGGTCAGGTACTCGATCTCGGCCTCGGCCAAGGCGGTCTGGCACGGGATGGACCAGTAGACGGGCTTCTTCGAGCGGTAGACGAGGCCCTGCTCCACGAAGCTGCTGAAGCCCTTGAGGATCTCGGCCTCGTAGGCGGGGTCCATCGTGCGGTACTCGGACTTCCAGTCGGCGAGGATGCCGAGGCGGCGGAACTGCCCGCGCTGCTTCTCGATGTACGCGGCGGAGAACTCGGCGCAGGCCTTGCGCACGCCGAGGGCGTCGAGCGACTGCTTCTTGGCCTGGAGCTCCTTCATGACCTTGTGCTCGATCGGCAGGCCGTGGCAGTCCCAGCCCGGGACGTAGGGGGTGCGGAAGCCGCGCATGGACTTGAAGCGCAGGATGGCGTCCTTGAGGAGCTTGTTGAGCGCGGTGCCGATATGGACGTCGCCGTTGGTGAACGGCGGGCCGTCGTGGAGCACGAAGGCGGGCTTGCCGGCGGCGCGCTTCTGGATGCCCTCGTAGAGGCGGTTCTTCTCCCAATGGGCGATGCGCTGGGGCTCGCGTTCGGCCAGGCCGGCCCGCATCGGGAAGTCGGTCACGGGCAGGTTGAGGGTATCCTTGAGCTCTTCGGCCATGTTGACGGGTAAAATGAAGGAGATGGGCCCGGCGAGGCAACACCCTGCCGGGGCGGGCAGGGTGAACGGACGGACGGGCGTGGCAAGGGCGGAGATGGCCCCGGAAACGGGCCTCCGGCGGGGGTCGACGGGGCGGGATTGACAGGCGGGACGGGAACGGCACGAATGAGGCCCCATGGACAACAACATGAAGCCCAAGCTGATCACCAAGTGGGGGGTCGTCGTCGACCTCACCCTGACCGTGGTCTTCTTCGCCTGGATGACGACCGTCCTCAAGAAGCACGTGCCTTGGGTCGAGTCCGGCGAAACCGCCGTCCTTTGCGGCGCCCTGCTCTGCTCGGCCTGCCTCTCCGGCGTCCTCTGGATGGCCCTCAACCTGTTCCGCGTCACGCTGGCGGACCAGATGCTCCCGAAGGACCAGTCCGACCGCCAAGGTCGCTGAGCGCACCCCGCCCCTCCTCAGGCCAGCTGCGCGCTGGCCTTTTTCATTTCAGCGTCGGCTCAGCCAGCACCCCTTGGATCTCCTTGCGCATGGCCTCGGCCTCGCGGACGTCCTTCTCGAACTCGGCCCACAGCAGGTCGAGCTCCTCCGGCGAGG
Organism: Opitutia bacterium; assembly: GCA_947453335.1. Classification (GTDB taxonomy): domain Bacteria; phylum Verrucomicrobiota; class Verrucomicrobiia; order Opitutales; family UBA953; genus UBA953. Next base: position 328,080 of record CANGFP010000001.1, on the reverse strand, counting down.
ACTTCGGAAAACGCTCGAGCCACGCGCCCAAGGTGCGCCAGGCGTTATGGTAGACGGGGTTCTGCCTGAGGATCTCGCGGCGGAGCGTCAGCAGGCGCGCCTCCATGCCCTGCCGCACGCCGGCGGCGGCACGATGGCGCACGACCTGCGGGCCGGTCAGGACGACGTCACCGGCGCCGAGGTCGAAGACGAAGCGGGTGAGTTCCTCGAGCGACTCGGCGGATTCGCGCATGCCTAGGCTCACCGGGCTGCGGGTCAGCAGCAGGTTCGCGCGTGCGGCCAACCACCAGGCTTCCTCCGACTTGGCCAAGGCCGCGAGGACCTTGCGGGTGTCCTTCCCTTGGGCCGCCGCGATCAGCACGCGGGCCTGCTCGGCGGCGCCGCCGACGTCATGCCGCAACGCGCGCCAGAAGAGGAAGGCTTCGCGCTCCGGCGCCTTGCCCTGCAGGATGTCGGCGAGCGACGTCGGGGCCGCGAGGCGCCCTTCCCGATACCAGAGGTCGACCAAGGCCGGCCGCAGCAAAGCGCGGGTCTCGCTCGCCAAGGCCTGCGGGACCCACGGCTCGCTCGCGGTCAGCGGCTGCCCTGCGGCGAAGGCGACGCGACCGACCCAGGTGCGCGCCGCGGCCTCGGAGGAGAGCGCGGCGGCGGACGCCGCGTCCTTCAAGCGCACCGAGACGATGACCTGCCCCGTCTGGACGCGGACGCTGACGTCCGGCCGGCCAGGCAGGTCGACGAGTTCGACGCGCCCCTTCGCCTGAGGGACGCCGTTGACGACGCCGGGGATCGCCGGCACCGCCAGCACCTGCTGGGTATAGCGGTCCAAGGCCGCGCAATGTGCGGCCACGAAGCTGACGTCGGCGAGCTCGTAGCCCAGCACGGTGGCCAAGGGACCCTCGTTCGCGTAGATGCGCGGGTCTTCCGGCGCCGGCGCCGCGACCGGCTCTCCCGCCGCCAGGAGGAAACACGTGGCCAGCAGGCTCAGCATCGACTCACGAACCGGTGAAGTGGCTCTCGTCGACCTCGACGGGTTCGCCGCCGGAAAGATGGAGCGGTTCGCCGAGCGGCGTCTGGTCGTTCTTCCAGACTTCCACGGTGGCGGGCGCGTCGGGCTCAGGGGAGACCCACTGCCATCGACCGATCCCCAGGAAAGTCATCAGCTGGCCCTTGTCGCGGCTGAGGCCGGGACCGGTGCCGCGGACGAACGGCTTGTTGCCGATGCCGATCATGAGGTTGATGGTGAGCGAAGTGCCGCCGCCGGTGGCCGGCGCGGCGGACACCGGAGCGTCGACCACGTCGTCGGACTCGAGCGCGACTTCTTCCTCATCCTCGTCCGCCTCCTCCGCCTCGGAATCTTCCTCCTCGTCGCTGGCCGCAGGCGCGGCGGCTTCGACCGTCGGGGCTTCCTCGGCTTCGACGGCGACGGCCTCCGGCTCTTCGTCGGCATCCGACGACGGGCTAGGAGCGGAGGCGACCGGAGGGTTTTCCTGCAGGGCCTTGAGGTCGGCCTGGACCGCGTCCAGCGCCTCGGAAAGCTTGTCGGTCGCGGCCGAGACCTTCTGGCCGGACTTCTTCACGTCGTCGCGCAGCTTCTTGACGTCGTCGGCGACGGCGCCGTGCTGGGCGGCGACCTCGGCGCGCAAGGCCTTCACGGCCTCGGCGGCCTCCTCGGCGTCGGTGACGGCGCCGCGGACGGAGACGGCCAGCGCCTCGACCTGCGTGCCGAGTTCCTCGACGGTTTCCTTCTTCGCGGAATCCTGGCCGGCGGCGACGGCGGCTTCGAGCGCCTTGACCTTGACCTCCAAGGAAGCGAGCGCGGCCTTGAGCGCGTTGAGTTCGGAGGAGGCGCGCTGGGCGACGGCCGCCGCGGCGGCCTCACCTGCCTGACGGGCGCCGACCTCGACCTCGCCGACGCGGCGGGAGAGAGCTTCGGTGCCAGCGCGGAAATCGTCGCGCAAACCGTCGATCTCGGCGGCGAGCGCCGCGCGGAGACGCGCCTGTTCGGCGAGGCGGTCCTTCTTGTCGCCGCCGTCCATGAGCACGGGGATGACCACGATGAGCGAAGCGCCGAGGATGCCGACCACCGCGAGGAAGGCCTCCAGGCCGTCGCGAGGGTTGAGGTCGAGGTAAAGGATGGCGAAGACGGCGATCAGGTCGGCCGCCACCAGGTACCATTTTTCTTTGAGGATCTTCTCGAGGTCGCGGTTCATGGGGTGGGGTTGGGGTAAGGGGGACCTCAGCGCGGCCGCTCGACGAAGCCGACCTTGCGGTTGACCTTCGACAGCGTACGGAAGGCCGTGGCCTGGGCCTTTTCGGCGCCGGACCTGAAGATCGCGTTGAGCGCCTCGCGGTCCTTGACGAGTTCGTCGTAGCGCAGACGGACGGGGTCGAGGGTCGCGACGACGGCGTCGGCGACGGCCTTCTTGAAGTCCCCGTAGCCCTTGCCCGCGAACTCGGCGGTGAGCGTCGGAACGTCCCGGCCCGTGCAAGCCGAGAGGATGGTGAGAAGGTTGGTGACGCCGGGCTTGTCCGCCCCGGGGCGGACCTCCGAGCCGGAATCGGTCACGGCCGACATGAGCTTCTTGCGGATCTCCTCGGGACGGTCGGTGACGTAGACGGTGGACGACTGGTTGGGGTCGGACTTCGACATCTTCGCGGTCGGGTCCTGCAGGGACATGATGCGGGAGCCGACCTTGGAGATGAACGGGGAGGGGACCTTGAAGGTCTCGGAATACCGGTGGTTGAACTTCTCGGCCAGGTCGCGCGCCAGCTCCAGGTGCTGCTTCTGGTCGTCGCCCACGGGCACGAGCTCGGCGTTATACAGGAGGATGTCCGCGGCCATCAGGACCGGATAGAACAGCAGGCCGGCATCGACCGACTGCTGCTTCTTGGCCTTGTCCTTGAACTGCGTCATGCGCCCCAGCTGGCCCAACGGGCAAAGACACCCGAGGATCCAGGCGAGCTCGGTGTGGCCGATGACGTGCGACTGGGCGAAGAGATGGCTACGGGCCGGGTCGAGGCCGCAGGCCACGTACTGGGCCAGGCAGGAATAGGTGTTGTCGCGGAGCTGGGCCGGTACGTGCGGGACGGTGATCGCATGCTGGTCGACGATGCCGAAATAGCATTCGTAGTCGTCCTGCATCCGCCCCCAGTTGAGGACCGCCCCCAGGTAGTTGCCCAGATGGAGCCGTCCCGTCGGCTGGGCGCAGGTCAGGACCACCGGCTTGGCGGGCTTTTTTTCGGCTGTTTCGCTCATTCCTCTGGAGCCCAGCGTGGCAAGCCGCCGCCCGGGCATCAAGCGGATTGGGAAGTCGGTGACGCTTGAAATGGCGGATTCTTCCGCCTAGATAAAACGACGCTCGCCCCCTTCCCTATGTTCCTCGCCCAAGCCGTCACGACCACCCCCGCCCCCGCGGCCGCCAACGCCGCCAACAAGTTCTTCGTCATCGGCGACCTGGACGCCGTGAAGCCCGAGGTCGCCCAGAACTGGTCGGACCTGATCCTGCACAGCCTCGGGTACGTCGCCCTCGCCTTCGTCATCGGTTGGGTCGCCAAGAAGGCCCTCGGCTGGGCGGCCACCAAGTTCGACGAAAGCCCCATCGCGGAGGCCGCCGTCGCCGCCTGCGGCAAGGCGCTGCCCACCCTGCTGCCGGCCTACGCCCTGCTCTTCATCATCAAGTACAACGCCCCCTACCTGAAGCACGCCGACTGGCTGCACTTCGCGGCGCTGAGCACGACCTTCCTCTGCTCGCTGGCGCACACCACCGCCGTCTTCTACCTCGTCGAGATCCCCATCGCCTGGGCGCAGAAGATCGCCGACCAGACCGAGAACAAGCTGGACGACATCCTCGTCCCGATGATCGCGACCGTCATCAAGATCTCGGTCATCCTCGTCGGCGGCTTCAAGGCCATCTCGATCGTCGACCCCAAGGCCTCCGAGGCCATCCTCGGCCTCCTCGCCGGCGCCGTCGTCGGCCTGGCCTTCGCCTCGCAGGACACGATCAAGAACGTCTTCGGCGCCGTCATGCTCATCGTCGACCAGCCCTTCACGCTGGGCGACCTCATCAACATCGGCACGCACGAGGGCAAGGTCGAGTCGCTCGGCCTGCGCTCCACCACCATCGAGCTGCTCGACGGCCAGAAGCTCGCCATCCCGAACGGCGACCTCGCCAACCGCGCGATCGTCAACATCACCCGCCGCGACTTCATCCGCGCGCAGGACCTCGTGCACCTCGAGGTCAACACGCCCGCGGCGCAGATCCAGCAGGCCGTGGCCATCGTCCGCGAGCTCCTCGTCGACCACGAAGGCTCCGACCCCCGCCACCCGCCGCTCGTGCACGTCACCGAGTTCAGCGACTGGGCCGTGAACATCCGCTACCTGTACTGGTTCCACCCCGCGAGCTCCGCCAAGCAGCTCGAGTTCAACCAGAAGCTCGTGCTCCGCATCACCGAGAAGCTCCAGGCCGCGGGCATCCGCCTCGCCGCCCAAGGCACGCCCCAGCCCCGCTGATCCTTTCCCATGGCCCTCATCGAAGTCTCCCACCTGCAGAAGTCCTACGGCGCCATCCGCGCCGTCAAGGACGTGTCCTTCTCCGTCGACCGCGGCGAGGTCGTCGGCTTCCTCGGACCCAACGGCGCCGGCAAGTCCACGACCATGAAGCTGCTCACCGGCTACCTCCGCCCCGACGCCGGCAAGGCCGTGGTGGCGGGCTTCGACGTGACCGAGGACCCGGTGGCCGCCAAGGCCCACCTCGGCTATTCGCCCGAAGGCGCGCCGGCCTACGGCGAGATGACCGTGCGGGAGTTCCTCCGCTTCGCCGCCGACCTGCGCGGCCTCGCCGAACCGGCCGCGCGCGTGGCCGACACGCTCAAGCTCTGCCGCCTCGAGGAGGTCGCCGGGCAGGCGATCGACACGCTGTCGAAGGGCTACCGCATGCGCGTGGGCTTCGCCCAGGCGGTGATCCACGACCCCGCGGTGCTCATCCTCGACGAACCCACCGACGGCCTCGACCCGAACCAGAAGTTCGAGGTGCGCCGCATCCTCAAGGACATGGCCGCCCGCAAGGCCGTGATCGTCTCGACGCACATCCTCGAGGAGGTCGGCGAGCTCTGCACGCGCGTGATCGTCATCGCCCAAGGCGAGGTCCGCTGCGACGAGCCCAAGGAACGCTTCCTGCAGCGCGGCGCCGACCTCAACCAGGTCTTCCGCCAACTCACCGCCTAACCCCCTTCCCCCGACCATGTCCGACACCCCCGCCACCCCCGGTCCCCGCGCCGGCGCCGCCTTCCTCGCCGTGCTCCGCCGCGAGTTCGCCGGCTACTTCCGCACGCCGCTGGCGTACGTCTTCCTCGCGGTGTTCAACGCGTTCGCCATCTCGCTGGCCTTCTTCGTGGGCAACATCTACGAAGCCGGCGTCGCCAGCCTCGACCGCTTCTTCCTGTACCATCCGTGGCTGTGGGCGTTCCTCGCGCCGGCCGCCGGCGCCCGCCTCTGGGCCGAGGAGCGCCGCCAAGGCACCATCGAGCTGCTCCTCACCTGGCCGGTCACGGTCTGGCAGGCCGCGCTCGGCAAGTTCTTCGCGGCGTGGCTCTTCCTCGGCTGCGCGCTGCTCATCACCCTCCCGATGGCCTTCACGGTCTGCTACCTCGGCGACCCCGACGTCGGCGTGATCGTCTCGGGCTACGTCGGCTCCTTCCTCTGCGCCGGCGCCTGCCTCGGCATCGCCGCCGTCGCCTCCGCGCTCACGCGCAGCCAGGTCATCGCCTTCGTCACCGGCTTCCTCGCCTGCTTCGTCCTCGTCCTCGTCGGCTACGGCGTCTTCGACGAGCTGCTCGCCGGGGCCTTCTCGTCCGGCACGGTCGACGCGGTCCGCCGCCTCGGCCTCTGGCGCAACCTCGAGCCGTTCACCCTCGGGCTCGTCGACGTGCGTCCGGTCGCCTACTTCCTGACCGCGGCCTTCGCCGGCCTCGGGCTCAGCACCATCATCGTCGAACGCCGCTAATCCGGAGCCCACGCCCATGTCCCGCCTCCAAGCCCTCCTCGCCGCCCTCGCCGTCCTGGCCGCGGCCTTCTTCGTCAGCCTCATCGCCGGGGTCGTCGGCGACCGCTTCGGCGGCTCGCGCCTCGACCTCACCGAAGACCATACGTTCACGCTCTCGCCGGGGTCGCGCCGCATCGTCGGCCGGCTCGACGAACCCGTGACCCTCGAACTCTTCGTCAGCCGCTCCGACGTCAAGCTGCGTCCCTACCTCGAAAGCTACTCCCGGCGCGTGGAGACGTTGCTGCGCGAATACGCCGCCGCGTCCCAAGGCAAGGTGAAGCTGGTCGTGACCGACCCCAAGCCCGACACGAAGGAGGAACAGCGAGCGCAGCGCCAGAACCTCGGCGCCATGAACACGCCCGCGGGCGCCGCCTACCTCGGCGTCACCGCCCAGCAGGCCGACACGGTCAAGGCCATCGGCTTCCTCGACCCGACCCGCGAGAAGTTCCTGGAGTACGACCTGTCGAAGCTGATCGCTTCGGTCGCGCGCCTCGAACGCCCCAAGCTGGCGATCGTCAGCACGCTCGCGATCACCAACGCGGCCCCCCAGGGCGGCGAACAGCAGCAGCCCGGCGCCGCCGACGTGCTCCTCGCCGAGCTTGGGCAGACCTTCGAGGTCGTGACCGTGAACAACCAGGCCACCGAACTGCCCAAGGGCACGGCCGTGGTGGCCCTCATCCACCCGCACCACCTCTCCGACAAGCTGGCCTACGCGGTCGACCAATTCCTGCTCAACGGCGGCTCGGTCTTCGCGGCCGTCGACCCGCTGTCGCGCTACCAGAAGTTCCAGCAGGGGGGCATGCCGTTCATGGTCGCGCCGATGGCGCTCGGCGCTTCGTCCGACCCGGCCCTGCTCCGCGCCTGGGGCGTGAACGTCGACATGGACGCGGTCGTCGGCGACAGCCAGCGTTCGGTGCCGATCCGCGGCTCCCGCAACCAGCCCGTGCAGTACCCGCCCGCCTTCTCCGTGGGCCCTGAATCGCTCAACGCGAACTCGCCGCTGACCGCCGACCTCCGCGAGCTGGCCTTCATGGAGGCGGGCGAGATCACCCTCGTCTCGGGCGCCGAGAAACGCCTCCAGCTCGAGGTGCTCGTCGCGCTCAAGGGCGCCACGACCGGCGCGACCGCCACCAACGCCGCCAACGCCGGCCCCTTCGAGAAGGTCTCCCTCGGCTTCAAGGCCGACGGCCGTCCGCGCATCCTCGCGGCCTCGTTCACGGGCACGTTCCCGACGGCGTTCCCCAACGGCGTCGCCGCCGACGAGAAGGACAAGGCGCCCAAGCCCGGCCCCGGCCACCTCGCCGCATCGAAGAAGCCCGGCCGTCTCTTCGTGGTCGCGGACTCGGACTTCATGCTCGACCCGTTCACGGTGCGCCAGCGGCAGATGAACGGCCAGACGGTCATGGAGGAGCTCAACGACAACCTGAAGTTCGTCCTGAGCACGCTCGAGACCCTCGGCGGCAGCGATGAGCTGGTCTCCCTGCGCTCCAAGGGGACCTCGATCCGTCCGTTCAAGCGCGTGGTCGCCCTCGAGCGCAGCGCGCAGATGCAGTACCAGGCGAAGCTCGATGAGATCGAGAAGCGCCTCGAGGAGGCCAACGCCAAGGTGAACGAGATCTCCCGCCGCTCGGGCGGCGACCTCTCGAAGGGCCTCGTGATCACGCCGGAGATGCAGCGCGAGATCGACAAGTTCCAGAAGGAGGCGGCCGACCTCTCCGAGCAGCGCCGCCAGATCCGCCGCGGCCTCAGCGAGGACGTCAACGCGCTCGGCCGCAAGCTGGCGGTCTTCAACCTCATCGTAGGCCCGCTCCTCGCCGGCCTCCTCGGCCTCCTCTACTTCCTCTCCCGCCGCCGCAAGGCCGCCTAACATGCGCAACCGCACCCTGCTGATCGGAACCTTGGCCCTGGGCCTCGCCGCCCTCGCGCTGCTCAACCTCAAGCCTCAGGACGGCGCCGGCGAAGCGCCCAAGGGCCCGCTCGTGCCGGCCGCGATCCTGGCCAACCCGAAGAGCCTCACGGTCAAGGCCAACGGGCGCTCCACCACGGTCGAACGCGCCGCCGACGGCGCCTGGACCGTGAAGGACAAGTTCGGCCTGCCGGTCGACGTCGAGAACCGTCTGCGTCCTCTGGTGCTCGCCCTACAGAAGGCCGAGAACCTCGGGCCGCTGACCAGCAACCCCAAGCGCCTCGAGAAGCTAGGCCTCGCCGATGGTTCGATCAGCGTGACGGCCGACGACGGCAAGGTCTTCACGGCCGAGGTCGGCAAGGCCACCGACGACGGCGCCGGGCTGGCCATGCGCCTCCAAGGCGAGGCCGGGGCGATCCGCACGAGCTTCAACGGCTACCTCGAGGCCGACCCGACCAACTGGATGGATTCGGTGCTCTTCAACGGCAAGCCCGAGGACATCAAGGCGATCGCGTTCACCTGGGCCGACGGGCAGAAGTCCTTCGCGCGCCCCGAAAAGGGCAAGCCGTTCGGCGGCAAGGAAGGCCCGACGGTCGAGGACATCGTCAATGCGCTGGCCATCATGCGCGCCTCGGACGCCGCCGCCAAGGGCGACAAGGAAGCTGCGACGGCCTTCGCCAAGTCGTGGACGGTGAAGCTCGAGCTCTTCGATGGTTCGACGGTGACGGCGGTCTTCGCCAAGGGCCCCGCCGGCGCGCCCAACGAACAGCCGAAGCTCTTCACGCGCGTCAGCCACTCCGACCCGAAGCACGTCGCGAACGCGATGGCCGCGAAGGCGGAGTTCCTCTCGCAGCCTTGGCTCTCCGAACAGCTCCCGGCGTCCTTCGCGGACTTCAAGAAGCGCGTCGAGCCGCCGCCCGAAGCGCCGGCCGCCCCGGGCGCACCCCAGCTGGGCAACTTCCAAGGCCTGTCGCTCCCGGGCGGAAACGGCCCGGTTTCGGCGCCGCCGGCGGCCAAATAAGCCGGCGGGAAGCAAAAGCCCTTGCCTCTCTCGGCGAGGGCTTTTTCGTGTCCGTCTCCGATGGTCCTCGCCGAAGCCCAATCCCTGTCCACCTACCTCCCTGTGGTGATTCAAGCCGCCCTGGGCCTGGCGCTGCCGGTCGGCATCCTCGCCGCCAGCCACCTCTTCGGCCAGCGCGCCAAGGGCAACTACATCAAGGACAAGGCCTACGAGTGCGGCCTGCCGATGGAAGGAAAGCCCCACCCTCGCTTCGCCGTGAAGTTCTACGTGACGGCGATGCTGTTCATCCTGTTCGACATCGAAGTCGTCTTCCTGGTGCCCTGGGCCCTGGTCTACCGCGAGTTCCTCGCCGCCGGAATCGCCCTCACGGCCGCCACCGCGGTCTTCCTCGGCACGCTCGTCCTCGGCCTCCTCTACGAGGTGAAGCGCGGCGCCTTGGAATGGGATAAGTAAACCAGCCGCGTAGACGGAAACGAAAAGGGCGCCCAGCGGGCGCCCTTTCTGCTTTCCGGGGACCGCGCTCAGGTCGCGCAGACGCCGCAGCCGGCAGGCAGGTTCAGGAAGAAGTCGTTGCCTTTGTCGTCCACGAGGATGAACGCCGGGAAATCGACGACTTCGATCTTCCAGACGGACTCCATGCCGAGCTCGGGGTAGTCGATGACTTCGACCTTGCGGATGTTCTCCTGCGCGAGGATCGCGGCGGGGCCGCCGATGGAGCCCAGGTAGAAGCCGCCATGCTTCTTGCACGCGTCGGTGACGGCCTGGCCGCGGTTGCCCTTGGCGATCATGACGAGCGAGCCGCCGTTCGCCTGGAAAAGGTCGACGTAGCTGTCCATGCGGCCGGCCGTGGTCGGGCCGAACGAGCCCGAGGCCATGCCCGCCGGGGTCTTCGCCGGGCCGGCATAGTAGACGGGGTGGTTCTTGAAGTACTCCGGCAGGCCTTCGCCGCGCTGGAGACGCTCCTGCAGCTTGGCGTGCGCGATGTCGCGCGCGACGACGAGGGTGCCGGTCAACGCGAGGCGCGTGGTGACGGGATGCTTGGAGAGTTCGGCGCGGATCTCCGCCATCGGGCGGTTGAGGTCGATCTTCACGACCTTCGTGGCGTCGGCGTGCTTGCGGGCCGAGGCCGGGATGAACTGGCCCGGGTTCGTCTCAAGCTGCTCGATCCAGATGCCGTCCTTGTCGATCTTGGCCTTGGCGTTGCGGTCGGCCGAACAGGAGACGGCCATGCCGATCGGGCAAGAGGCGCCGTGGCGCGGCAGACGGACGACGCGCACATCGAGGGCGAACCACTTGCCGCCGAACTGGGCGCCGATGCCGAGGTTGTGCGCGGCCTTGAGGAGCTCGGCCTCGAGGGCGAGGTCGCGGAAGGCCTGGCCATGTTCGTTGCCCTTCGTGGGCAAGGCGTCGTAGTAATGAGTGGAGGCCAGCTTGACGGCCTTCATCGTGGCCTCGGCGGACGTGCCGCCGACGACGATGGCGAGGTGGTACGGCGGACAGGCCGCGGTACCGAGGCTCTTCATCTTCTCGGTGAGGAAGGCGACGAGCGACTTCGGGTTCAGCACGGCCTTGGTCTCCTGGTACAGGTAGCACTTGTTCGCGGAGCCGCCGCCCTTGGCGACGAAGAGGAACTCGAACTTCATCCCCCCGGTCGCGGCGATGTCGATCTGCGCGGGCAGGTTCGTGCCGGTGTTCTTCTCGGCGTAGAGGTCGAGGGGCGCGAGCTGCGAGTAGCGGAGGTTGTTCTGCGCGTAGGCCTGGTAGACGCCGAACGACAGCGCCTCGGCGTCGTCGCCGCCGGTCCAGACCTGCTGGCCCTTCTTCGCGGTGATGGCCGCGGTGCCGGTGTCCTGGCAGAAAGGCAGCACGCCCTTGGCGGCGACCTCCGCGTTCCGGAGCATGGCGAGCGCGACGGCGCGGTCGTTGTCGCTCGATTCCTGGTCCGCGAGGATGGCGGCGACCTGCTGGAGGTGCTCGGAGCGCAGGTAGAAGTTGATGTCGTGGAACGCCTGGTTGGCGAGCAGCGTCAGGCCTTCGGGCGCGACCTTGAGCACGGGCTTGCCCGCGAACTCCGCAACGGAGACGTGGTCCTTGGTGAGGAGGCGATACTTCGTGGTATCGGGTCCGAGCGGGAAAGGCTCCTGGTAGTGGAATTGCGAGGCCATCGCTCCCCAATGAAGCGCCCGACGGCTTGGTCGCAAACGGAAACCTTGGTTCGCGAGGCTAGGCAGCGGGCAGCGCGGCAGGGACACCGAGGACCACGCCGCCGGCCGGGGTGTCGCAACGCGCGCCTTCGGCCAGCTCCAAGGAGACCAAGGCCAGTCCGTGCAGGTCGCTGACGGAACGCAGCTTGCCGACGGCCTTGCCCGCGACGAGGAGGTCCGCGCCCGCGACGAGGGCCGCGCCATCGGCGGATTCGACGCGACGCAGGACGCGGCGCAACGAGCCCATCGACTGGATGCGCGCCATGACTTCCTGCCCAAGGTAGCAGCCCTTGGTGTAGCTGACCCAGGCGTCCAGCCCGCACTCCTGCGGGAATTCGCCCTCGCCGCAATCCGCGGGCACCGACGGGATGCCGGCGCGGATGCGCGCCGCCTCCAGCTCGGCGCGGTCGGCGACGACGCCCGGGGCGTCCGCGTCGAGAGGCGACAGCGCATCCCAGGCCGGCGCGCCGTAGCGCTTGGTCGCGAAGGCGCGCACGCCCGGCCCCACGGGCTCGGCGCCCCACGCGAGCCAACGCCGCCAGCGCGGCGTCTCGTCCTGAGCGACGACGTCGTCCGCGATGACGTTGGCGGTCACGAGCGGGACCAGCGCCTCAGCCGGCAGGTGCGGACACAGCAGAAGGAAGGAGCCATCGGCTTCACGGACCACGATCGTGTGCGCTTGGACGCGCCCCTTGCGGTTCAGCCAGAGGGCGTCGGCCTGGCCCATGCCACGCAGGTCGGCCGTGCACTGTCCCTGCAGGAAAGCCGCCGCATCCTCGCCGGTGACCCGGACGACCGCGGTGTCGGCTGAGGCGACCTGGACGGACATCAGAGGATCGCCCAAAGCCAGGCGATGCCGTGCAGCGTCAGGTTCGCGTAGAACGCCGCCATCACGTCGTCGAGCACGATGCCGAAACCGCCGGGCAGCTTTTCGAGCGCCTTGATGCCGAAAGGCTTGGTGATGTCGAACAGGCGGAAGAGCAGGAAGCCCAGCAGGATGAAGAGCAGCCCCGACTTCGTGCCGCCGTAGACGTAGGGATTGAAAAGGAAGACCAGCGGCATCGCCGCGAACTCGTCGAGGATGACCTCAGAGGGGTCCTTCTTGCCGATGATGACCGCCGCGACGCCGCAGAGCAGGATCGCCATCAGCACGACCAGGCAGTCGAAGGCCACCTCATGGTACCAGCCCTTGTTGTGCGCGAGACGCACCACCAACGCCCACCAGAGCACGCCGGCGGCGGAACCCCAGGTGCCCGGCGCCTTGAGACGGCCCAACGGCCCCAGCGTGGCGATACCGACCATCATTCGGACAATCCCGACAGGTGCCGGCGATGGCGGATGAGGTAGCTGGCGCCGGAGATCACCGTGAGCGCGACGGAGAGCCAGAAGAGACCCATGATGATGACCTCCCAACGCTGGTGCCAGACCGCGGAAAGCTTCCAATGCGTCTCATAGGCGCGGAGGCCGATGAGGTGGCCGATGGCGAGGATCTGCAGGAACGTCTTGATCTTGCCGAGCCCCTCGGCCTCGAGCACCTGGCCCGACGCGGCCGCGACGAGGCGCAGGCCGGTGATGAGGAATTCCCGGCAGAGGATCAGCACGACGCCGAAGGCGGCCAGCAGGCGTTCGCCTTGGGAAGCGGCGAGGTAACCGGCGGCCGGCAGGTCGCTCACGACAGGCCCGAGCACGTGCCGTCCCGGCAGGCAATCGGCGGCCAGCAGGGCCACGAGCAGCCCGAGGATGAAGATCTTGTCGACCAAGGCGTCCATGAGGCGCCCGAAGTCCGTCACCGCGTTCAGTTTGCGCGCGATCCAGCCGTCGAAGATGTCGGTCAAGGCCGCCAGGATGAACAAAGCCAAGGCCGCGCTCGCCCAGACTCCACCCCAGCAGGTCAGGAGCGTGATGAGGAAGACCGCCGGAAGCCGCGCCGCGGTCAGGATGTTGGGGATGTGCCGGAGGAAGCGCATGCAGGCTTGCGGGGACAATGTTCTGGGGCGAGAGTCGCCCGCAACAGGAAAACAATGGCCAGCAAGCACCGCATCGCCGTCTACCCCGGCACCTTCGACCCGATCACGCTGGGCCACCTCGACGTGCTCCGCCGCGCCTCCCGGCTCTTCGACCGCGTCATCGTCGCCGTCGCGCCCAGCGATTCCAAGAACCCCTGGTTCCCGCTCGACGAGCGCCTGGTCATGGCCCGCGAGGCCTGCAAGGGCATGGGCAAGGTGCGCGTCCTGAAGCTCGACGGCCTCACCGTCGAGTTCGCCCGTCAGCAGAAGGCCGTCGCGATCATCCGCGGCCTCCGCAAGTTCAGCGACTTCGAGTTCGAGTTCGACCTGGCCCACGCCAACCGGCTGATGGCGCCCGAAATCGAGACCGTGGTCCTCATGCCCAGCCAGGACCAGTTCGTGACGTCTTCTACCTTCGTAAAGGACATCGCCCGCCACAAACTGTCCCAAGCGGCCGCTTTTGTGCCCCGCTGCGTGCTCCCGCGCCTCAAAAAACGCCTCGGTTGAGCCTAAAAAGGCCCTTCCTCCGCTGTTGACCGTGGGGAATTGTTCCGTTTGCTCCCCCTTTCCCCCCTTGCGAGCCCGCCGGGGCGGCTCCTTCCCTCTCCTTTCTATACATCCATGGACATCAAAATCCAAGTCACCAACCCGACCCGCCGCTCCGTCACCGTGACGATCCCTGCGGCCACCGTCGCCGCCTCCGAGAAGGAAGTGGTCAAGGGCTTCACGCGCGAAGCCGCCCTCCCCGGCTTCCGTCCGGGCAAGGCCCCCGAAGCCCTGGTCCGCCAGAAGTACGGCAAGAACATCGCCGAGGAAGTCAGCCAGCGCCTCCTCGCGCAGGGCTACGACCGCATCAAGGAAGAGAAGAGCTTCACCGTCTACACCCTCGCCGACGTCCAGAAGGACGAGGCCGCGCAGGGCGCCGACGTCGTCATCCGCTACGAGGTCGACGTCCTCCCCGAATTCAAGACCCCCGACTGGAAGAGCATCAAGATCGCCAAGGAAGCCGTCACGGTGACCGAAGCCGACGTCGCCGAGCACCTCCAGAAGCTGCTCCAGCAGCGCGCCCGCTACGAGAAGACCGAAGCCGCCGCCGCCAAGGGCGACTACGTCCGCCTCAGCTACACCGGCACCGTCGACGGCAAGGCCGTCAAGGAAGTCGACGCCGAGGCCGGCCCGCTGGGCTCGTCCGAATCCACCTGGGAAGAAGCCGGCTCCGAAAGCGAGATCGTGGCCGTCCCCGCCATCGCCAAGGCCATCGTCGGCCTCAAGGCCGGCGACACCGCCAAGGCCGAGCAGTCCTTCGGCGCCGACGCCGCCCGTGAAGCCCTCCGCGGCAAGACCGTGAAGTACGAGCTCTCCATCGCCGAAGTCCGCCGCAAGGAGATCCCCACCGTCGACGAGGCGTTCTGCAAGTCCGTCGGCGTGAAGGACGAAGCCGACCTCCGCGAACAGCTCAAGAAGGGCATCCAGGGCTCCAAGGAGCAGGCCGCCGAGACCGCCCGCCGCGAGAAGGCCCTCGACGCCCTCGTCGCCGGCCTCGACCTCCCCCTCCCCCAGTCCGCCGTCGATTCCGTCGCCCAGGGCCTCTTCAACGAGTACCTGCAGCTCCGCCTCCGCAACGGCACGCTCAAGCCCGACCAGTTCGAGGCCCAGCGCGAGGAGATCGTCGCCGAGTCCCGCAAGGCCGCCGAGATCAAGGTCCGCGCCCAGGTCGTCCTGGTCCGCATCGCCGAAGAGAACGGCATCGACCTCACCCGCGAGGAGTTCACCCAGGCCATCCTCCGCGAGGCCTACCGCACCAACGTCCAGCCCGAGAAGCTGGCCAAGGACCGCAACCAGCTCCAGGTCGTCCGCCGCGACGCGGTCCTGAACAAGGCCTTGGACCTCGTCCTCGACGGGAAAGCCCCGGAAGCGGTTGAGAAAGCCTAAGGTCCGGGTATAGTATCCCGCATACCACCTCCTATGTCCTACATCATCCCCAACGTTGTCGAAAGAGATGCGCGCGGCGAACGGGCCTGGGACATCTACAGCCGCCTGCTGAAGGACCGCATCATCTTCCTGGGTTCGCCCATCTACGACGAGGTCGCCAACGCGGTCATCGCGCAGATGCTGTTCCTGCAGATGGAGGACCCGAAGAAGGACATCTCGCTCTACATCAACTCCCCGGGCGGCTCGATCACCGCGGGCATGGCGATCTACGACACGATGAACTTCCTCACGTGCGAGGTGAACACCTACTGCATCGGCATGGCCGCCTCCATGGCGACCGTGCTCCTCGCCGCCGGCACCAAGGGCAAGCGCCATGCGCTGCCCAACTGCCGCGTGATGATCCACCAGCCCAGCGGCGGCGCCACCGGCCAGACGTCCGACATCTCCATCGCCGCCAAGGAGATCCTCCGCTGGCGCGACACGCTGAACCACGTCCTCGCCAAGCACAGCGGCCGCACCCCGGCCGAACTGCAGCGCGATTCGGACCGCGACAACTACATGACGGCCGAAGAGGCCAAGGCCTACGGCCTCGTCGACCACGTCGTCCTGCCCAAGGCAGGCCGCGCCTGATCCACATGGCCGGCGACCAGGCGGAGTGCTGCTCCTTCTGCGGCAAGCCGGCCGCGCAGGCCGGGAAGCTCATCGCCGGTCCGAAGGGCGTCGGCATCTGCGACGTCTGCGTCTCCACCTGCGGCCGGCTCATCGACCGTGAGCGCGCGCGCGAAGGCAAGCCGACCGCCGCGGCCGCGGGCCCGGCCCTGCAGGAGGCCCCCGCCAAGGCGGCGCTCAAGCCCGTCAAGCTCGTCGCCCCCGCCGCGCTCCGCGCCGAGCTCGACGCCCACGTCATCGGCCAGGACCACGCCAAGAAGGTCCTCTCCGTCGCCGTCCACAACCACTACAAGCGCCTCAACGACCGCCTCGTCCAGGCCGCCGGCGGCGACAAGTCCGACGCCCTCGGCGAGGTCGAGCTCGACAAGAGCAACGTGCTGCTGATCGGCCCGACCGGCACCGGCAAGACGCTCCTCGCCAAGACGCTCGCGCGCATGCTCGACGTGCCGTTCGCCATCGCGGACGCCACCACGCTCACCGAGGCCGGCTACGTCGGCGACGACGTCGAGACGGTGGTCCTCCGCCTGCTCCAGGCGGCCGACATGGACGTCGAACGCGCCCAGCGCGGCATCGTCTTCATCGACGAGATCGACAAGATCGGCCGCAAGTCGGACTCCGCGTCCATCACCCGCGACGTCTCCGGCGAAGGCGTGCAGCAGGCCCTGCTCAAGCTCCTCGAGGGCACGGTGTGCAACGTCCCGCCCGCCGGCGGCCGCAAGCACCCGGAGCAGCAGTGCATCCGCGTCGACACGAGCGACATCCTCTTCATCGCGGGCGGCGCCTTCGTCGGCCTCGACCGCCTCATCGCCCGCCGCGCGGGCACCAAGGCCCTCGGCTTCATCCAGGGCGGCGACATCCCGCCGACGCTCACGGCCGAGCAGGTCCTCGCCGGCCTGCAGCCGGAGGATCTCTTCTCGTTCGGGATGATCCCCGAGTTCGTCGGGCGTCTGCCGGTCATCTCGGTCCTCGAGCCGCTCAGCCGCGACGCGCTGGTCCGCATCCTGACGGAACCCAAGAACGCCCCGACGAAGCAGTACCGCAAGCTGTTCGCGCTTTCGGGCATGACGCTCGAGTTCACCAAGGGCGCGCTCGACGCCACCGCCGACCGCGCCCTCGCCCTGGCCACCGGCGCCCGCGGTCTGCGCTCCGTCCTCGAAGGCGTGCTGCTCGAGACGATGTACGGCCTGCCCGAACACCCGGCCGGCTCCAAGTTCACGGTGACGGCCGAGGCCATCCGCGGCGAGAAGCCCGTGACCGTGGCCGCCCCGGCCGCGAAGTCCCGCAAGGGCGCCTGATTTCCATGATCGTCTATCCCGCCATCGACATCCGCGGCGGTCGCTGCGTGCGCCTGAGCCAGGGCCGCGACGACGCGCGCACCAACTACTACGAGGACCCCGTCGAACCGGCGGTGCAGTTCGCGCAGGCCGGCGCGGAATGGATCCATGTCGTCGACCTCGACGGCGCCTTCGGCGGCGCCCCGCTCAACCTCCCGACGCTGCAGCGCATCGCCCAGCTCGGACCGAAGGTCCAGTTCGGCGGCGGCATGCGCGACCGCGCCCTCGCCGAATCCGCCTACGCCGCCGGCGCCAGCCGCGTCGTCATCGGCACGCGCGCCGCGACCGACCCGGCCTTCCTGCGCGAGATGGCCGCGGCCCACGGCCCGCGCCTCGCGGTGGGCATCGACGCCAAGGACGGCCTCGTCGCCGTGAAGGGCTGGACGGCCGTGACGGCCCTGCAGGCCACCGACTTCGCCAAGCAGGCGGGCGACCTCGGGGTCTCGACGGTCATCTACACCGACATCGCGACCGACGGCATGCTCACCGGTCCGAACTGGAAATCGCTGGAAGCGGTCCTCAAGGCCTGCTCCTGCGGTGTCATCGCCTCCGGCGGCGTGGCGGGCGCGGAGGACGTGCGTCGTCTGGCGCAGATGTCCAAGGCCTACCCGAACCTCGTCGGCGCCATCGTCGGCAAGGCCCTCTACGAGGGTCGTTGCGACGTCCCGGGCCTGCTGGTCGCGGCCCGCGGTTGAGCGTCAGCGCACCGGCGCCAACGCCGGACCATACCCGCTCACGATGCCGTTGAGCAGACGCACCTCGTGCGTGACGGCCGGGACGGCGCGCTTTTCCGCAGCGTTCTTCCAGCCGCCCAAGGCTTTGTTCGCCGCGGCGTACTCGAGCTCGGCCGTGGTCGGGAGCATGCGGTAGTAAAGCGTCTCCATCGTGCCGTCGGCCGACGCGTCGCTGGGGACGCCGAGGAGCTCGATGACCTGAGCGCGCGTGTCGCCGACCTTGATGAGGTGCAGCTTGGTGGCGGTGTGGTTGCGCCATTCGTCCTCGGGCTGGGCGTTCTGGCAGGCCGTGAAGGACAGGGTCAGGAGGAGCAACGCGAGGATCCGCATGGACCGAACCTAGGCAGGGCGACCGGCGGGGTCAATGCCGACCCCCGCGCCACGGGGCGAGGCTTGCCAAGGTCCGCGGCCAAAGCCATACCCGGAGGTCTTATGGCATCTTTCCGGACCCTGCTCGCCTGGCTGGCCTGCGCGTCGTGCGCCTGGGCCGCCGACCTCACGCCCGCCGAGGTCATCGCCAAGGCCCGCGCCGCCCTCGCCCAGGACCCCGCCGCCCTCGCCCAGGTCCGCGGCCTGCGGTTCGAGCTGACGTCCGTCGACGCCGACGGCAAGCCCGCCGGCTACACGCAGCTCGAGGTCAACGCACCCGACCAACGCTACCAGCTCAGCCTGAACGCCAACCGCACCATCGAGGAGATCCTCGCCACCAACGGCCGCGAAGGCTGGCGCAAGTCCACGCAGACGACCCAGATCGGCGTGCTGCGCTCCGAATACGTCGCGGTGCTCCGCGACATGGCCGCCAGCGACCTGACCTTCTTCGCGGCGCCGCCCGAACGCGCCGGCGCGGTGAAGGTCGCGCCTGCGTCCGAGATCGACGGCCGCAAGCAGGTCTCGCTGGAGTACGCGTACAAGAGCGGCTTCCGCATCATCCGCCACTTCGACGCCGAGACGTTCCGGCTCACCGCGACCGACCAGCCCATGCCCGACGGCAAGGTCCAGCGTCAGCGCGTGACCGCGACGACCACGGTCGACGGAATCGTCTTCACGCAGAAGGAACTGGTGCTCATCGACGGCAAGAAGGTCGCCGAGGTGACCTACGAGAAGGTCGTCGTGAACCCCACGCTGGCTCCCGCCCGCTTCGTCTTCCCTACCCGCTAAGTCCATGCCCGTCCTCCAGGCCCACGCCCAAGACTTCCTCCCGCGCCTCCGCGCCTTCGTCGGCAACGGCGAAGCCTCGCCCGACGTCCGCGCCGCCGTCGCCGGCATCATCGCCGACGTCCGCGACCGCGGCGATGCCGCGGTGCTGGCCTACACCGAGAAGTTCGACCGCGCGAAGCTGACCGCCGCCAAGCTCCGCATCCCGGAAGCCCGCCTCAAGCAGGCGGCCAAGCAGCTCGCCCCGGCCAAGCGCAAGGCGTTCGACGAGGCCGCCCGCTGCGTGACCGACTTCCATCGCCGAACGTTGCCCAAGGGCTGGTCCGCGAAGAACCCGCACGGCGCCACGGTCGGCGAACGCCACCACGCCATCCGCCGCTGCGGCCTCTACATCCCCGGCGGCCAGGTGCCGCTCGTCTCGACGGTGCTCATGACGGCGCTGCCGGCGAAGGTCGCGGGCGTCCCCGAGCTCTGCGCCTGCACGCCGCCCGGCCCGGACGGCCAGATCAACCCCGACATCCTCGCCGCGCTCTACCTCTGCGGCGTGAAGGAGGTCTACGCCGTCGGCGGCGTCCAAGCCATCGCCGCGCTCGCGCTGGGCACGAAGTCCATCCCCGCGGTCGACAAGGTCTTCGGCCCGGGCAACGCGTTCGTCACCGAGGCCAAGCGCCAGCTCTTCGGCCTCGTCGGCGTCGACCTGCTGCCCGGTCCGAGCGAAGTGATGATCATCGCCGACCGCACCGCCAACCCGGTCTTCGTCGGCGCCGACCTCTGCGCCCAGGCCGAGCACGGCAGCGGCAAGGAGAAGCTCTACCTCGTCTGCGATTCGGCGGCCTTCGCCGACCGCTGCCTCGCCTCGGCGCACGCCCAGGCGCTCACGCTCACCCACGGCGCCAAGATCGCCAAGGCGCTCGACAAGATGACCTGCGTCGTCCTCGTCCGGAAGATCGCCGAGGCCGCGCGCGTGGCCAACCTCGTCGCGCCCGAGCACCTCGAGCTGATGGTGGCGAAGTCCGTCGAGGCGAAGCTGTCCGCCGCCATCACGACCGCGGGCGCCCTGCTCCTCGGCCATGAGACGCCCACGGTGCTCGGCGACTTCACCGCCGGCCCGAGCCACACCTTGCCCACCGGCGGCACGGGCCGCTTCTTCAGCGGCCTGCGCGTGGCCGACTTCCTCCGCCGCACGAGCTTCGTGCGCTACGACCGCCGTTCGCTGGCCAAGGCCGCGGGCGTGGTCGCGGCCTTCGCGGGCATGGAAAGCCTGGACGCGCACGGGCGCTCCCTGCAGGTCCGCCTCGCGAAGCAGCGCTAGTCGGCGAGGGCTTCCAGCACCTGCGCGTGCAGCTTCGGCGCGGCGGCGATGATGTTGCCGCTGGCGACGGCGTCGCCGCCCTGCCAATCGGTGACGACGGCGCCGGCGCCCCGCAGCACGGGGATCACCGGGACGAGGTCCCACGGGTTCATCACGGGGTCGGCGACGACGTGGGCGCGGCCGCTCGCGACGAGGAGGTGGCCGTAGCCGTCGCCCCAGGTGCGGGTGTGCGCGACGGAGTCGGCGAGGCGCGTCCAGCGCGCGCGCTTGTGGAAGCGGCGGACGTTGTCGAAGTCGGTCGAGACGACGACGGCTTCCTTGAGCGGAACTTCCTTGGCGCGGACGACCTTGCCGTTGAGGCGCGTGGTGCGGCCGTCGCCGACGATGCGTTCGCCGAGGATGGGCTGATCGATGAGGCCGAGCAGCGGCTGGCCTTGGTGGCGCAGGCCGATGAGCGTGACGTAGAGCGGGACGCGGGAGAGGAAGGACTTCGTGCCGTCGATGGGATCGAGCACCCAGCAGAACTCGGCGTCCACGTTCTGCGGACCGAACTCCTCGCCGAGGATCCCGTGCGACGGATAGGCCTTGGCGATGAGCTGGCGCATGAGGCGCTCGGCTTCCTTGTCGGCCCAGGTGACCGGCGTGCCGTCGGGCTTGACCTCGAGGCGCGTCTCGGGGTCGGCGTGCGCCGGGATCAGCACCGAGCGGGCGACGTCCGCCAAGGCTTCGGCGAACTTCAGCAACTCGGCTTGGCGCGCTTCGGAGAGCATGGGTGAGGGTTAAGGCCGTTGCGCGGCCGCTCCAAGCGAAAAGCCTCAAGGCTGCGCTTGAAGGCCCGCCGGTTCCCGCGGAGAGTCGGCCCATGCGCCCTTTCCTCGCCCTGCTCGCCTGCGGGCTGCTCCGCCTGTCCGCCGCGGCGACCGAACCTTGCCGCATCGAGGTCGTCGAGAAGGGCTCCGGCTGGCCCGTGCCCGGCGTCGAGCTGCGCACGGTCCACGGCGTCCGTTTCGTCTCCGACAACGCCGGGGTGATCGCCTTCGACCTCCCGGAGCTCATGGGCCAGGAGACCTGGTTCGACGTCGCCGGCCACGGTTACGGGGTGAAGGCCGACGGGTTCGGCTACAAGGGCGTGCGTCTGCGGCCCGAACCCGGCAAGCGCCTGACCGTCACGGTCGAACGCCGCATCCTCGCCCAACGGCTGGGGCGGCTCACCGGTACGGGACTCTTCGCGGAAAGCCAGAAGCTCGGCGAGCACCTCGATTGGCGCGACGGACCGGTCCTCGGTTGCGACAGCGTCGTGCCGGTGTCCTTTGGCGGCAGGATGTACTGGTTCTGGGGCGACACGAACGTCTCCGGCTATCCGCTGGGGATCTTCAACGTGTCCGGCGCGACGACGACCGGCTTCACGCCGCCCGCCCGGCCGCCGCTGCAGGTGAGCTTCGACCATTTCCGCAAGGAGAACGGCGCGGCGCGCGGCGTGGCCGACGTGCCCGGCGACGGTCCGACCTGGGTCTGGGGCGCGGCGACGCTCCCGGACGCGCAAGGGCGCGACCACCTCGTGGCCTCCGCGGTCAAGGTGCGCGGCAACATGGAGGCCTACCGCTGGGACCTCGTCGAATGGGACGCGACGGCGCAGAAGTTCCTGCCCGTGCTGACGTTCTGGACGAAATCGGCCGAACAGCCCAAGGCGCCCAAGGTGCCCGATGGCCACGCGCTGAAGTGGAAGGACGAAGCCGGCAAGGAGTGGCTGCTCTACTGCAACCCTTGCCCGACGCTGCGCTGCCCAGCGACCTACGAGGCTTGGAAGAATCCCGCGACCTGGGAGAACCTGACGCCCGACCGCACGGTACTCACCCCCGAGGGCAAGAAGGTCGAGCCGCACGGCGGCGACCTGGCCTGGCACCCTTGGAGCAAGCGCTGGCTGCTGCTGTTCACCCAGAAAGGCGGCGACTCCTCGTTCCTCGGCGAGATCTGGCTGGCGAGCGGACCGTCGCCGCACGGTCCCTGGACCGGCGCGCGCAAGGTGGCGTCGCACGACAACTACACGTTCTACAACCCGATCCTGCATCCCGAGGCGTTCCGCGACGGCTCGCCGGTGATCCACTTCGAGGGGACCTACGTGACGACGTTCACCAACAACAAGCAGCCGACCCCGCGCTGGGACTACAACCAGGTGCTCTACCAGGTCGACCTGTCGCAACCGGCCTTCGCGGGCGCGAAGTAACCCGGCGGCCTGCTTGACCGCCCCGCCCGGAGAGGCGAGAGTGCGGCGTGGACCCCGCCACCCAACGTCTCCTCTCCGCCCGCCGGCACCCCGGCCGCCGCGCGGCGCTGCACCAGCGTTGGGACGACCTCTTCTTCTTCCATTGGCGCGTCGACGCCGCCGAGGTGCAGCGACGACTGCCGCGCGGGCTGACCGTCGACTGCTTCGACGGCGCGACCTACCTCGGCGTCGTGGGCTTCAAGATGAACGCGGTGCGGCCGGCCTACCTGCCGCCGCTGCCGTGGCTGTCCTATTTCCGCGAGCTCAACGTCCGCGTCTACGTGCGCGACGCCGCGGGCGAGCCCGGCGTGCTCTTCCTGTCGCTCGACTGCGACCGCTGGCCCGCGGTGGAGATCGCGCGCTCCCGGTTCGCCCTCAACTACCAGCATGCCCGCATGCGGCATCGCCCCGCCGGCGCCGGCTTCATCCTCGACTGCCGCCGCCGCGGCGCGACCGAGACCGCGCGCTTCGCCTGGCGTCCGCTGGGCACGCCGACGGTCGCGGCCCCGGGCACGCTCGAGTTCTTCCTGGCTGAGCGCTACAGCTTCTTCACCGAGAAGCACGGACGGCTGTTCCGCGGCCAGGTGCACCATGACCCCTATCTCCTGCAGCCGACCGAGGTGCTCGCCTGGAGCGAGGCGCCCGTGGCCTGGGATGGCTTCCCGGTCACGCACCGCCCCCCGGACCTCGCGCACGCCAGCCCCGGCGTCGTCATCGAGGCGTTCGCCCTCGTCCCCGCCCATGCGTAAACGGCTCCGCGATTACCGGCACGCCGTGTGGGACTGGAACGGCACGCTGCTCGACGACACGTGGCTCTGCTGCGAATCGCTGAACCAGCTGCTCGCGGAGGATGGCCACCCACCGGTCGACCCCGTCCGCTACCGGCAGATCTTCCAGTTTCCCGTCATCAAGGTCTACCAAGCCATCGGCTTCACGCCCGACGAAACCTCGTTCAAGGCGATGTCCGTCCGCTTCATGGCCGCGTACGAGGCGCGCAAGGCGGCCTGCGCCCTGCACCCGCAGGCGCGCGAACTGCTGGAGGGGCTCGCCCAGGCCGGCCTGACCCATTCCGTGCTGTCGGCGTACGAACGGAACCTGCTCGTCGCGACCCTGCGCGACCACGACCTCTCGCGCCACTTCATCAAGACCTGCGGCGGCAGCGACATCCACGCCGGCAGCAAGGAGGAGCGCGCCCGCCACCACCTGCGCGACCTCGCCGTCGATCCCGACCACGTCGTCTACGTGGGCGACACGGCGCACGACGCCGAGTCCGCGCGCGCCATGGGCGTCGATTGCGTGCTCGTCGCGCACGGCCACCAGCACCGCGATCGGCTGGAAGGACTCGGTGTCCGCGTGGTCGATGGCTTCGGGGAGTTGCTGGCTGAGCTCGGCTGAGCGGTATTGCGGTATTTCGGTCTAAAACGGGCCTTTTAGGCGAACCCGGGTGCGTTTTGATTGTCCTTTTCCGAGCGTCCACTCAAATACCCCACCCCTTCCCCGACCATGGTCTCCCTTGCCGCTGCCCTTGATCCCGACTTCTACGAATCCCCTTGGCTGGTGCTGTCCCTCGCCATCCTGGTGGCCTTCGCCATCTACCTGATCCTGCGCGCGCGCCGCAAGGCCGCCCCCTCCGAGGTCAACGAGGAGATCGCCGACGTCCAGCAGGCCGCCTCCGAAGGCTTCAGCGCCGCCCACCAGGTCTTCCCGCCTTCGGCCGACTTCGTCTCCAAGGCCCGCGTCAAGGGCATGGACGGCTACAACAAGCTCTACCGCCGGTCGATCGACGACCCCGAGGGCTTCTGGGCCGACGAAGCGAAGGAACTGACGTGGTTCGAGCCCTGGACCAAGGTCCTCGACGAATCCAAGAAGCCTTTCTTCAAGTGGTTCGTTGGCGGCAAGACCAACATCGCCTACAACTGCCTCGACGCGCAGATCGCGAAGGGCCTCGGCGACAAGGTCGCCATCGTCTTCGAAGGCGAGCCGACCAAGGACGGCCAGGCCACCGAGGTCCGCCGCCTCACCTACCGCCAGCTCCACGCCGAAGTC
The DNA here is from genome assembly GCA_947453335.1 of Opitutia bacterium. Lineage (GTDB taxonomy): Bacteria > Verrucomicrobiota > Verrucomicrobiia > Opitutales > UBA953 > UBA953. Next base: position 303,457 of record CANGFP010000001.1, on the reverse strand, counting down.
TGCCGCTTCGCCAACGTCCTCAAAGGCCTCGGCCTGAAGAAGGGCGACACCGTCGCGGTCTACATGCCGATGGTCCCCGAGCTCGCCATCGCCGTCCTCGCCTGCGCGCGCCTGGGCGTCGTGCACTCCGTCGTCTTCGGCGGCTTCTCCGCCGAATCCATCCGCGACCGCGTCAACGACGCGAAGTCCAAGGCCGTCATCACGATGGACGGCGGCTACCGCCGCGGGAAGTTCCTGCCGCTCAAGCAGACCGTCGACGAAGGCGTCCAGGACTGCCCGACGATCGAGAAGGTGCTCGTCCTCCAGCGCCACCTCGGCCAGCCCGACGCCGCGTGCGCCATGAAGCCGGGCCGCGACGTCTGGTACCACGAGGCCGCCGCGGGCGTCTCCGCCGACTGCCCCGCCGTCTGGCAGGAGTCCAACGACATGCTCTTCCTGCTCTACACTTCCGGCTCCACCGGCAAGCCCAAGGGCATCATCCACGGCACCGGTGGCTACATGCTGCAGGCGTACACGACGAACAAGTACGTCTTCGACCTCCGCGACAACGATCTCTTCTGGTGCACCGCCGACGTGGGTTGGGTCACCGGCCACACCTACGTGGTCTACGGCCCGCTCCTCAACGGCGCTTCCGTGCTGATGTACGAAGGCGCGCCCGACGCGCCGGACTTCGGCCGCTTCTGGAAGATCGTGCAGGACCACAAGGTCACGGTCTTCTACACGGCCCCGACCGCCATCCGCGCCTTCATGAAGTGGGGCGACGAGTGGGTGAAGAAGCACGACCTCTCGACGCTGCGCCTGCTCGGCTCCGTCGGCGAACCGATCAACCCCGAGGCCTGGCTCTGGTACCACCGCAACATCGGCGCCGAGCGCTGCCCGATCGTCGACACCTGGTGGCAGACCGAGACCGGCGGCCATATGATCACGCCCATCCCGGGCTGCACGCCCACCAAGCCGGGCTCCGCGACGCTGCCCTTCTTCGGCGTCGACGCCGCCGTCCTCGACGAGAACGGCCAGGAGACCGACACCGGCATCCTCGCCATCCGCAAGCCGTGGCCGGGCATCACGCAGGGCATCTTCGGCGACGAGAAGCGCTACCTTGAGGCCTACTGGAGCCGCTGGAACGGCGCCTACTACTTCCCCGGCGACGGCGCCATCCGCGACAAGGACGGCTACCTCTGGATCACCGGCCGCGTCGACGACGTGGTCAACGTCTCCGGCCACCGCATCGGCACCGCGGAACTGGAAGCCGTCTTCATCGAGCACCCGGCCGTGGCCGAGTCCGCCGTCATCGGCGTGAAGCACGACCTCAAGGGCCAAGGGCTCATGGCCTTCGTCATCCTGAAGTCCGCCGCCGCCAAGACCGCCAACGAGGCCGAGTTGGCCAAGGCGCTCAACGGCATGGTCGACGCCAAGATCGGCAAGTTCGCCCGCCCCGAACGCATCGTCTTCGTGCCCGACCTCCCCAAGACCCGCTCGGGCAAGATCATGCGTCGCCTGCTGCGCGACGTCTCCGAAGGCCGCGAGCTCGGCAACGTCGCCACGCTGGCCGATCCGGCCGTCGTCGAGGCGATCCGCGCCAAGTTCAACGCCAAGGCCTGACCCTCACCAACACACCACGATGCGCCCCCTACTCGCCCTCCTCCTCACCGCCGCCGCGGCCTGCGCGGCCTCGCTCAACGTCGACGACGCCGCCCCGACCAAGCTGCCCACCGCCTACATCAAGGGCGCGAAGGTCGCCGCGCTCGACCCCAAGAAGCCCTACCTGATCGAGTTCTGGGCGACGTGGTGCGGCCCCTGCAAGGAATCCATCCCGCACCTCACCGAGCTGCAGGCCAACCTCAAGGACACGGGCCTCACGGTCATCGGCGTGCACGTCCCGCGCGGCGTCGAGGCGGCCGACGCCTTCGTGAAGCAGATGGGCAAGAAGATGGAGTACACGGTCGCCAAGGACACCACGGGCGCCGTCGAGAAGGCCTGGCTCGTCGCAGCCGGCCAGAACGGCATCCCTTGCTCCTTCATCGTCGTCAACGGCAAGGTGGCCTTCATCGGCCACCCGGGCAACCTGACCGACGCCAAGGTCAAGGAGCTCATCGCCGCCGGCGCCTCCGCCGACCCCAAGGCTCCGGCCAAGAAGTAAGCGTTTTTCGCCGACCGAAAGCCCCGGACCTCCGGGGCTTTTTCGCGCCCCGGCGTTTACGGGTTGAGCGCCCCCGGGAACCGGCAAGGATGCTTGGCATCATGCTGCGCGCCTTCCTGCTGCTCCTGCTCACCGCCACGCTGTCCGCCGCCGGGCTCAAGGTCGGCGACGCGGCCCCGGCGACCCGCCCGGCCACGCAGCTCCAAGGCGAACCGGTGAAGGACTTCGAGAAGGGCAAGGTCTACGTGTTCGAGTGCTGGGCGACGTGGTGCGGTCCGTGCATCGCGGCGATCCCCCACCTGAACGAGCTGCACAAGAAGCTCGGCCCGAAGGGCATCGTGTTCACCGGCGTCAACGTGTGGGACGGCGAGAAGGACGAGAAGTCCGCCGACCGCGTGAAGGCCTTCCTTAAGCAGCAGGGCGAGAAGATGTCCTACGCGGTCGCCATCGGCGGCGACGCCTTCATCAAGGACTGGCTCGAGGCCGCGCGCGTCAACGGCATCCCGCACGCGTTCGTCGTCAGCGAGGGCAAGCTCGCCTGGGCCGGCCATCCGATGGAGCTGACCGAGGAGATGCTCGGCGACATCCTGACGGGCACTTTCGACCCGAAGAAGAGCGCCAAGAAGGTCGCCGCGGGCCCGCCCGTGGACCCCGAGGCCGAGAAGGCCCAGGAGAAGCTGAACAAGCTCGGCGAGGCCATGGCCCGCAAGGACTGGAAGGCCGCCGAGGCCGCCCTCCCCGAGGCCGCCGCCGTGCTGCCGCCCGAGGAACGCCAGGATCTCATCGACTCCGTGGGCGCCACGATCGCCCTCGCGAAGGGCGACCCGTCCAAGGTCTACAAGATGCTCGCGAAGGTGGCCGAGGCCGAGAACGACGACGCGGAGTCCCTCAACGAGCTGGCCTGGGACCTCGTGACCAATCCGCAGTACGAGAAGTTCCTCGACCTGGCCTTGGCCGAGAAGTGCGCGCTGCGCGCCGTCGAGCTGACGAAGTCCGCCGAGGCCGACAAGCTCGACACGCTCGCGCGCGTGCGCTGGCTCCAGGGCCGGCGCGAGGAAGCGGTCCAGCTCCAGCAGCAGGCCGTCGCCAAGAGCGCCGACGCGGACATGCGCGCGTCCGTCCAGAAGACCCTCGACGCGATGCGCAAGGGCGTGCTGCCCAAGGCCGAGCTGCCCGAGGAGCGCTGAACGGCGGGCCGTCACCGGTCCGTCACGGAGTCCTCGCTTCCCTTCCCGCCCGGAAGGGCTAAGGTGACGGCCACCCCGATGGTCTCACGCTCCGCCCTCGAACGCGCCCGCTCCGCCCTCCATCTCCGTCTGCTGGCGGCGCAACGTCGGCTCGAGGCGGCCCACCACGGCGCCGTGATCCTCGTCGGCGGCAACGATCGTCTGGGCGCATCCGAGCTGGCGAACCAGCTCACGGAATGGTTCGACTCCCGCCGCGTGCGCATCTGCGCGCCGGACGAGGCGTCGGCGGAACTCAAAGGCCGGCCGTTCCTCTGGCCCTACTGGCAGGCGATGCCGGCCAAGGGGTTCATCACGGTGGTGGTGGGCGATTGGGTCACGCGCTCGGCCTTGGCGGCGGCCCGCGACGAGCTGACCGGCGAGAAGCTCCGGCAGCGCGCCCGTTCGCTCAAGCAGTTCGAGGAACTGCTCGCCGCCGACGGGACCTCGGTCGTGAAGGTCTGGATCGAGACGCCCGAGAAGGCGCTGCGCAAGCGGCTCCAGACCGCCGAGGACTCCGACGCGGCCGGCTGGGTCGTGGGCAAGGACGATTGGCTGCTGACCAAGAAGCGCGGCCACGCCCTCGCGCGGGCGCTGCGCGCGGCGACCTCGGGCAAGAACCTCCCGTGGAAGGTCATCCTCGGAGGCGAGACCAAGGCCCGCGACCTCCACGCCGGCGTCGAGATCGTCCGGCAGCTCGGCCAGGCCTCCCGCCGGCGCGCCACGCAGAAGCACCGGAAGCCCAGCGGCCGTCCGCGCGGGCTGCTCGAAAGCGTGGCCGCGCATCCGACGCTCGAGAAGAAGGACTACTCCGCCCAGATCGCCAAGCTGCAGGCGCGGCTGGGCCGGCTGACGCGCCTCGCGGCCGCCAAGGGGCTGAGCACGGTCGTCGCCCTCGAAGGACCCGACGCCGCCGGCAAGGGCGGCGCCATCCGCAGGTTGTGCGGGATGCTCGACGCGGCGCATTACCAGGTGCACCCCACGCCGGCGCCGACGGCCGAGGAGAAGGCCCGCCATTACCTCTGGCGTTTCTGGAACAAGACCCCCGCGCCCGGCCACCTCGCGGTCTTCGACCGTTCCTGGTACGGCCGCGTGATGGTCGAGCGCGTCGAGGGCTTCGCGACGGAACCGGCCTGGGCCCGCGCCTACGCCGAGATCAACGACTACGAGGCGCGCCTCGCCGAGACGGGGATGGTCGTGCTGAAGGTCTGGATCAACATCTCCAAGGAGGAGCAGCTCCGCCGCTTCCGCGCCCGCGAGGAGTCTCCGCACAAACGCCACAAGATGACGTCCGAGGACTACCGCAACCGCCGGAAGTGGGACGACAACCTCCGCGCGGCCGAGGACATGATCGCGCGCACCGACACCCCGCACGCGCCTTGGCACGTGGTGCTGGGCGACGACAAGCGCTTCGCGCGCGTGGCGGTGCTCAAGGCCGTGTGCCGCGCCTTGGCCGATCGGCTCGACTGAGCCATTCGCGCAGCCAACGGAGGTGCGGGCCGGTCAGCGCGGCGCCCTCCAGCCCGTCGACGGCGACCCATTCCAGGTCGTCCGCCCGCGTCCACGCGCGCACCCAGGCCGCGGTCGCCGGGAGTTCGCGCAGGGTCTCCTCGTAGGTGACGTTGCCGATGGTGCGGCGGCGGACCAGCGCGACGGGCCCGGGGGCGATGGCGCCCAAGGTCGCGAGCTCCGGCAGTTCGGCCATGCCGGCGAGGCGCTTCGCGTCGCGCGGGTTGCGCCGCAGGAGCAGTTTTCCGTCGTGCCGCACGAGCGCCCGGACGACCGTGGCGGTCTTCCGGGCCTTGGGCTCGAAACGGGGCAAGACGGCCGCATCGCGCCGACCGCGCACCGCGCACCAGCGCGCGACGGGGCAGGCGGCGCAGTCCGGCGCGGCCTTGCGGCACACGGTCGCTCCGAGTTCCATCATCGCCTGGTTGTGGTCGCCGGGGCGACGGGGATCGACCAGCGCATCCGCCAAGGCCGCGAACGACTTCGCCGCGGCGCCGGCGTCCCTGAAGGTCTCGCGGACGCCGCCGACGCGGGCGAGGACGCGCACGACGTTGCCGTCGACGACGGCCACGGGTTCGCGGAAGGCGATGCTGGCGATCGCGGCGGCGGTGTAGGGACCGACGCCCTTGAAGGTCCGCCATTCGACCGCGGTGCGGGGCTCCGGTCGGCCGGCGACCTGCTGGGCCAAGGCCAGGAGGTTGCGCGCCCGCGTGTAGTAGCCCAAGCCCGCCCAGGCGGCGAGGACCTCCGCCTCGCGCGCCGCCGCCAACGCCGCGAAGTCCGGCCAGCGGGCGGTCCAGCGCTCGAAATACGGGAGGACGGTCGCGACCTGCGTCTGCTGGCACATGAGCTCCGACACGACCGTCCGGTAGGCCGAGACCTCCGTCCGCCACGGCAGCGGCCGTTGCCGCCGGGCGAACCACGCCAACAGGGCCTTCCGGAACGCCGGAGCGGCCTGCAGCAGCTTTTGTTCGTGGGGCGTCATGGGATGGGGCTGGATTCGGAGGCGAACTCGGCTAAACCTTGGGTCCCATGGCAAGAAAGGCAAAGCAGGACTCCGACGGCGAGCCCAAGAAGGTGGCGATGCACACCCTGAAGCTCGACGCGGCCCAGGCCGAGAAGCTGCGCCGGATCGCGGTCGGCAAGGGCTGGGTCTCCTTCCCCGTCGACCATTCCGCCTTCGCCTTCAAGGGGCCCGACGTGAACGTCGTCCACTACAAGTCGGGCAAGTGCGTCATCTCCGGGCGCGGCACCGAGGATTTCGTGAAGTTCAGCGTCGAGCCCGACGTCACCGGCCAGGCGACCTTGGGCTACGAGGAGGAGCTGAACCCGGATTGGTTCGAGGAACACGCGGGTCTGGACGAATCGGGCAAGGGCGACCTCTTCGGACCGGTGGTCTCGGCCTGCGTCGTCGCGACGGGCGAGATGACGCGCGAATGGATCCGGCTGGGCATCAAGGACTCCAAGAAGCTGACCGACGCCAAGATCGCGGAGCTCGACCAGGTCATCCGCTCGACGCCAGGCGTGTCGGTGAAGACGACCTTCGCGCGGATGGCGAAGTACAACGAGCTGCACTCGCGCTTCGGCAAGAACCTCAACCGCCTGCTGGGCTGGATGCACGCGACGTCGTGCGAGGAGGCGCTCAAGGACTTCGAGGCCCAGCACCAGCGCCGCCCGAAATGGGGACTGCTCGACCAGTTCTCCGAGGAGCCGCTGGTCCAGAAGGAGCTGGCCCGCAAGGGGGTCGACTTCGACCTGCGCATGCGCACCAAGGCGGAATCGGACCCGGTCGTCGCGGCGGCCTCCATCGTGGCGCGCGCCTGCTTCGTCCGCGAGCTGGAGCGGCTCTCCCTCGACGGCGGCGTGACGCTCCCCAAGGGGTCCGGGCGCGAGGCCAAGGAGGCGGGCATCGAGCTCGTCGGACGTCTCGGCCCGGCGATCCTGGTGAACTTCGCGAAGCTGCACTTCCGCACGGCCTACGAGGTCCGCGGGCTGGAACCGCCGGAAGCCAAACCTTTCGTCCGCCGCAAGAAGGCGGAGTAACCCGATGGCCTCGCTGGCAGCCTTCGACCGTAAGCGTGGCGCCGGACGTCCGGGCATCGCCGGGGTCGACGAAGCCGGACGCGGGCCGCTCTGCGGGCCGGTCGTCGCGGGGGCCGTGCTGCTCGACGCGGGGTTCTACGGCGAGGCGGCCTGGGTGCGGCGCCTATCCGGCGCCAACGATTCGAAGAAGCTGTCGCCGGAGAAGCGCGCCGAGGTGCGCTCCCGCATCGCCGAGATGCACGCGGAGGGCAAGCTGCGCGCGGTCTGGGCCGAGGCGTCGGTGCTGGAGATCTCCGCCCACAACATCCTCGGGGCGACGCGGCTCGCGATGGCGCGTTGCATCGCCCAGCTGGCGCAGGGCCCGTTGGCCTCGCTCTTCCCCGCCGCCGGCACGGAAGGCGAGCTCTTCGGCCGGACGGAGGAACGCAACATGCTCGTGCTCGTCGACGGTCTGCCGCTGCGGCCGTTCGCCTGGGCGCACGAGGCGGTCAAGGGCGGCGACGGCAAGAGCCTCGCGATCGCGCTGGCGTCCATCGTCGCCAAGGTCGAACGCGACCGCTTGCTGGTCGAGCTCGACGCCCGCTATCCGGAATACGGCTTCGCCCGGCACAAGGGCTACGGCACGCCGGACCACATCGAGGCCCTGCGCCGGCTCGGCCCCTGCCCCGAACACCGCGAGCTCTTCGTCCGCGGCATCCTCGCGGGCGGCGAACCGCCACCCGAGTCCTTGGACAGCGAGTTCAGTTTTGAGTGAGAAGTACAGAGTACTGGGTCGAGTGCTGAATCGAGTACAGAGTGCTGAATCGATAGAAATACGAAATGGGCCGTCTAAACTAACTTAACCACTGCATCCCATCGATTCAGCACTCGACCCAGCACTCTGCACTCGATCCTGCACTCCGTTCCTTACTCCCCACCCTAAGCCTACCTCGCGACCGCATCCACCAGGAGCCACGCCCAGGTCGCAGCGACGGCGTCACCCTTGCGGTGGAGCCGGTCGTAGTCGCGGATGAGGGACCGGAGTTCGCCGGCGCCGAGGCGCGGCGAACCGGTGACGCCGCTATCGTGCAGGGAACGAAGAAGTTCGAGGGCCGAGCCATAGGTCTCCGTGGATTCAAGCACGCCATGGGCGCGCACGTCGAAGCCGGCGTGGTCGAGGATCTGCAGCCACTGCGCTTCGTCGCGCCAACGGACCGGGCCTTCGCCGGTGAGGTCGCGGAGCTCGTTCAGGCACGGGTCGCACGGGACGCCCAAAAGCAGGCGGCCGTCCTTCGGCAACGCGGCGTACCAATGCTTGAGGACCTGCACGGGGTCGGCGGCCCAATGGAGCAGGCCGGACGAGGCGAAGGCTTTGGCCTTGGGCTGCGGACCAAAGGCTTCACGGAGCTTCCAGACGGCGTTGGGCGCGGCGGCCTGACCGAGCTCCAGCATCGCCGGCGAAGCATCGGTCGCCTCCACGGAGACGCCTTGGGCCAGGAGCGCCCGGGTCAGGAAACCGGTGCCGGCGCCGAGTTCGGTGACGTTCGCGCCGGCGCGGAACGGCGCGAAGGCGGCCAAGGCCTCTGCGAAACGTCGCTGGGGCGCGGCGTTCGCCTCGTAGCTGCCGGCTCGTTCGTCGAAGCGCATCAGGCGGCAGGGGTCCCCAGGAAATCGGTCAGGGCATGGCCGGCGTCTTCGACGATCTGGGCACCGACGATGGCCTGGGTCACGCCTTCGGGATTCAGGAGCTTATCGTCGGCGCCGACGTACGCTTCCCAGCCTTTCGGAAGGCCTTGGCGTCCGAACGTGACGAGCGAGATGCCCGCGGGTTCGGCGAGGATGTCGAGACCGGCCAGGAGATGCTCCAGCTCATACGGCAAGCCGGGCTTCGGCGCCGGGGCCAGACCGGCGCGGGCCCGGAAATCGGCCAAGGCGGCGGTGGGCTCCTTCTCGAGCCAACGCTTGAGCCAACGGACCTGCGTCTCGCTGACGCGCCCGCACTTGCCGTGCTCGGAGCAGAAGGAGGTGAAAGGCGCGATGAGCAACGCCTTCGTCGGGAGCTGCACGCCGCGCGCGGCGGCCTCGAGGAGCAGGTGGGCGCCGAGCGACCAACCGATGACCGCGTCGCAGCCGACGAGGTTCTCCGCCGCACCGACGACGGGCGGGTAGATGACGTGCTCGGCGTCCGGCGCGTGCGCCACCGCGAGCGGCCCCATCTCGTCGAGCGAGATGCCCCAACCGCCGATCCAGCCGATCTTCATCGGGTGGCTCCTTTCAGGACGGAGAGGAAGGACTCGAGCGCGCCCGCGGCGAGGCCACGGCGGAGCGAGATGCGGATGCGGCCGGTGCGGGCCGGGACGGTGGGAGGACGGATGGCGGAAACCATGAAACCGGAGGAGCGGAGGGCGGTGGCGACGCGGAGCGTGACGTCCGAATCGCCGAGGATGAGCGGGATGATCGGCGAGTCGCCGGTCGGCACGGCGAAACCGGCCTCGCACAGCGCGTCGCGCCATTCGACGGACAGCGCCCTCAGGCCAGGGCGTTCCGCCGCGAGCTCGCGGACGCGCCCGACGGCGGCCAAGGCGGTCGCGGCGTTCACGGGCGCGAGGTAGGTGGAGTAGACGAACTCGCCGGCGAAGTTGACCAAGGCGTCGCGGACTTCGGCGGCGTGCGAGAGCACGTAGGCGCCCTGCGAGCCCAGGCCTTTGCCAAGCGTGCCGACGACGATGTCGGCCGCGGCGAGGACGCCTTGGTGCTCCTGCATGCCCGAGCCGGTCTCGCCATACCAGCCAGTGGCATGGGCCTCGTCCAGGACCCAACAGAAGCCGAAGCGCTTGCGCAGGGCGGCCAGTCGGCGAAGGTCGGGGCCGTCGCCGTCCATGGAGTAGACGCTCTCGGTGACGACGAAGATGACGCCGCCGAGCGCGGGTTCCTCGTGCAGCATGAGCTCGAGCGCGTCGAGGTCGTTGTGCGGGAAACGGCGCAGGCGGGCGCCCGAGGCCTGGATGCCGTCGAGCATGCTCGCATGGACCAAGCGGTCGGCGAGGACGAGGTCGCCTTCCTTGGGCAAGCCGCCGAGGACGGCGGCGTTAGCCGCGAAGCCGGTGTTGAGCACCAAGCCGTGCGCGTAGCCCTGCCACGCGGCCAGGGTCCGTTCCAGTCGTTGGTGGAGTTCCGTGTAACCGGTCACGAGCGGCGAGGCGGAGGACGAGGCGCCCCACTCGCGCAGCGCGGCGACGCCGGCTTCGATGACGACGGGGTCGCGGGCCAGCCCGAGGTAATCGTTGTCCGCGAGGTTGACGCGCGGGTCGTCCGCCGCGCGGGCGACGAGCTGACGGCGCAGCGACGAGCCTTCCCGAGCGACCAAGGACTGGCGCAGCCGCTGGACGAGGGTGTCGTTCATCGCGGCAGGAAATGGATGCGGACGGACTTCGCGCCCGGGCCGGATTCGCCGAGCAGCGGGATCCAGGAGTCGGCCAAGCCGGCGCGGTTGGCGGCGGCGACCTCGGCGGAGGGCTTCTTGATCGCGTTGAGCCACACGCCGACAGGGCCGTCGTAACGGCGACGTAGGTAGGCGATGGCCAGGCGGGCCTGGTTGATAGCGCCCAAGCGATCCTCGACCACGACGATGGCGACCAAGGGCTTGATCGCCGCGGCGAAGTCGGACCAGTCCTTGCCCTTAGGGTCGATCGGCACGGCGACGCCACCGGCGCCTTCGACGACGCGGCAGGGCGCGGACGGGACGGCGCGGTAGAGCTTCAGGAGCGTGGCGAGGTCGAGCGTCTTGCGGACCTTCCGCGCGGCGGCTAGCGGCGCGATGGGCGCCGGCAACGCCAGCAACGTATGGGCTTCGGCCCAGTCGCCCGCGGCGGTGAGCGCGTCCACCGGACGGCCCGACGCGGCCCCCGACTCCACGGGCTTGATGACCTGCGTGAAGCCGTCGCGCGCGAGGCGACGCGCGAGCAGGCCCGCGACGTGGGTCTTGCCCACGCCGGTGTCGCTGCCGGTGACGAAGAGGACGGGCACGTTACTTGCAGCCGCAACCGCCGTGACCGCAGGACTCTTCGGCGGCGTTCGCGGCCGCGAATTCGGCGACGCTCGGCCACGCGGCCGGCTGGGCCGAGGTGGGGGCGATCTCGCCGCGGTGGATCCGGCGGGCTTCATCCGGATGCATCGGGTGCAGGCCCAGACGCTTCATGAGGTTCATGTCCTCTTCGATGTCGGGGTTGCCCGTGGTGAGGAGCTTCTCGCCGAGGAAGATCGAGTTGGCGCCGGCGAGGTAGCAAAGGGCCTGGGTCTCGTCGTTCATGTTCGCGCGGCCGGCGGAGAGGCGGACCATGGCCTTGGGCATCAGGATACGCGCGACGGCGATGGTGCGGACGAACTCGATGGTGTCCACGAACTTGCGGCCGGCGAGCGGCGTGCCTTCGACGGCGACGAGGGCGTTGATCGGCACGGAGTCCGGCTGGGGGTCGAGCTGCGCGAGCTCGACGAGCATCTTCAGGCGGTCGTCCACGGTCTCGCCCATGCCGATGATGCCGCCGGAGCAGACCTCAAGGCCGGCCTTGCGGACGTTCGAGAGGGTCTGGAGGCGGTCGTCGTACGTGCGGGTGGTGATGATCTTCGAGTAGTGCTCGCGCGAGGTGTCGAGGTTGTGGTTGTAGACGTCACAACCGGCCTGCTTGAGGCGGGTAGCCTGCTGCTCGGACACCATGCCGAGGGTGCAGCAGACTTCGAGGCCGAGCTCCTTCACGCCGGCGACGGTGTTGAGGACGCTGTCGAACTGCTTGCCGTCGTTCACGCGGCGCCAGGCGGCGCCCATGCAGAAGCGCGTCGCGCCGCCGGCCTTGGCCTTACGGGCGTCGGCCAGGATGGCCTGCGTCTCCATCAGGGCCTCGCTCTCGAGGCCGGTGTTGTTGTGGACCGACTGCGGGCAGTAGGCGCAGTCCTCGGGACAGGCGCCGGTCTTGATCGACTTGAGCGTGCAGAGCTGCACGCCGGCGGGATCCTGGTTGGCCTGGTGCACCTGCTGGGCCTTGAAGATGAGGGTGTTGAGCGGCAGGTCGTAGAGCGCTCGGGCGTCGGTGAGGGTAGGCATGGTGTTGAAGGGGATAGGTGAAAGGGGATGGGGGATGGGGGATGGGTAAAGGCAGGGGCAGCACCGCGTGCTGCCCTAGTCTGCGTTCAGAGTCGGGAGGGTTTCGTCCATCGCGAGGCGGACGGCGCGGACGAGGTGCTTTACTTCGTCGGGGCGGATGGAGATGGGCGGGACGAACAGGATGGAGTCGCCGAGGGGACGGATGACGAGGCCGTGGCGGCGCGCGGCGAGCGCGACGCGGTAGCCGGCGCGCACGTCGGTGGGCCAGCGGTCGGCGTTGACGGGCTTGAACTCGACGGAGCCGGTGAGTCCGAGCTGACGGAAGGTCCGTACGTTGGGATGGCCTGCGAAGGCGGCCGCCATCTCGCGCCCCAGGAGCTCGGCCCGCTCGGCGACCTGGCCCGAGGCGAGCATCGGGCGGAGCTTGCGCAACGAAGCGCGCGCGACGGCGCAACCGAGCGGGTTGCCGGAGAAGGTGTGGCCGTGGAAGAAGGTCTTCCCTTCGGAGAACTTCCCGAGAAAGGCCTCGTAGATCGACTCCGACGTCAGCGTGGCGGCGAGAGGGAGGTAACCGGCGGCGAGACCCTTCGCGAGGCAGAGGAAATCGGGCACGACGCCTTCCAGCTCGGCGACCGTGAGGGCACCGACGCGGCCGAAGCCGGTGAACACTTCATCCAGAATAAGGTGTACGCCGTGCTTCCGGCACAGCGCGGCGACGGACTTCACGAAACCCGCGGGCTGCTGGACCATCCCGGCCGCACCCTGCACGCGCGGCTCCAGGATGACGCAGGCGGTCGTGGCGGCGTCGCGGACCAAGAGGGCCTCAAGTGCGGCCAAGGAGGCGGAGGCGTCGGAGCGGGCGGTCTGACCGGCGCACTCCGAGTGATCCGGCGCCGGGAAGGTCTGCGCGGCGAAGAGCCACGGCGCGAAGCGATCATGGAACTCCGAACGACCACCGACGGACATCGTGCCGAAGGTGTCGCCGTGGTAGGCGCCATCCATCGCGATGACGCCGCGCTTGGCTTCCTGCCCGACGAGCTGCCAATACTGGAAGGACAACTTCAGCGCCACCTCGACGGCGTTGCTGCCGTTGTCGGAGAAGAAGCAACGGGGCAGCGCCCCGTTGGTCAGCGTCGCGAGGTCCTCGGCGAGCCCGGTGGCCACCGGGTGGTTCAGGCCCAGCAACGTCACGTGAGCGACTTGACCCAACTGCTCCTGTAGCGCGCGGTTCAGGTCGGGGTCGTTATGGCCATGGACGTTGGTCCAGACCGAAGCGTTGCCGTCCAGGTAGCGCTTCCCTTCCCCGTCGATCAGCCAAGAACCCTCGCCCCGCACCAAGTGGAGCCGCGGGTTGTCCTGGTATTCCCGCATTTGGGTAAACGGGTGCCACCCGAAGCGCCGATCGGCGGCATCGAGGGCGTCCAAACCGGACGGAACGGCTGCAGAGGCAGTCGGCACCCCCTCGTCCTAGGCCCCTCCCGGCCCATTGTTAAGCCAGAAGTGGCGATGGGTTAACAATGGGAAGCGCGGCCCGGGGTCGCCCTGCCCGATGGCCGGTTGACCCCCATCTTCGAAGCAGTATTGAAGAAGCACCCCAATGCGCTTCGCCCCGACCCTGCGACGATTCTGGCCGTGCCTGCTGCTCGGCTGGCTGACCGTGGCGAACGCCGCAGACAGTCCCTCGAAGGACGACGAACTCTACGCTGAAATCCGCCGCTTCGACGAGACCCTCAGTGCGCGGAAGCTCCCCAAGCCCACCCCGGAAGTGATGACGGAATACGACCTCATGGAGGAAATGTCGGTGGGGGCGCTTCGCGTCGATCCAGCGTTCTGTGAGCGCATCGGGCTGAAAGCCCTCAGCGACCGGCTGCAACCCATCCTGGATGCACCCTTTCCACGGATGCTCGACAAGGAACGGTCAAGATTGCGGGAAAGTATCGTCGTCAGCCGCATCTTCCTGCTTCGGGCCCAGCTGCTCTGCCAACAAGGTAAAGTAGCCGAGGGGCAGGCATGGATGCTCAAGCTGCACCGCATGGCCCGACGGGCAGACGGGGACCAGAACATGCTCACCCAAATGCTCGCCTTTGCCTATGAACACCTCGGCCTGCAGGCCGCCGCATACCATGTCGAGACATGGCCGGAAAAAGATCGGTTGGCCTATGTCAGCTCCCTCGAACAACTCGGGCCCTTGGCCCGCCTCGACCTCGCCATCAGAAAGGACAACGCTTCGTGTGGACCCAAGCATAGCGTTCCGGCACTGATGGAGGAGCTCAAGCCACTCACGCCAGCGCAACGCAAAGAAAGGCTCCAGAAGATCTTCAAGACGATCGTGGGCGAGGATGATGAGCAGGCCTATCTACGCAGGTTACAAACCATGCTGGAAAACCTGACCCAGGAAAGCTGGGAGACCATCCTCGATTCCGTCTCCGCGGAGCTGCAGCCATTGACGCCGGAACGGCTGCAGGCTTTCCAGGCACGCAACGCCGAAGCCTTGACGCAGGTGCAGGCGGATGAAGCCAAATCGGCCGGCCAAACATTTGCATCGCCCGCCCGAAGGGCTGAAGCCCTCTACCGGGTGCTGCTTGCCCGCCACTTCACCCTCGTCGCCCGCAAGGGCCTAGATACGGAACTCACACTGCAGCTGCTCAAGCAAGCCCTCCGTCGTGGCGCGGACTTCAGCGAAAAGGACCTCGCTGGGCTCACCGATGCCTCCGGCAACCCGCTGCACCTAGGGAAATCCGAAGACGGCAACCACAAGGCCATCAAGGCTGGCTCGAGCGTCGGCGACTTCCTGACCCTAGGCCCCATCAAATAGATCTCGTCATGCGTTTCCTTCGCCCGCTCCTCGCACCGCTGCTCGCCTGCCTCATCATCGGCGGATCCATCTGGTGGCTCCAGCAACCGAGCACCCCGGAGGAGGCCTCGCTAAGAAGGCTGCATCGCTTGATGGAGCGAATGGAAAACACTCCCTTGGTCGGCGCCAAACCTGAGGACGATAACCAGAACGATTTCGCCCTGTTCGCCGACATGTCCAACGGCGCACGGCCAGTGGACCAAGCCTTTTTCGCCAAATACCAACTCGAAGAGATGGCGGATCAGCTCTTTCGGACGGTCAAATCCAAACGTGGCGCCCGCATACAGGACCTAGATTCATCCCAGACACTGAACATCATCAGAATCTACCTGGCCCGAGGAAATCAGCTCTGCCAAGCCGGCAAGGCCAAGGAAGGGGGCGAGTGGTTCCTTCGCGCCATGGAACTCAATAGAAAGTCGGCGTCCAAGGACATCTTCAGTTGTAGTTTCGACAATCAAATCATCCATGTCGCGGGGAGGTACGCGGCTGTTTGGCCTGAAGGTGAACGTCGCGCCTTTATGCGACGACTCCAGGAACTCCCGGCTCCTCCTGACGTGCGGGGATTGACTACCCAGAACGGGAATTACGTCGTTACGAAGGCAGCCCTGATGGAACTCTCAACCACCCCCCTGGAAGACCGACGAACCAAAGCCATGAGCATTTGCGTTCGCTGGGGTGTGCGTGACCCAGACTGGGTCGCCCCGCCGATGGCCCTGTTCTCCAACCTGATCAGTGCGGACGAATTAGATGCGGAGGAGAACGCCTTGATCAAGCGATTAGAGCCCCTGACCCCTGTCTCCATACAGGAAGCGACCAAACGCTCCGATGAAGCATGGGAAATACTGATGGCCGAGCAAGCTCGCGGGTTACAATTCATCGTCGAAGCCCACCTGAGCTCACCGGTGGAACTTCGTCGCTTTCTCACCAGCAAGGTCAATGCCCGCAGCGACTTCAGTCGCTTCCTCCTGACCTTCCTAACGCTATCCGACGAAGAGCTGGGGCGGCTCCTAGAAGAAACCTCGCAAGGCTTGAACAAGAAGCAATTGGCCGAGCTAGCCAAACACCCGACTCCTCCTGACCTCCGCAAAAAGGCGGAGCTCATCTTCATCGGGATAATCCACCGCGCGTATGGCGACTACGAGGGACTACTCTACTCCAGGATAAAGATGCGGTGCTTGGAACTCGCGATGGAAACAGCCGGAAAGCCGACCGCAGCCCAGGTCGCCGCGCTGGACGGTCCCTGCGGCAGCAAACTCCAGCTTGATCAGGATGAACAGGGTAAACCGGCAATTCTCTTCAAAGACAAGAACGGCCGCTACGACAAGAGCCACCCCATCTTGCAGCTTGGCCCCATCAAGTAACTCCGATGAGTTTCCTTCGTTTGCTTCTGGTTTCAGCCTTGTCCGTCGCGGCTTCCTTCACCGTCTCGGCCGCGGAGCCGGCCGCCCCCGCCAAGGAAAAGGAACCCAGCAAGAAAGGCTGGGCGGGCGGACACCCCGACACGGCGAAGGAGATGAACTGCGGCTGGTTCTACAACTGGAGCCCGCACGGGGAGTCGAAGGACGGGGTCGAGTTCGTGCCGATGATCAAGGGCAAGAAGGGTGCGACCGAGAAGGTGTTCACGCAGGTCAAGAAGAGCGGCGCCAAGGTCCTCCTCGGCTTCAACGAACCCGAACGCGAGAAGCAGGGCGACACGACGGTCGAGGAAGCGCTCGACCTCTGGCCGCGCCTGATGGCCACGGGCCTGCGCCTCGGCAGCCCCGCCCCGTCGTCGGACAAGGAAGGCATGGCTTGGCTGGAGAAGTTCATGGAGGGCGTGGAGAAGCGGAAGCTCCGCGTCGACTTCATCGCCGTCCATTGGTACCGCAGCGCGGACGTCGACAAGTTCTCCGAGTGGCTGGACGGGCTGCACAAGCGCTACAACCGCCCCCTCTGGGTCACCGAGTTCAACGCCAAGTTCACCGACGGCGACCGCGACAAGTTCGCCCGCGAAGCCTTCCGCATGCTCGAGCACCATCGCCACGTCGAACGCTTCGCCTACATGAACGGCTTCTACGCCGAGCCCGGAGCGCTCTTCGAGGGCAAGGGAGACGCCAAGAAGCCGACCAAGCTCGGCGAGCTCTACCGCGAGACCGGCCGCTGAGATCGAGGCACGAAAAAGGCCGCCCATCGGGCGGCCTTCGTCTTTCCGGGCAAGCGTGGCGGCTTACTCGAAGTCGTAGATCTTGACGGAGTCCCAGTAGGCCTTGCAGTCGGCGATGAAGGCCTGGTGGATGGGGTCGACCTGGTAGGCGTCGTGGTCGGCGTGGTTCTTGAAGACGAAGAACTCGGCGAAGTCGTACGAGGTGTCGATGATCGGGCGGACGGCGTGCTTGCTGGGGACGCCGACGTAGCCGCTGTGGATCGACTTGATGGCGAGGAGGCCGCGGAGCTTGGCCTCGAACTCGGAGCGCTGGGCGGCGGTGAGGTCCTTTTTCAGGTAGAAGAAGACGACGTGGTGGAACATAGGGAGGGGAGGTTTGGCGAAGGTCCGACGGAAGGAAACAGCAAATTACTTCCGGAAGAGGTCCAGGAGCGCCGCGGTGACCAAGGCATGGCCGGCGGCGTTGGGGTGGTTGACCTGAGACATGAGGTCCTTCAACGGCGTGCCGGCCGCGACCTTGGCCTTGAACAGGGCCAGGCTGTCGACCAGCAGGACGTCGTGCTCCTTGGCCAAGGCCCGCACCTGCTCGGCATGCTGGTTCAGCGGGTCCTGCGGGTCGTCGAGCTTGGCCGACTGGTCCGGCGTCGGGGTCAGCAGGATGACTTTGATCCCCGCGGCCTTGGCGGCGACGATCATCGAGGTCCAGTTCGCCTTGGCCTTCTCGAGGCCCAACCGACGGTCGTTCAGGGAGTAGTCGATCGTCACGACGGCCGGCCGGAGGGCCAGGACGTCCCGCTCGAAGCGCGCGGCGCCGCGGTCGGAGGCCTCGCCGCCGATGGCGGTGACGACGACGTTGAGGACGGCGTGCGGGAAGCGCTCGCGCAGGCCGTTCTGGAGTCCGGCGGGGTAGGCCTCGTTCGCGCGCACGACCGGCGTGGCGAAGTAGCCGGCGGGCACGCTATGGCCGTGGCAGACGAGGTGCACGGTATGGTTCTTCGGCCACTTGAGCTCGAGGGCCTGGACGACGGGGGCCAGCGGGGCGGGTTCCGCGGCGGCGAGGCCGACGGCGAGGCACAGCAGGGCAAGCAAGGGGCGCATGGTCCTGTTCTAGGCGGCGGCCGGACGCTGGAAAGCGCAAAGGATTTCGCCTTCCCCCGCCCTGCCCTTTGGTTTCATATCATCCATACGGAATGGCCCACCTCCTCGGCATCGACCTCGGCACCACGACGACCATCGTCGCGCGCGTCGACGACGCCGGCGCCCCGGAGATCGTCCGCGATTGGGAAGGCGAGCCGATCACCCCGTCCGCGGTCTGCTTCGAGACCGCCACGCACGTCGTCGTCGGCCGCGAGGCCCGCGCGATGGCCGAGGACGCCGAGCACGCGTTCCTCGAGTTCAAGCGCGACCTGGGCACCGGCGTGTCGCACCCGGCGTTCGGCCGCCGCGTCACGCCGCTCGACCTCTCCGCGCTGCTCCTGCGCAAGGTCCGCGAGCACGCCGAGGCCGCCCATGGCCCGGTCGACCTCGCGGTCATCACCATCCCGGCGAACTTCACCAACGCCGCCCGCGAGGCCACGCTCGAGGCCGCCCGTCGCGCGGGCTTCGCGCAGGTGCACATGATCAACGAGCCGACCGCGGCGGCCCTCGCCTACGCGCGCGGCCGGAAGCAGCCGCTCGACGGGCTCTACGCGGTCTTCGACTTCGGCGGCGGGACGTTCGACGTCTCGCTGGTGCGGGCCAAGGGGATGTCCATCCAGGTCGTCTTCACCGAAGGCGTGCAGCGGCTGGGGGGAAAGGACTTCGACGCCAAGCTCGCCGCGCTCGTGGCGGCGAAGTTCCGGGCGGCGACCGGCGACGAGCTCCGCCCCGGCGACTGCGAGTTCTCGAAGGCCGACGCCGAGGACCTCAAGCATCGGCTGTCGGCGCGCCAAGCCGTCCGGCTGCCGCTGCGCTCCGCCAAGCACGGCCGCGTGCACGTCGAGGTGACGCGCGCGGAGTTCGAGGCGGCCATCGCCGGTCTCGTCGCCCAGGCCGAGATGGCCTGCGAAGGCGTGCTGCTGCGCGCCGGCGTCGACCGCCGCGAGCTCGCCGGGGTCTTCCTCGCGGGCGGCACCTGCCGCGTCCCAGGCGTGCAGGCGGCGGTGCGCCGCGTCTTCGGGCAGGAGCCTCAGCTGCGCGACCCCGACACGGCCGTCGCGCTCGGCGCCGCGCTGTACGCCGCCCACAAGGCCGACCCCGCGAAGCTCTCGCCCGCCCAGCGCCGCCGCGCGGCCGAGATCGGCTTCCAGGACATCGCCCCGCACTACTACGGCACGCTGTCGATGGACGAGGACGGCGTGCTCGAGAACAGCGTGATCATCTCGAAGGGCGAGAAGCTGCCGGTGTCCCGCACGCGCACCTACTACACCGTGGAGGCCGACCAGCGCGTCCTGACCTGCGAGGTCACGCAGTCGGCCATCCCCGAGAACGACCCGCTCATGGTGCTCCGCATCGCCGAGGTCGAGATGCCCCTGCCGCCGGGACGGCCGGCCGACCAGGCCATCGAGGTCACGTTCGCCTACGACCTCAACGGGATCATGCGCGCGGAGTTCCGCGACCTCGGCACCGGCCAGCCGCTCGTCATCGAGCTGCGCGACGAAGGCGCCGGCCGGGGTTCGCTCAACGTCGCCCAGGTGACGCTCGGCTGAGATGCCCAACGCGTTCGCCACTTTCGCCGCCATGGGCGTGCTCGGCATCGTCGCGGCGATGGGCTGGCTCTATTTCCGCCGGCCCGCCACCCGCCGGCCCGCTCCGCGCCGCCGCAAGGCCGCCCGCGCCGCCCAGGTGCCCGCCGCGCCCGGCGGCTCGACCGACGTCGAACGGCTCGCCTGGATCGTCGGCAAGATGACCGGCACGCCCCCGCGCCGCGTGCCGCTCGACGCGCCGCTCGAGGTCCTGCTGGCCAAGGTCGACCCCGCCGAGTTCGCCGCGGCCGTCGCGGCGGCCTGCCGCACGCCGGTGACGCTCGACGCCGCCGCCCGGCGCATGCACCTGAAGCAGTTCGCGCAATACCTGCGCCACCTGCGCCGCGCCGGGCCGGAGCCCAAGGGCCGCAAGCGCTCGCCCAAGGTCGCCGGGGACCGCATGGCCGGCTGGGAGCCGCCGCTGCTGGCCCTCGCCGCCGAGCTGGGCGTGAAGCCCGAATGGGAGCTCGAGAAGGCCCTCGCGCACCTGACCAAGGAATACCTCCGCCAGAACGCCCGCATCCACCTGGCCGTCCGCGCCGCCGACCGGGACGCCGTCCAGGCCCGGCTGGAGGAGATCGGCCGCCTGCGCGAGGCCTTGCGCCCCGCCGCCGCTTAAGTCGCTTGCACCGGCGGTCGTCCCGCCCACGCTCACGGCCTTCCATGCAGGACCTCATCCCCCTCTTCCCCGAAGTCGAAGAAGCCCAGTGGGCGAAGCTCATCGAGATGGCGGCCCTGCACCGCGAATGGAACGAGAAGATCAACCTCGTCTCGCGCAAGGACATCGAGCACCTCGAACGCCACCACTACGCGCCGTGCATCGCCGCGGTGAAGTTCCTCAAGCTCATGGTCGGCGCGCGCGTCATCGACGTCGGCACGGGCGGCGGCTTCCCCGGCCTCATCCTCGCCGTGCTCTACCCGAAGGCCGACTTCACGCTCGTCGACTCCGTCGGCAAGAAGGTCATGGTCGTCGAGGACATCGTGAAGCGCCTGCAGCTCAAGAACGTCCAGGTGCTCAACGCCCGCGCCGAACTGCTCACGCACGAGCACGACTTCATCACCGGACGCGCCGTGGCCGACCTCCGCCTCTTCGTCCACCAGACCAAGCAGCTCATCCGCCACGGCCTGAAGCACTCCCTGCCGAACGGCATCCTCTACTGGCAGGGCGGCGACCCCGCCGAGGAGAAGGCCAAGGCCGGCATCGCCCCCCATTTCAGCTACGAACTCCGCCCCCTGCTCTGGAACGACGAGAAGTTCGAGGGCAAGCGGATCGTCCTGTACCGCGCCCAGGACCTGCCGCGCTGCAAGAAGCCCGACCTCCCGGGCGCCTGAACGGGCCCGATGACCCGACCGTGCCTTGACCCGAGGCCGGGGAACCGCACGGTAAGGTCGATGTCCAGCCAGCGACTCCCATTGAATCCCGCCGGCGAGCGCCTCGAGGCCTTGCTGCGCGAGCGCATCGTCTTCCTGGACGGCGCCATGGGCACCATGATCCAGCAGCTCAAGCTGCAGGAGCAGGACTACCGCGGCGCGCGCTTCGCCGACCACCCCGGCCAGCTCAAGGGCAACAACGACCTCCTCGTCGTCACCAAGCCGGAGGTCGTCCGCGACATCCACCGCGCCTACCTCGAGGCCGGCGCCGACATCCTCGAGACCAACACCTTCAACGGGACGTCCATCGCCCTCGAGGACTACCGGATGGGCCACCTCGTCCGCGAGCTCAACACCGCCGCCGTGCAGGTCGCCCGCCAGGCCGTCGACGCCTTCAAGGCCGCCCACCCGGGCAAGGACGCCTTCGTCGCCGGCGCCATCGGCCCGACGAACAAGACGCTGTCGATGTCCCGCGACGTCAACGATTCCGCCAAGCGCGACGTGACGTTCGTCCAGGTGCGCGACGCCTACCGCGAGCAGGTCGACGCGCTCATCGACGCCGGCGCCGACCTCCTGCTCTGCGAGACGGTCTTCGACACGCTCGTCCTCAAGGCCGCTCTCTTCGCCATCGACGAGGCCTTCGCCGCCCGCGGCTTCCGCCTGCCGCTGATGATCTCCGGCACGATCACCGACGCCTCCGGCCGCACGCTCACGGGCCAGACGACCGAGGCGTTCTGGAACTCGGTCCGCCACGCGCAACCGCTCAGCATCGGCATGAACTGCGCCCTCGGCGGCGAGCAGATGCGCCCGCACATCGCGGAGCTGGCCCAGAAGGCCGACGTCTACGTCTCCTGCTACCCGAACGCCGGCCTGCCCAACCCGCTCTCGCCCACGGGCTTCCCCGAAGGCCCGGAGGACACCGCGGCCATCCTCGAGACGTTCGCCCGCGACGGGCTGGTCAACATCGTCGGCGGCTGCTGCGGCACGACGCCCGCCCACATCGCCGCCATCCGCCGCCGCACCGAGAAGCACCCGCCGCGCCGGCCCGCCGCGCCGGCCCCGGCCCTCCGCCTCGCCGGCCTCGAGGCCCTGAACATCGTCGGCGGCCCCGGCACGTTCGTGAACGTCGGCGAACGCACCAACGTCGCGGGCTCGAGGATCTTCAAGGGCCACATCGAGAAAGGCGACTACCGCGCGGCCCTGCGCGTCGCCAAGCAGCAGATCGAGGCCGGCGCCACGGTCATCGACATCAACTTCGACGCGGGCCTGCTCGACGGCGTGGCCGCGATGACGCAGTTCCTGAACATGGCGGCGACGGAGCCCGACATCTGCCGGGTGCCGTTCATGATCGACTCGTCGAACTTCGACATCATCGAGGCCGGCCTGCGCTGCGTCCAGGGCAAGGCCATCGTGAACTCGCTCTCGCTCAAGGAAGGCGAAGCGGAGTTCGTCCGCCGCGCCCGCGTCTGCCGCCGCTACGGCGCCGCGATGATCGTCATGGCCTTCGACGAGCAGGGCCAGGCCGCCACGCTCGCCGACAAGGTCCGCATCTGCGTCCGCGCCTACGGCATCCTCACCCGGCAGGCCGGCATCGACCCGCAGGACATCATCTTCGACGCCAACATCCTGACGGTCGGGACGGGCATGGCCGAACACAACCGCTACGCGCTCGACTTCATCGAGGCCGTGACGGAGATCAAGCGCCTCTGCCCGGGCGCCCGCACCTCGGGCGGCCTGTCCAACGTGTCCTTCGCGTTCGCGGGCAACAACCCCGTCCGCGAGGCCATCCACTCGGTCTTCCTCTACCACGCGATCAAGGCCGGGCTCGACATGGCCATCGTCAACGCCGGCATGCTCGAGGTCTACACCGAGATCGACCCGGAGCTGCGCGACCTCGTCGAGGACCTGGTGCTCTGCCGCCGCGACGACGCCACGGACCGCCTCATGGAGGCCGCCCCGCGCTTCGCCGCGACCAAGACGGCCGGCGCCGACGCTTCCAAGAAGAACGAGTGGCGTTCGCTGCCGGTCGCCGAACGGCTCGCCTACGCGCTGGTCAAGGGCATCGACGACCACGTGGTCGCCGACACCGAGGAGGCCCGCGTGCGGCTGGGACGGCCGTTGCTCGTCATCGAAGGCCCGCTGATGGACGGCATGCGCGTCGTCGGCCAGCTCTTCGGCGAGGGCAAGATGTTCCTGCCCCAGGTGGTGCGCTCCGCCAAGGTGATGAAGACCGCGGTCGCCCACCTCGAGCCGTTCATGGCCGCCGAGAAGGTCGGCGGCTCCACGCAGGGATCGTTCCTCATCGCGACCGTCCGCGGCGACGTGCACGACATCGGCAAGAACATCGTCGGGGTGGTCCTCGCCTGCAACAACTACGCGGTGACCGACCTCGGCGTGATGACGCCCACGGAGAAGATCGTCTCCGAGGCCCTGCGCCTCAAGCCCGACTTCATCGGCCTGTCGGGCCTGATCACGCCGTCGCTCGACGAGATGGCGACGGTCGCCAAGGAGCTGAAGCGCGCGGGGATCCGTACGCCGCTGCTGATCGGCGGCGCCACGACCTCCAAGGAGCACACGGCCATCAAGCTGGCCGAGCACTACGACGGCCCGATGGTCCACGTGGGCGACGCTTCGCTGGTGACGACGGTCTGCAGCGACCTGCTCAATCCGGCCAAGCGCGACGGCTTCATCGCCACCCTGCAGGCGGAGCAGGCCGAGCTCCGCGCGGCCTACGACCGCCAGCAGCCGGCTCCGTCCATCCCGCTCGCCGAGGCCCGCCGGCGTCCGCTCGTGGCCGAAGGCCCGGCCGCGCCAGCCCCCCGCCAGCCGGGGGTGCACTTCTTCGAACGCATCGACGCGGCGGCGGTCGCCGAGATCATCGACTGGACGCCTTTCTTCGTGACGTGGTCCCTGCGCGGCGCGTTCCCGCAGATCCTGAAGTCCGAAAAGTACGGCGCCGAGGCGCGCCGGCTCTTCGACGCGGCCCGTCGCGAACTCGACCTGATCGTCCGCGAGAACCGCGTCCACCTGCGCGGGGTCGCCGGCCTCTGGGCCGCCCGCCGCGTCGGCGACGACGTCGAGCTCTTCGCCGACGCGGCGCAGTCCCGGGCTTTGGGCAGGTTCCACTTCCTGCGCGACCAGCGGGTCCGACCGAAGGTCGCCACGTGCCGCTCGCTCGCCGACCTCGTCTCCGCGGAGCCGGGCGACCACCTCGGCGCGTTCGCCGTCACGGCCGGACAGGAGATCGAGGACTACGCGGCGTCGTTCAAGGAGACGGACCCGTTCCGCCAGATCCTCATCCAGGCCTTGGCCGACCGCCTCGCGGAAGGCGCCGCGGAATGGCTGCACCGCGAGGTGCGCACGAAGCTCTGGGGCTACGCGCCCGACGAGGCCCTCACGGTGGAGGAGCTCATCGACGAGAAATACGCGGGGCGCCGTCCGGCCGCCGGCTACCCGGCCTGCCCCGAGCACACCGAGAAGGCCGAGATCTGGCGCCTGCTCGACGCCGACCGCCTGGGCTGCACGCTGACGGAATCGTTCGCGATGAACCCCGCCGCCTCCGTGAGCGGACTCTACTTCGGACACCCGAGGTCCCTGTACTTCGACGTCGACAACCTTGGGCGCGACCAGGTCGAGGACTACGCGGCCCGCAAGGGCTGGTCGGTCGCGGAAGCCGAGAAATGGCTGCGGCCGGCGCTCGGCTACAAGACCTGAAGATGGACGCGCGCGAACGCGAGAAGCTCGTGTCCATCGTTGGCGCGGACGACGCGGACGCGGTGGAACGCTTCCTGGGCGAGGGCTGCGCGCTTTGCCTGCTCGTGGAGACCGCCGACCAAGCCGAGCAAGATTGGCCCGAATGGGCGCGCGCCGCCGCCGTGCTGCAACGCTGGCTCGAAGCCCACGGTCGGACCGCCGACGCCCAACGCAAGCTCGGCTACCTCACCTGCACGCACGAAGGTTACCGGAACGTCGCGACCAACCTGCGCCCGCCGCTCCCGCAAGCCGTCGCCCGCATGCTCCAGGACTACGGCTTCGCGGAGTAGGCGCGAGCGAAGCTCGCGAGGGTTGCGGGTCGTGGGGTGAGGGTTGCGGTCAGCGCGGCGGGCAGGGACAGCACCACGTGCTGTCCTTCCTCCTTGGGTAGGGTCGGGACGGCGTCACGACCGTCCTGCATCGGGTAGGGGCGTGGCTTCGCCGCGCCCTCCTTCTCTCTGAGGGCACGATGAATCGTGCCCCTACCTTAAAACAATGGTCAACGGACGCGACGCAGTCGCGTCCCTACCTTACGAAAGGCTAGGACAGCACGTGGTGCTGTCCCTACCGCTTACTTCTTAGCCTTCGGCGGCGCCGTGACCTCGGCCTTGAGCTTGGTGACGGTGACGGCTTCGGGCTTCGCGCCCGTGAAGGTGGCCTGCTCGGACTGGATGACGTCCGTCGACACGACGGCCCCTTGGGAGACGAGGAAGCGGTACTTGAGCGACAGGGTCTCGCCCTTCTTCAGCGTGGCGTGCGGGTAGGCGCCGAAGCGCGCGTAGTCGCGGTAAGCCGACCACTTGGTGCCGCGGGGATTGGCCGGGTGGTCGATCTCGACGACGCCATAGCTCTTTTCGCCGAGGGTGTAGTTCATGCCGACCCACGGGTAGTCGACATCCTTGTGCGGCAGGGGCTTCGCGACGGGGAAGAAGTATTCGGTCTTGCTGGCGTCCACTTCCTGCGGGGCGCGGTAATGCACGCCGCCGTGCTCAGGGTCGGCCTCGAGCTGCAGGTCACCGGCCTCGGCCTTGACGGTGGTGAGGAAGTCGACGCGCAGGAAACCAGGGGCCTCCGGCTGGCTGAGGACCATCGTGCGCTCCTCCGAAATGATCAGCTGGCCCTTCTTGTCGTTCCAGTTGATGAGCGAAACGAGCTTGGCCGAGCCATCCTTGGCCGACTGCTCCTTGAAACCAGTGTGGACCTGCCGACCCGAACCCATAGACCAAAGGTCGAGCCTCTGCTGCTCGAGGCCGACGCGCATCCAGCCGAAGAAGATGCCACGGTGGTGGGTGTAGGTGCCGCCTGGGCCCTTGGTGATGGCTTGGCCGTTGGTCGGGTCGACGACCCGGAGATAAGGCTTATAGGTCTCGTTCGCGCGGGTCGGGGTGGAGACGTCGTTGGCGGTCAGGTAAGCAGCCACGGTCTTGCCGTCGAACTGCACCTCGACGGCGCCGTCCACGGGCTTGAGGGCCACGGCAGGAGCCGCCTCGGCGAAGGCGGCGGCAAGGAGAAGACTGGCAATCGGGGTGAATCGCATGCGGGCACTGTGTACAGCCCGCCGAGGAAGAGCAAGCAGAGTGCTGAGTCGAGGGAAGCGTCGAGGGCGGAGTCGAGGAGTGGGGCGGCGCTGCCGCCGCACTTCCCGCACCCCTCAACCCACAACCCCCAACCCTCAACCCTCAACCCTAGTTTTACATTCACTCCACAATCAACACCCCGCGCATGATCTGGGCGTGGCCAGGGAAGGTGCAGAGGTAAGGATAGCGGCCAGGGGCCTTCGGGGCGTCGAAGAAGACGATGGTCTTCTTACCGGCGTCGATGAGACGCGTGTGGCACAGGATGTCCGGCGTCTCGGGGACGTAGTGGCGGAAATACGCGTCGGGCTCCGAGGCCATCTTGGCCGAGAGCAATGCGACGGCCTCCAAGGCCTGCGGCTTGGTCAGCACCCAGTTATGCGGCATGCTGTCGGGATTGCTGACGGTCAAGGCGACGCCCTGCCCCGCCTTCACGCGGAGTTCCTTCTGGGCGAACTGCAGGCCGGTGGCGGTCTCCAAGGTGATTTCCTGCGGAGGCTTGCCGCAGGTTTCGGTCTCCCAGCGGACCGGCCGCATCTGCGTGGACGCGGCCGGAGGAGGCGCGGCATGCGCATGGGCGACCTTCGGGATCGCCGCATAACCGGGGAAGTCCTTGAACGGTTCGCCCAAGGCGTGGGCGGTGAGGAAGACATCCGTCGTGCGGTCCGCGACGAGGCGCAGGTTCAGGTGCACTTGGTGCGCGACGGTCAGCTGCGGGATCTCCACGAAGAGCGACTTCCCGTCGGCGAGCACGTGCGCGCCGCGCACGGCCAAGACGTCGTGGCCGACGACGCCGGGATGGGCGAGCGAGAACTCGGGCGAGCCGTAGGCCGCGGCGTAGCGGTAGTTCCAGCACTGGGCGAAATGCCCGGCGGCGCGACCCGCGACGGCGCCATCGAGCGGCTCGTTGAAGCGCAGAAGGACGCCGTTGTCGTGGACTTCGTGGCCGACGAGCACGGGCGCGCCGCCGACGTGGCGCACGCGCTGCAGGCAACCGTCGTCGGTGGTGTAGGTCTGCCAGCCGGCGATGCCGGTCACGTAGAGATGACCATCCTTCGGGCTGAAGCGGCCGTGCTGGGAGCCGGACACGAAATCGGCTACGATGCGCTGCGCGGCGCCCTGCCACTGCCCGCCCACCTGTTCGCGGCTCACGATCAACGCCGCACCGGCGCCAAAGGACAGGTGCACGAGGTTGCCGGAACCACGCAGCGCTGGCCAAGCGGACTCCGACAAGAAGACCTGGCCGGCGCTCGAGTTGTCCTCGCCGCGCGGGAGGTACAGCAGCGGGGCCTTGGGGGCGGCGCCGTCCTTGGGGCCGCCGTAGCCGAAATGCACGCCGGCGTCCTTGCCGACCTCGACCTGCACGATCGCCGAAGCCGGGGTCCAGTTGCCTTCCTGCAGGCTCGAGGTGAAGAAGCGCCCGTCCGGCGAGAGGCCCGTGCCGTTCGGGTTGCGCAGGCCCGTGGCGAGCACTTCGACGCCGTCAAGGCCTGTCAGACGCAGCATTCCTTGGTTGCCGGACGACGTATAGAAGCGCCCCTTCGCGTCGGCCTCCAGGCCGATCACGTAATCATGCCCGCCGTTGGACGTCGCATAGCCATGGGCGACGCATTCGTAGAAGTCGGCCTCGTCGTCTCCGTTGAGGTCGTGCAGGCGCGTGACCTGGTCGCGTCCGAGCACGTAGAGCCGATTGCCCACGATGCGCAGGCCCAACGGCTGGTGCAGGCCGGTGGCGAAACGCTTCCAGCGGACGTGCTGGAGGTCGTCGTCCAAGCCGCGCACGAGCCAGACCTCTCCGGTCATCGTGCAGACCGCCGCGGTCCCGTCGGGGAAGAAATCCAAGCCGCTCAGGAACATCAACGCGCCATAGGGATTGCGGAACGGCACGGCTACGGTGTCGGTCGCGAAGGGCTTGCCCGACCCTACCGAACCCTTCGTCTCGAGCCACTGCGGCCACTGCGCCGGGCCGCCCTTGGTCAGGTGCGCGAGCTGAGCCGCGTCCTGCGGGCCGCTCCAAGCGGTCGCGAGGACCTCGCGCCCGCCCTGGGAGTAGCTGAAGATGGTCTGCGTACCGTGACGGTAGAAGCCGTGGTAGACAGCACCCTTGGCAGGCTCGCCCAAGGCCTGCTTGCGCACGACCGTCCCGAGGATGCGGCCGCCGTCGTTGAAACCGTGGCGCATCTCGCCCAGCTGCACGAAGCCTCCCTTCCACTCCAAGGGGAACGTCAAGGTCACCGGGTCGAAGCACGCGCTGCGGTCGCCCTCGTGCACGGCGACGGCCTTGGGAATCGTCAGGCCCTCACCGCGGAACACGCCCGAGAAAACGGAGCCTTTGTCGGCCTGCTCCCAGCGCTTGTCACGCCACGTGACCTGGTCGTTCTGGTTCCCTTGGTGACCATAGCGGCCGCCATCCAGGCCAGGGTATTCGGGCAGCAACGGCGCCGGCTGACCGCGGAAGGCCGCGGCCTGCTTCGCGTAGTAGTCGTAGATGCGGTCGCGGTTCACGAAGGCCGTCCACAGGCGCGTCTCCGCCGGATGCAGCGGCGGCAACGACGGCTGGAACGCAGCGGGAGCCGGCGCCGCCGCGGCGGCCGACGGAGACAGCTGGTCGTCGAAGTTCCAATTGCCCAAGGTGTCCTGGTCGCGTTTCAGACGCGGCATCGGGTGGTTCGTCTTCTCCGGTTCCAGCTCGCCGTGCGAAAGGCGCACATCGTCAACGGCCCCATCGCAGCCGATGGAACCGTCCACGAGGCGACCAAAGGCCAGCTTCTCTTCCGAGGCCGCCGGACGCGGCTTCTCGGGCGCGATGGGCTTGTCGAGGACCAGTTCGCCGTCGATCCAGGCGCGGACGCGCGTCAGGCCGATGCTGGCCACGTAATCGTGCCACTTGCCGTCGGTCGTCACGCGTCCGGTCGGGAATTCGCCGCCCCGGCCAGGGATGTAGAGGCCGAAAGCGCCCGTGCCGCGGTCGGTCTTGAGCTCCCAATGGCCAAGCTCGGGCTTGTTGTTGCAGGCAACGATGACGTTGTAATCGGCCTTGCCGTCGAGGCGCGCGCGGACTTCGACCGTGATCGGCCAGGCATGGAAGGTCGGCTTGCCCTTGGTGACGTAGCCGCCGGCCAGAGCGTAACCGAATTCGGGCGCGAACGAGGGCACCGGCTCGGCGGCCGCGCGCTTCTTCTTCGGGGCGGGCTCGGACCATGTGCGGTACTTGGGCGCCGGCGGCGCGATGGGGCTGTCCAGCTGAGCGACCAGCCAAGCCAAGCCCGCGAGGTTGTCCTGCAAGCGCCCTTCGGCGTCCGCGCTCGTGTGGTTCAGGATGCCGATCGGGCCGCGGTAACCGCTCGCGCGGATCTGCCTCAGGATGGCCAGGTCGAGATGACCCGCGCCCAGCGGCTTGATCTGCTGCCCCTTGGCTTCGCCATCGGCATCCATGCCGTTCAGGTTGAGGCAGAGCAGGTGCGGCACCAACTGCGGGAGGAACTTATCGAACCTCTCGACCACGCCATGGCCGTGATGGAGGTTGTAGACGATGCCGACGTTCTTGACGCCTTGCGCCTGCAGCGCCGCGACGATAGCCAGCAGGTTCTCGGGCTGGCCGAACCAATTGCCGTGGTTATAGAGGCCGACCTGGCAACCCTGCGCGGCGCCCGCCTCGCAGATCGGCCGCAACCGCGCGACCTCAGCCGCGACCCTCGCCTGCTGGTCGGCGGCGTCCTTGACCGCGACCGGACCGCCGTCGCCCATCACCCAGAGCTGCGGATGGACGTCGTGCTTGCGGAACAGCGCCAAGGCGGACTTCGCCTCGTCGTTCAAGGTCGTCGGGAACCACCAACCCATGAGCTCGATCCCGTGCTTCCTGAGCGCGACCAGTTCCTCTTCCCACTGCTTCACGTGTTCCGCGCGGTAATCGTAGACGAAGCGCCGGAAGCCAAGCCGCTCGAGCATGGCCGCCCGCTCCTCGGGTCCGCGCTTCTGCGCGTCGAACGGCACGAGGCACCACGCAGCCAGCTGGTCGCGGCCGAACGGCTCGTCGGCGGCGGGCAAGGTCAGGCAGGCCAGGAGGAGGGCGCAAAGCAGACGCATCGGGGTAGGCATGGAGACAACGGCCTTCCGGGCAGGTTGCCAGCCTTCTGAACCTCGGGCCTCGCCAAACCCTTGCCTTCCCCCGCCCCGCCCTTCCTCTATCCCCACCCCCATGCGCCTCGCCCTGCTGCTCTCCGCCTTCGCCCTCCGCGCCCTCGCCGCCGAGTACTTCCCGCCCGCCGACGCCCAAGGCGGCTGGCGCGCGCCGAAGGACGCCGCGGAGGCCCGCGCCCTCGCCGGGGTGGACGTGGCGAAGCTCGAACGCGCCTTCGCCGCGACGCTGCGCTCCGGCTCGCCCAACGGCGGCCTCGTCGTCGTCCGCAAGGGCTACCTGGTCTTCGAGGGCTACTACGGCAAGGCCCACCGCGAGGGGAACCCTGACATGGCGTCGACCGGCAAGGCGTTCACCAGCATCGCCTGCGGCGTCATGCTCGCCGAACACAAGGCGCGGCTGCCCCAAGGCCTCGACACCTTGGTCTACACGAAGGACCTCCTCCCCGAGGCGTTCCCGCTCCGCGACCCGCGCGAGGCCGACATCCGCCTCGGCCACCTGCTCTGCATGACCTCCGGCCACAACGGCGAAGGCGGCAGCCCCTCCGCGGTGGTGCACGGCGAGACGCGTCCGCTCAAGCCCGCGAAAGGCCAGGACATCCGCGACGTCGACGGCTCCTCGCTGCGCACGCCGCTGTGGGCCGCGCCGGGCGAAGGCTACTCCTACTCCTCGCCCGCGCCGCACATCGCCTCGATGGTGCTGCGCCGGGTGACCGGCCAGGAGCTGCCGGCCTACATCGACGAGAAGTTCGCGCGTCCGATGGGCTGGGGCGCCTGGGGCTACTGCCTCTACCGCGGCGACGTCACGATGGCCCACGCCAACGGCGCCGGCTCCATCGCCCTGCACGCGACCGACGCCGTCCGCTTCGGCTACTGCCTCGCCCACGACGGACGCTGGGGCGGGCGGCAGCTCGTGCCGGCCGACTACCTGCGCCTCTGCCGCACGCCGTCGCCCTACGACCCGCACTTCCCCTTCAGCCTGCAGTTCGAGCACAACGCCGCCGGCCAGATCCTCGGCGCTCCCCGCGACGCCTTCTACAAGACCGGCGCCGGCGGCTTCTGCCTCTACGTCGTCCCGTCGCTCGACCTCGTCGTCTACAAGCTCGGCGGCTCCGACGGCCAGTGGAACCCCGACCTCACGCGCCTGCCCCAGCCCGCGGACGGCCATGGGCTCCGCGCCGACTACGTCGCTCCGCCGAAGAACGGCGCCTACGAAGGCTACAGCATCCCGCGCGTCCTGGAGCTCGTCTGCGCCGCGGTGAAGGACGAATAAGGCCCCGCCTTGCCTTCCGCGGTGGGCGGCCCCAACTTGGGCGGCATGCCTGAGCCGCGCCAAGTCGCCGTCATCGGCGGAGGGGCCGCGGGCTTCTTCGCGGCCATCGCCTGCGCCGAGAAGCTCGGCCGCCGCGGGGTCGTGACGCTCTTCGAGGCCACGCCGCACCTGCTCGCCAAGGTCCGCGTCTCCGGCGGCGGGCGCTGCAACGTCACGCACAGCTGCTTCGAACCCGCGGAGCTCGTGAAGAGGTACCCGCGCGGCGGCCGGGAGCTGCTCGGCGCGTTCCACCGCTTCCAGCCGCGCGACACCATCGCCTGGTTCGCCGAACGCGGCGTCGGCACCAAGACCGAGGAGGACGGCCGCATGTTCCCCGTGACCGACGACTCCGGCACGATCGTCGACTGCCTCCAGGCCGCCGCCAACCGCGCCTTCGTCCGCATCCGCGTCCAGACCGCGGTCAAACGCGTCGAGCCGACCGCCGCGGGCTTCCTGTTGCACCTCGGCGACGGCACCACGCATGCGGTGGAGAAGGTCATCGTCGCGACCGGGGGCAACAAGGCCTCCGGCGGCCTCGCCATCGCCTCGTCCTTCGGGCATGCCATCGTCGAGCCGGTCCCGTCGCTCTTCACGTTCCACATCAAGGACCCGCGGCTCGCGGATCTGTCCGGGGTGTCGGTCGAGAACGTCGTCGTCACCGCCCCCGGCACGAAGCTCAAGACCGACGGCCCGATCCTCGTCACGCACTGGGGCCTCAGCGGCCCGGCGATCCTCAAGCTTTCCGCTTGGGGGGCGCGCGGGTTCGCCGAACGCGGCTACCGCTTCCCCATTCAGGTCAACTGGGTGCCGCCGCACAACCGCGAGACGCTGCTCAAGGAGCTTGGGCGCGTCCGCGAGCAGAACCCCCGCAAGCAGCTCGCGACCTTCAGCCCGGTGGCCGTGCCGCAGCGTCTCTGGGAACGCTTCGTGGCCGCCGCGGGCATCGCGGCCGCCACGCCGTGGGCGCACGTGAGCAACCCGGCCCTGCAGTCGCTGGCGACGCAGCTCACGGCCGGCGAGTTCGCGGTCGACGGCAAGAGCCTCTTCAAGGACGAGTTCGTCACCTGCGGCGGCGTGAAGCTGTCCGAGGTCGATTTCCGCACCATGGAAAGCCGGCTCCAACCGGGTCTCCACTTCGCCGGCGAGGTGCTCGACGTCGATGGCGTGACGGGCGGCTTCAACTTCCAGAACGCCTGGACGACGGGCTGGCTGGCCGGCAAGGCCGCCGCGGAGTAGGCGCTTCTTCGGCATCGCCTTCGGGCCGACAGTCCGCACGCTCCTCGCCATGACCGACGCCAACGCCGAAGGCCCGCAGCTGGGCGACATCCTTGAGGGCCAGCAGCTCGTGGCCGTGGGGCTCGACTTCACGTTCACCGAGATCCTTCCTTCGCACGAGAAGCTGTTCAAGGAGCTCGACCTTTGGCTGACGGGCATCCGCACCTACGAGCTCGAGGACGAGTTCGAGACCGACGGCGGGCTTTGGGACGAGCTCGAAGACTGCGGCTACGCGATCGGCGAGGGCGAGGTCGACGGCGACCAGCCGGGCACGACGCTCAAGCTCTACGACGTCTGGGTCGACGCCGACCAGGCGGACGCGACGCTCCAGGAGGTCCAAGAACTCGTTGCGGACTTCCAGCAGCAGGCGCTCGCGCTGCTGCCGCCCGGACTGCACGGCGCGGCCGCCACGCACGAAAGCCCGAGCGACACCCTGAAGCTCATCGCCGCGCTGAGGGAGTAGGACAGAATGGGGATAGGGGATAGGGGATGGGGGATAGGGGATAGGGGATGGAGAGCGGCAGGTGTAAAAGTGCAAAGGTGCAAACCCGCCTACGGCTGGTGCAAAGTTTGAGGCATGGAAGGCGTAGAAAGGTCGCGAAAGGTGTAAGCGGTTGGGGGTTGGGAACCCAGACCACCACCAAGGCCCCCTCCTCGACTCATCCCTCGACTCCGTCCTCGAAGCCGTGATCGATTCTTCCCTCGATCCTACCAGGTCGTGACGCCGTCCCGACCCTACCTCGAGGCATGCGGCGCAGCCGCTGCACAACCCCTTGCCCTCTGGTCACCTGGTCAACCAATCCCCTCGCGGCCGTAGGCCGCGCCTACTTCTTCGCGGGCGCGGCAGGCTTCAGTTCGTCGGCGGTCCAGGAAGGATGCGTGGCGTACTGGTCGCGCAGGCCCTTGACGAACTTGGCGTCGACCGGCGAAGCGGTGTGCTCCCACTCGCGGCGGACGTACGTCAGCACCGCGGCGAGGTCGTCGTCGTTCAGCTGGGCCATCGGCGGCATGGTCAGGTCCCAGGTGCGGCCGGCGACCTTCACCGGACCACCGAGGCCGTTCATCACGATACGGGCGAGGACATCGGGCTTGCCCGTGACCCACTCGCTGTCGACGAGCGGCGGCGCGAGGCCATCGAGGCCGTAGCCGTGAGGCTGGTGGCAGGCGGCGCAGAGGCCGTTGAAGATGCCTTTCCCGCGCTCGTAGGCGGCGAGCTGCGCGGGGTTGAGGGGCGTGACCACCGGAGGCTTGGGCGCGCCGGGCTTACCCGCCCAGACCACGCGTTCGTTGAGCCCGGCGAGGGCGGCGGCGCCATCCTTGTCGGTCAGCTGCGCCTGCAGCTTCGCCATCGCCGCCGGCTCGGCCGGCAGCCACAGCAGCTTCGTCACCTTCGCGGCGGCGGCCTTCCCCGCCTTGCCTTTCGCCTCACGGCCGCCGCGGTCCAAGCCGCGGACGACGGCGGTACGCATCGACCTGTCGTCGAGTCCGGCCGCCAGGTTGAGCATCTCCTCCATCGGGCCGGCCTTGCCGGCCTGCGAGACGAGCGTGGCCAAGGCTTCCACGACGAAAGCCGCCCCCGGGACGTCGGCCTGCTTCGCGACGAGCTTGGCGATGGCCGTCTCCTTGCCGCGCATGCCCGTCAAGGCGCCTTCGCGCACGAGCAGGTCCTGGCCATGGGCGATGAGCAGCTTCGCCAAGGCCGAGTCGGCGTCGGGAGAACCGATCGCCCCGAGGCGGATGGCGAGATGGGCCTGCACGAGCGCCTCCTTCTCGGCTCCCATGGCGGCGAGTTCCGGAAGCATGTCGGGCGTGGCGAGACGGACGGCGGCGGCGCGCACCTGCGTGTCGGCGTCCTTGAGCTCCCGGCGGAGCGTCTCCGCATCGAGCGCGTTCAGGCCCTCAAGGGTCCACAGCGCATGGAGCCTGCCCACGGCGGGCGTCGCCGGATCGGCCAGCAGTTTGCGGACGGCCGGAACGGCCGCGGCGTCCGCCGCTTCGACGAGCAGGCGTTGCGCGGTGTCGCGGACCCAGCCCGAAGGATGACGGAGGAGTTCGACGCGCGCCATCGTCGCGGCCGGCACCTTGACCGGGGCGACCTTCGCGGCCTTGTCGGGAACGATGCGCCAGATACGGCCGCGGTTCACCGGCTGCTCCAGCTTGCGGTCCTTGATGTTCGCGACGAGGTAGTGGGTCAGGAAGCTCTGGTGCTGGATGATGCCGCGGTACATGTCGACGACGTAGACCGCGCCATCGGGACCGTTGACCACCTGCACCGGACGGAAGCGTTCGTCCGTCGAGGCGAGGAACTCCTTGCCGGGGACGGCGGCCGCGCCGGCGACGACGCCCGCGTGCTCGGTCAGCACGATGCGCTTCACGAGGTTGCCCGCAGGCTCAGGGATGAAGGCGTTGCCGACGTAGGCGGGTCCGAAGAGGTCGCCGCGGTAGACCAACGGGCTGCAGGTGGCGGTGACCTTGGTCAAGGTGCCGTCCGCGCGCAGCGTGGTCGCGTCGTAGCCGCGGTTCACGCCGGGCGTCGGATGGATCGGGAACACCGACTGGTCCGCGACGACGCGGCTGTTCACGCT
Source organism: Opitutia bacterium (assembly GCA_947453335.1). Taxonomy (GTDB): domain Bacteria; phylum Verrucomicrobiota; class Verrucomicrobiia; order Opitutales; family UBA953; genus UBA953. The sequence continues at coordinate 267,738 of CANGFP010000001.1, read as the reverse complement.
GGTGAGGTTGCGCAGCAGCGGATTGCGGGCGAAGGCCGCGGCCGGCAGCAGGTCGGCGCGGAGGAGGTCGGAGTTGTAGTTGTAGTAGAGGCGGCCGGCGTCGTCCTGGCAGAGGCCATACTGCCCGCGCCCCAGGCCGGCGCCGCGCTGCCAGGCGCCGCCCACGAGGCGGAAGCTGGTGCCGTAGCCGGCGCTCCAGACGCGGTTGTCCAAGGCCCAGATCGGCGTGTTGGCGGTGTGCTCCGGCTGCCCGCCGCGCGTGCCGAAGTCGGTCGCCACGAGGGTGCGCACATCGGCGACGCCGGTGCCCTTGGTGTCCTTGCAGAAATAGAGGTTCGGGGGTTCCGCGACGAGCGCGCCGCCGTTGACCGCCAGCACCGAACGGGGCATGACGAGCCCGTCGACGAACGCGGTGGCCTTGTCCATGCGCCCCGTGCCCTTGGTGTCCTCGAGCAGCGAAACGCGGCCGTTGGGTTCCTTCTCCCCGGCGCCCTCGACGTCCTGCATGTAGCCGCGCATCTCGACGACGAACATCCGTCCTTGGTCGTCGAAGCTGATGGCGACGGGGGACTGGACCATCGGCTCGCACGCGACGAGCTCGACGCGGAAGCCCTTCTCGACCTGGAAGGTCTTAAGTTCCTCCTCGGGCGTGAGCACGGGGGGCGGCGGGAGCCGGAACTTGAGCGTGACCTCCTCGGGGCCGGCGTTGCCCTTGTTGAGGGCGAGCGCGGAGGAGGCGGCCAAGAGGCAGCCGACGGCGAGACAGGTGGTGGCGTGGGCCTTCATCGGGGTAGGGTTCCTTAATAGAACCTGTCCCCCGAAGGGTGCAAACGTTCCCCGCGCCTACTTGTCCTGCAGCTTCTTGGCCCCGGGTTTCTTGACCAAGGCCACGTGGACGTCGTTCGCGAGATCCGGCCCCGGGGTGCTCCGGCCACGGTCGACCACCGCCTGCAACGCGGCCTTCATGGCCGCGACGCGTTCGGGATGCCGGGCGACGAGGTTCACCTGCTCGCCCGGGTCGGTCGCGAGGTCGTAGAGCTGGAATTCCGGCAGGCCTTTCTCCTCTTTGGAGCCCGGCTTGGGCGCGCTCCACCCGCCCGACCCCGGGCAGAGCGCCAGTTTCCACTGCCCATCGCGGATCGCGAAGCTGCCGTTGATCGACTGGCTGACGATGGAAGCACGGGCCGGACCATCCTTGCCGAGCAATGCAGGCAGGAAGGAGACGCTGTCCTCCCCGGCGCCGGCCGGCACGGGAGCGCCCAGCGCTTCGGCGAACGTGGCGAGGAAATCGATCTGCCCGACGAGCTGCGGATTGACGCTGCCCGGCTTCACCTTGCCGGGCCAACGCACGATGAACGGCACGCGATGGCCGCCCTCGAAGACGTCGGCCTTGTGGCCACGGTAGATGAAGCTGGGCTCATGGCCCTTGGCCTGCAGCTCGTCGATCTTCGCCGCCGGCGAGCAGCCATTGTCCGAAGTGAACACCACGAGGGTGTCGTCGCGCAGGCAGAGCGCATCGAGCTTCGCGAGCAGGCGTCCGACGTCCGCGTCGACCTGGCGCACGAAATCCGCGTAGGGATTGAGGCCGCTGGACCCTTGGAACTCCTTGGTCGGGACGATCGGGGTATGCGGGGCGTTGAGCGGCACGTAGAGTAAGAACGGCTTCCGCGCGGGCGCGGCGGCGGCCTCCGTCAGATAGGCGACCGCCTGGTCGACCACGCGGGGCAGGACGTCGATGGCCTCGAACTTCGGTCCGGCCGGACCGGTGCGCAGCCAGGTCTTCGTGGCCGAAGGGATCTCCGTGGTGCGTCGGTCCTTGATCCAGACGAACGGAGGCATGTCGAGCGACGCGCTGATGCCGAAGAAGCGGTCGAAGCCGTGGTCGAGCGGACCGTCCTTGATGTCGGCCGCGTAGTCGACGCGGCGGCCGATCTTCACGGCCTCGCCGTCGTAGGCGCCTTGGTCATCGGCCACGCCGCCGCCCTTGAGCGCGAAAGACATGCCTAGGTGCCACTTGCCGAAGCAGGCCGTGCCGTAGCCCTGCTGCCGCAGGAAACCAGCCACCGTGAGGCGGTCCTTGGCGATGAGCGGGGCCGAATAGCCGCCCAGGACGCCGCTCTGCAGGCGCGTGCGCCAATGGTAGCGTCCGGTGAGCAGGCTGTAGCGGGACGGGGTGCAGACGCCCGAGGTGGTATGGGCGTCGGTGAAGCGCATCCCGTCGGCGGCCAGCCGATCGAGGTTGGGCGTCGGGATCTTCCCCTTAGGATTGTAGGCGGAGACGTCGCCGATGCCCTGGTCGTCGGCCAAGATGACGATGATGTTGGGCTGGTCGGCCGCGGACAAGGCCAGGCCTGCCAACAAGCAAAGCAGCGAGGGGATGCGCATGGAAAGGAGTGAAGCAGGCGCCCAGGCGAAGTCGAGGAAGGCGTCGAGGTCGGGACAGCGCCACGGGCTGTCCGACTAGGGGACCAGTTGACACGGTGACACGGGGGCAAGGGGTTGTGCGCGGCTGAGCCGCATGCCTGCCGCCCGCTCCCCGCTTCCCCTTTGCCTCTGCACTCCGCATCTACCCCTTGTCCCCGTGTCACCATGCCAACCAGCCCCCTCACTCGTCTCTTCCTATTGCCTGCCCCTGCCGGGCCGACTACTCCTCCTTCCCTTCCCCCTTCCGCCATGTCCCCCCAAGAACTCAAGCAGGTGATGTCCTCCGGCCTGCTCTCCTTCCCGATCACCGACTTCCAGGCGAACGGCGACTTCGATCCCGCCGGCTACGCCCGCCGGCTGCGCTGGCTCTCGCCTTACGGCGCCACGGCGCTCTTCGCCGCGGGCGGGACGGGCGAGTTCTTCTCGCTCGAGCCCAAGGAATACTCCGCGGTGATCAAGACCGCGGTCGACACCTGCGCCGGAGTGGTGCCCATCCTCGCCGGCGCCGGCGGCCCGACCCGCGTGGCCATCCAATACGCGCAGGAAGCCGAACGCCTCGGCGCCAAGGGCATCCTGCTCCTCCCGCACTACCTCACCGAGACCAACCAGGACGGCGTCGCCGCGCACGTCGACCAGGTCTGCAAGTCCGTGAAGATCGGCGTGGTCGTCTACAACCGCAACGTCTGCCGCCTGCAGCCGCACCACCTCGAGAAGCTCGCCGCCGCCAACCCGAACCTCATCGGCTACAAGGACGGCTTCGGCGACATCGAGCTCATGGTGTCCATCCGCCGCCGCCTCGGCGACCGCTTCAGCTACCTCGGCGGCCTGCCCACGGCGGAGGTCTACGCCGCGGCCTACAAGGCCATGGGCGTGCCGGTCTACTCATCGGCCGTCTTCAACTTCATCCCGGGCACCGCGATGGAGTTCTACCGCGCCATCGCGGCGGACGACGTCGCGACGCAGAACCGCCTGCTCGACGCCTTCTTCCTGCCCTACCTCGAGATCCGCAACAAGAGCGCGGGCTACGCCGTGAGCATCATCAAGGCCGGCGCGACGATCGTCGGCCACGGCGCCGGCCCCGTCCGCGCCCCGCTGACCGACCTCAAGCCCGCCGAGGCCGAACAGCTCGCCGCGCTCATCGCCAAGGCCGGGGTGAAGTAAGCGCCGCTTGCACGAGCCCGCCGCCAGCCCGCCCGACCACCTCCGCGCCGCCGTCGCGAAGGTGCTGTGGCGCGTGCTGCCGCTCTTCGTCGTGATGTTCATCGTGAACTACGTCGACCGGGTGAACATCAGCTTCATCAAGGAGCAGCTGCACGCGGACCTCGGGCTGGGCGACGAGGCGTTCGGCTTCGGCGCGGGATTGTTCTTCATCGGGTACGCGGTCTTCGAAGTCCCCTCCAACGTGATCCTGCAGCGGCTCGGCGCCCGCCGCTGGCTCGCCCTCATCGCGCTGCTCTGGGGCGTCGCCGCCGCGTGCATGGCGTTCGTCCGGACGGCGCACGAGTTCTACGCGCTGCGCTTCTTCCTCGGGGCGGCCGAAGCCGGCTTCTTCCCGGGCGTGATCTACTACCTGACCCGCTGGCTGCCGGCGAGCCGCCGCGGCCAGGCCGTGGCCATCTTCCTCAGCGGCTCGGCCGTCGCCTCCGTGCTGTCCGGACCGCTCGCGGGCGCGCTGCTGCGCCACGAACCCTACGGACTCAAGGGCTGGCAGTTCATGATCGTCGCGGAAGGGGCGTTCTCCGTCGTGCTCGCGGTCGTCACCTGGTGCTGGCTCGACTCCCTCCCCGCGGAAGCGCGCTGGCTCACGGACGCCGAACGCGGCGCGCTGACCGGCAAGCTCGCCGAGGAGGAGGCCGCGGCCAGCCGCGCCGACCGCCCGGGTGCCTGGACGCTGCTCCGCGACGGCCAGATCCTGCTCTTCTGCGCGGTCTACTTCGCCATCCAGCTGACCATCTACGCCGCGACGTTCTGGCTGCCGACGATCATCCGCTCGATGGGCGGGCTGTCGGACATGCAGGTGGGTTGGCTGAATTCCCTGCCGTGGCTGATCTCCATCGTCGGGATGGTCCTCGCCGCCGCCGGCGCCGCGCGCTGGAAGCACCAGCAGGCCTGGGTCGCGGGCGCGCTGCTCGTCGCGGGGCTCGGCATGCTGCTCGCCACGCTGGGCGGTCCGGTCTTCGCCTTCGTGGCCATCTGCTTCGCCGCGCTGGGCTTCAAGTCGGCGGCTTCGCTCTTCTGGCCGCTCCCGCAGGGCTACCTCGACCCGCGCATCGCGGCCGCGGTCATCGCCCTCATCAATTCGCTCGGCAACCTCGGCGGCTTCGTCGCGCCCTACGCCTTCGGCTGGCTCAAGGAGCACACCGGCTCCATCCAGGGCGGGCTCTACGCCCTCGCCCTGAGCTCGGTCCTCGCGGCCGGTCTCGTCTGCCTCGCGCGCGAACGCCCCAAAGCCTGAACTTTCCTTCCCACCGATGTCCTCACCTTTGATCAAATCCGTCCGCGTGGTCCCCGTGGCGGGGCACGACAGCATGCTGCTCAACCTCAGCGGCGCACACGGACCGTTCTTCACGCGCAACATCGTGCTCATGACGGACAGCTCCGGCCGCACCGGCCTCGGCGAGGTCCCGGGCGGCGAGAAGATCCGCCAGACGCTCGAGGACGCCACGCCCCTGCTGCTCGGCCAGCCGATCGAAAGCCACGCGACGCTGCTCGCCAAGGTCAGCGCGGCCTTCTCCGACCGCGACGCGGGCGGCCGCGGGCTGCAGACGTTCGACCTGCGCGTGACGATCCACGCGGTGACGGCGCTCGAGTCCGCCCTGCTCGACCTCGTCGGGCAGTTCCGCCAGGTGCCCGTCGCCGCCCTGCTCGGCAAAGGACAGCAGCGTCCTGAAGTCGAGATGCTCGGCTACCTCTTCTTCGTCGGCGACCGCCGCAAGACCACCCTGCCCTACCGCGACGAAGCGGCCTCGCCGGTGGCTTGGCATCGGCTCCGCAACGAGGAAGCCCTGACGCCGGAGAGCATCGTGCGCCAGGCGGAGGCCACCCAGGAGCGGTTCGGCTTCCAGGATTTCAAGCTCAAGGGCGGCGTGCTGCCTCCAGCCCAGGAAGCAGCGGCCGTCCGCGCCTTGGCCGCGCGTTTCCCGCAGGCCCGCATCACGCTCGACCCGAACGGCGCGTGGTCGCTCGCGGAAGCCATCGAGACCGGCTGCGCGCTGAAGGGCGTGCTCGCCTACGCCGAGGATCCCTGCGGCGCCGAAGCCGGGTTCTCCGGACGCGAGATCATGGCGGAGTTCCGCAAGGCCACGGGGCTGCGCACGGCGACGAACATGGTCGCCACCGATTGGCGCCAGCTGGAGCACGCGCTCAAGCTGGAGGCCGTCGACATCCCCCTCGCCGACCCGCACTTCTGGACCATGCAGGGCTCCGTGCAGGTCGCGCAGGTCTGCTCGGAACGCGGCCTGACCTGGGGCTCGCACTCCAACAACCACTTCGACATCTCGCTCGCGATGTTCACGCACGTCGGCGCGGCCGCCCCGGGCGACGTCACCGCCATGGACACCCACTGGATCTGGCAGGAAGGCGCCCGGCTCACCAAGGACCCGCTCCAGATCAAGGGCGGCAAGGTCGCCGTCCCGCAAAGGCCAGGACTCGGCATCGAGATCGACACGGTCGAACTCGAGGCCGCGCACCAGCTCTACCTCAAGCTTCCCTCAGGTTCGCGCGACGACGCCGTCGCCATGCAGTTCCTCATCCCGGGCTGGAAGTTCGACCCCAAGCGCCCTGCGCTCGTGGTGCGCGGCTAAGCCCGGCGCGGCTTTGGCCGTTTTCCCTCTTCCCATGGCTGCGATTCTCGGCTTTTGTTCGCCCTCCCCCGCGGACAAACCCCGTCCACAGGCCTTCCTTTGCCCCCCGACCCCACCCATCAGCCGGCGCCCCAAGCGGACCCCACGAGGATCCGCCTGGCGACGCTCTTGGCCGAGTCGGCCCGCCTGCGGCATGCGAGCCTCGACCTCCGTAAGCTAGACGACCCCCGCCGACGCCCCGCGCCGGCCGCCACGGAACGGGCCGGTCTGGAGCTGACCCAGTTGTTGTCCGCCGCGGAACGGGAAGCCGAGCGGCTGGAGGAGGTCTTGATGGTCCTGCCCTGCTCCTTGGCCACGATCCGCCAGACCGAATTGGCTTACGCGGCCGCCGAAGCGACGGGAACCCTCACGCCTTCGGCCGACGGCGAGCACCCCGGGCTGCTGGTCCTCCGTTTCCCCTCGGCCGAGGGAAGCGAAGACAGCCGCAACGAAGTCCACCGCGCCGTCTTCGCCGAGACCGACGCCTACACCCTGCATGCGACCGCCGCCGCCGCCTTCCGCGGCGACCCCGGACTGCGGATCGAGCGTCTCTCCGGACTCCGCGCGGAACTGCTCCTCGTCGTCCGCCCGACCCCAGGACCTGACACCGAAGACCTCCGGCGCCGGATCGCGGACGGAGAACCGGTCTTGCTCGCCGCCCGGGCGCCGCGCGCCCAGGCGCACCGGCGGATCGCGGCGCTGCGGCGCCTGCTCCTGCGCTGGGAATCCAGCCAGCTCCCGCTGCTCAACCTCTTCAACCCCGAACCCCGCAGCTGGGGCGACGCCCAGGCGCTCAACGTCGGCGACGAGGCCGCCGAATGGCGGGTGCTGGCTCCGACCGAGACGACCGCGCGCGAATTCGTGCGCAAAGCGGTCGGCTCGCCGGACTTCGCGCTGCTCGCCGCCCCGCCGGGCCCCGCCCGCCAGCGGGCCGCCGCGGAACTCGCGCTGCAATGCCTGCGGCGACACCAACGGGTCCTCGTCGCGGCGGCCGACGGCGCCGAGCTCGCGACGCTGCTCGCCGCGGTGCGCGCGCAACCCGACGCCGCGCAGCTCGCCGCCCCGCTGCGCCTGCTCGCCGAGGGCGAGGCCGCCGAACCGCGCGACCCGACGCCGGACTTCGCCGGCCGCGTCGCGGAGCTCCAACGCGCCGGCGCGGCGAGCCTGAAGCGCGACGAAGCCGAACGCCTGGCGCTGGATGCCGCGAACCTCGTCGTCGGCACGTTCGCCGGACTCGCCCGCCACCCGATGCTCCGGCCGGCCAACCTCGCGCGCGACGCCGCGGACTTCGACCAGCTCATCGTGCTCGGGGCCGACCGCCTCGCCTTCCGCGACTTCCTGCCCTTCGCCGTGCACGCCGCGAAATGGACGCTCGTCGGCGCGGCCGACGGCGCCCCCGGCGAACCCACGCGCGCGGAGCTCGCCACGCTCGCCGCCGACGAAGCCGAGCGCGCAGGCCGCTTCGCCGAACTCCAGGCCGAGCTCGCGTACAAGGCCTGCGTCGGCAAGGACGGCTCGGCCGAAGACGAGGACGCCGGCCTCGCCGACGTGCATGGCCGCCGCAAGGTGCTGCTGGTCCTCGAGACCCCCGGCGACGAGGCGCGCTCGCTCGCGGCCGCCGCGCAGCACCTGCGCCAACGCCAGCTCAACGTCGCGACCTGCCTCGCCGCCGACGCCGACGCGGCGACGTGGGCGGCGCCCGCCGACGAGGTCAACGTCGTCGCGACCACCCGCGCCTGCGTCGAACGCACGGACCTCCTCGCGCGCCTCTCGACGGACTTCCGGCTCGTGGTGACGGACGCGCCCGCCGCCGTGCTCGCGCCGCTCGCCGCGCGCATGCAGGCGCCGAAGACGCGCGGCAAGGCGGCCCAACCGCGGCCGCTCATCACGCTGAGCTGGTCGCTGCGCGCGGCCGACAACCTCCGCGGCATCCACGTCCACCGCGACGACGACGGCGCCCGCGGCGAGCATGCGCGCGCGCTGCTGCTCGACCTCCGTTCGATCTTCCCGTTCGAGAAGCCGCTCTGGGAGCCCCGCGCGCTGCTCGAGCTGAAGGAACGCGTCCTCACCTCGGCGTTCGGGACGCTGCAGGCCGGCGTCCGCGCGGACACCGGCGCCGGCCGTTCCGAGCTCGCCTACCACTCCGGTCTGCCGCGTCCCGGTAGCCTCGCCTCGCGGACGGAGGTGCTCCGATGACCCCGCGCCTTCCGACCCTGCGCCTGCGCCGCGCGCTCACGCTGCGTTGGCTCGAGACCAGCGCCTGCGTGCAGCTGCCCGTGGCGCACGGCGAATGGCCGCCGCTGCTCCGCCTCGCCGCGGAACGCGTCCGCGCCGGCGGCGCCCTCGCGCCGGAGGACGTATCCAGCCACCTGCATCCGCTTCCCTATGCGGCGGCCGCGGCCTGGCTGGAACAGGGCACGCGGCGCGGAATGCTGCTGCGCACGGGCACGCCACGGAACCCGACCTACGTCCCGAGCCCGCTCGGCGCCGCCGCCGCGAAGCTCGGCCTCGCCCTCGAAGAGAAGCAGGGGCTCTTCCGTTTCGCCGTCACGGACGAACCGTTGCTCGCCAGCGCCCCCGTGCTGCACGTGGAGGAACGCCGCGAAGCCGGCGCCGGCGAAGCCACCCCGCTCGAGACCAGGCTCGCGCACGACGCCGGCGCGTTCGGCCGCTCGGTCCTGCAGCCGGACCGCCCGTTCGCCGTGACCCGCACCGCCGACGTGGCGCGCGTCCTGCCGGCGACGCAGGAGCTGACCCTGGAGCTGGAGCTCGCGCCCGACGACCAGGGCCCCTTCCGCCTCCGGCTTTTCGCGCCGCGCAAGGAAGGCAAAGGCGACAAGGCCGCGCCCGGCGTGGACGTGCGCCTGACCTCGCCGACGCAACGTCGGCCCGACCAAGGCTACGCCGACCTCCTTGCCCTCGTGCTGGCGTCGGGGGAGGCGCCGCGCGAACTCTCCGCCGGCCTCTCCGCGCCGTTCGCGTCGCTCCCCACGGAGGCCCGGCTCAGCTTCCGCCTGCGGCACCAGCAGCCGTTCTCCGTGCACCTCCGCGTCCCCGGTCAGTTCGACCTGGGCGTCTTCGAGATCGAACCCATCGACGTCGCGCTCGTCCCCCGCGCCGAGGACGTGGACGCCTGGGGCCTTTGGCTGCAGGTCCGCGCCCTGGGCGGCGAACGCACCGCCGCCGCCGCCGCGAAGGCCGGCGAGGCCGCGCGCCAGAAGATCCCCGCCTACCGTCCCCGCTCGCTGCACGAGCTCGCGGCCGCGCTGGCGCAGCAACCCGCGAGCGGTCCGCCGGACGCCGGACGCGCGGCCCTGCTAGAAGCCTACGACCTCCTGCTCTGGGAGGATGCCCCATGAGCCTCCCTCCGCTCATCCGCCGCTCGGAACCTTTCCGCTACCACGACCGAGTGGTCGGAGACGTCTGGTTGCGCCGAGCGACCGCGGACATGGCCATGCCCGAAGGCCCGCGCGTCTTCACCCAACGCGCCGCCTGGCTCCACGCCTGGACGCTCGCGGTCGGGACCGCGCAGGCGACCGTGCACCTCGCCTTGCCGACGCTGACGAACGCGACCCTGCTCGACGCCCTCGCGGCGGCCGCGAAGCAACGCCAGGTGCGCGTCTACGTCATCACGGGCGACGGACAGGCCCCTGGCCTGCAACCCGACGAACGGAAGGCGCACCTCGCGGCGCTCGATCGCCTCGCCGCGGCCGGCGCGACGCTGCAGAGCTCGTCGACCTTCCATCCGGTCCTCCTGCTGGTCGACGCGGCCGGCGCCGCTCCGCGCGCCTTCCTCGAGACCGGCGAAGGCCTGTGCGCCGACGAACCCACGGCGGCTCCGCACCTGCAGCGGCTGTTCGCGCTGGGCTGGTGGCGCCATTGCGTGAACCGCCTGTCGCGCGGCGGCGCGGGCAAGGCCGAGCAACCTGCGGCCTTCCCCGCCCAACGCAGGATCGCCACCGTCCCCATCGACGTCCGACCTGTCGTCAAACCGCCGGCCAAGCCCGTGCCGCGCCTGGAGGTCGCCGACGCGCGGCAAGCCTTCGTCGCCGAAGCCAAGACGCGCCTCTGGCTTTCCCTGGCCGCGCCCGAGGCGGAACCCGCCTTGCTGGACGCCGCGATGAAGAAGGCGGCGGATCCGTCCGCCGACGTCCGCCTGCTGCTGCCGACCCGCGCCCCCGACGCGACCTTGCTCCGCAAGCTGCTCGCAGCAGGGCTCAAGGTCCGCGTCGCCGCCGGGGCACCCTACCTCATCGCCGACGACCGCGCCTGGCTCGCCGCCGGCCGCCCCTACGGCCGCGAAGCCGCGAACGGCGTCGCCTGCGCGGCCATCCTCCTGGGCGAAGCCGCGGCCGAACTCCGCGAACGTTTCGAGCGGCGCTGGGATGGCGCCGAACTCGAGCTGCGGTCCGCGATGAAGCTCGGCGACATCCAGGGCGACTACCTCCCCCTCGCCGCCGCGGCCTTCCTCCCGCGCCCGGCGCCGGAGAAGCACGTCGTGCTCGCGACCCCCTGGACGGCCTTCTCGGCCGCCGACCTGGGCGACAGCGCCCCGCATCGCGAAGCCAAGGACGACCCCGCGTGCAACGCGCTCGAGCTCACCTACGAGTGGCAGGTCATCCCGCCGAAGCTCCCCGCCGACGCCAAGGAGGAGTTCAAGCCCGGCCCCGACGGCACCAAGGTGCCCTGCAGCCCCCGCCGCTTCCTGCGCGGCAAGGAAACCTACGTCCTCATCGACCGCACGGACCCGACCCGCCTCGCCGAGTTCCGCGCCCTCGAACGCCAGACCAAGGTCCGCTCCGTCGTCCCGCGCGACTGAACACCGGCCTACTTCTTCCGCAGCTCCTCGCGGAGGTCGCGGATGTCGGCGTGCAGGGAACGGATCTCGCGGCGGAGCTCCTCGTGGTCCTTGGTCTCCTTGGGAAGGATGAGCTTAGAGGTGACGATGGCCGAGATGGAGCCGAAGAGGGCGATGCCGACGAGCATGAGGCCGGCGGCGATGATGCGGCCTTCGGTGGTCACGGGGTACATGTCGCCGTAGCCGACGGTTGTCACCGTGGTGAGCGCCCACCAGAGCGCGTCGCCACCGCTCTTGATGGTGGCCCCGACGGCGTGCCGCTCGGCCTCGACCATCAGCGCCGTGCTGAAGATGATCATCACGACGGCCATGCCGGGCAGGGCGAGCAGGCGTTCGTTCAGGCTCGTGCCGGTGGTGAGCTCCTGCAGCTTGTAGAGGACGCGCAGGACGCGGATGATGCGGTAGACGCGGATGATCTGGAGCGTGCGGAAGGCGGCGTCGAAGGGGATCGCGGCCAGAAGGTCCACCCAGCCCCAGCGCCAGAACTCGGCGGACCAGCCCGTGCGGCGCCAACGCACCATGACGTCGACGAAGAAGACGCCGCAGGCGGTGTTGTCGATCCACCGGAAGACCACCATCGTCGGCGCGCTGAAGCTCAGGAAGGTCTCGACCAGCACCAGGAGCAGCGCGCCCAAGGCGACGACGAAGACGAACCAATCCCAGCCGTTCAGGCGGACCTTGAGTTCATCGTGCAGCTTGGACATGCGGACACCCTAGACGGACCGGTCCGGCAGGGCAAGGGCGACCGTCGGCTCAGAGGATGAGCATGGCGTCGCCGTAGCTGAAGAAGCGGTACTTTTCGCGGATGGCCTCGGCGTAGATCTCCTTCAGCCACGCCAGGCCGCCGGCGTCCCCCGGAGCCAGGAAGGCCGCGACCAGGCACAGCAGCGTGGACCGCGGGAGATGGAAGTTCGTCAGGAGCATCTCCGCGCAGCCGATGGTGTCCCCGGGCCGCAGGAACAGCCCGGACTCGGACCGCCACTCGCCGGCGGGGGCCGCATCGAAAGCGCCGCACTTGCGCAGACAGTCCTCGGCGGAACGGATGGTGGTCGTGCCGACGGCGAGGCGCGGGCGGCGGTCGCGGAGGGCGGCGAGGGTGCGGGCCGGGATGGCGTAGGTCTCGCGGTGCATGACGTGCTGGGCGAGGTCCTGGACCTGGATCGGCTGGAAAGTCCCGGCGCCGACGTCGAGCGCGAGGTCGAAGGACTCATGGCCGCGCGCCTGCAGCCGAGCGAGCAGCTCCGGCGTGAAGTGCAGCCCCGCCGTCGGCGCGGCCACGGCGCGCGTCGCGCCGGCGTCGGCATAGACCGTCTGGTAGCGCGCGGCGTCGTCGGTCGGGCCGAGCCCGCGGTCTTTGCGGGCCTCGACGATGTAGGGCGGCAGGGGCAGCTCGCCGACGCGGTCGGCCAGCGCGACGACGGAATCGCCCGGCGGCAAGGCGAAGCGCACGACGTAGGAGCCGCCCTCTTCGACGCGCGTCACCACGGCGGGATGGCCGTCGACGAGGAAGCCCGCGGGGTCGGCGGCGCGCTTGCCGGGACGCAGCATGCAGCGCCATTCGTGCGGACCACCCGCGGGGTTGAGCAGGAGGCATTCGACCTTGCCGCCAGTAGGCCGGACGCCGGCGAGGCGCGCCTTGAGGACGCGGACGTTGTTGCGGAAGAGCGTCGTCCCCGCGGGCAGGAGGTCGGGCAGATCGGCGAAGACGCGGTGCTCGACCGTCCGGCCCGCGCGGCGGACGACGAGCAGACGCGAACCGTCGCGGCGGTCGGCGGGCGCGGCCGCGATGCGTTCCGGAGGCAGGTCGAAATCCAGCTCCGCGACGTCCATCGCTCAGCGACCCGTCTTGGGCGGCGTGATGAGGAGCTGGCCGTCGATGGCGCGCAGCTGCGTGAACTCCACGCCCGGAGGCGCCTTGCGGAGCTCCTCCTCGATCGCCGACAGCTTGGCGTCGAGGTCGTCGATGCGGGCCACGAAGACGGCCTCGGGGGTCGACGGGATCGCGGCCGCGCCGTATTCGCGCAACGTGTGGTGGGAGAGCAGGATGTGCTCCAGGCGCTCGAGGAGCGAAGCCTCCAGCCCGACCTTGGTGCCGTGGGCGCGCACGATGAAGGCGCCGAGGACGAGGTGGCCGTGGAGGTTGCCCGCGCGCGTGAAGCCGGCCTTGGCCATGCCGGGTTCGAGGCGGGAGTACTCCTGGACCTTGCCGAGGTCGTGCAGGATGGTGCCGGCGACGGCGAGGGACGGGTCGACCTTCTGGTAGAGCGGAAGCAGGGCCTCGGCGCACTTCGCCATGCGCAGGGTGTGCTCCAGGAGGCCATGGCGGTAGGCATGGTGCATGCCGAGGGCGGCGACGGCCTCGTAGAAGCGCTCACCGTGCTCCTCGAGGACCGATTCCACGGTGGCGCGCAGGCCCTCGTGCGGGATACGGGCGATGATGGCCGCGAGCTCGGCGCGCATCTTCACAGGGTCCTGCTGGGAGACCGGCGTCAGACGACCCATGACGGCCGGATCGGACTTCTCGGCGTCGGTCAGAGCGGCGAGCGACTCGAGCTTCAGGTCAGGTCGGCCCATGTATTCGCCGACCAGGCCGGTGACGCGGAGGATGGAGCCCGGCTTGAGCGCGAGAAGGATGGGCTTGTTCGGGGAATCGCTGAAGACGCGCGCCTTGAAGTCGTCGGTCGCGTCGGCGAGCGTCACCTCATGGTAGGTCGTGCCGGTCTTGGCCGTCTTGGCGGACACCTCTCCCATGGAGCAGATGGCCTGGAAGCGGGAACCGACGGGGAGGGCTTTGCTTTCGCGGAGGGTCTGGAGCGGCTCGGACATGCGGGGAGGTTGGACGCAGAAACAGGGCGGAGAAAGCGAAAAAGAGGGCGGCGGCGAGGGATTGCGCGCGCCGGACGCCATCCTTTACACCCGGAAGGCGCTTGGCTAAGTTGAGGTCCATACCCCGATGCGCCTGCTCCCCGCCCTGCTCTGCTCCCTCGTCGCGGCCCTCGCGGCGGAGACGCCCAGCCTCGACCACGCGAAGTACACCGCCGCCCTGAAGTCGTTCCGTCTGGGACAGTCCAAGGCCCTCGATGCGCTCACGGACGCCGCGCCCGAGGTGCGCCGCGCCGCCGTCGACGACCTGCGCGAACGCCTCGTGGACGAACCCACCGCGCCCTTGGCCGGCCAGGTCGGCGCCGCGCTCGCCACCGTGGACGTCGGGACCGCGCGGCTGCTGCTCGCCGCGCTCGCCGAAGCGAAGGCCACCGGCACGGCCGGGCAGGTCGCCGCGCTCGCCGCGAAGAAGGACTCGCCTCTCCAGGCCGAAGCCGCGCTCGCGCTGGCCGAGGTCGGCGGGGCCAAGGCCGTACCCATCCTCGCCGAACTCGCGAAGGACGAAGCGCTCGCCGAGGACGTCGTCGCCGCGCTGGCCAAGGCGTCCGGCCCCGGCGTGACCGACGCCTTCAGCGCCGGCATCCGCGACGCGCGCCTCGACCCCGCGGGACGCACCGCGCTGATCAAGGCCGCGATCGCGCGTAACAACCGCGCCGTCGCGCCCGCGCTCTGCGCCGCGCTCGCCGAGGAGCCGCTGCGCCTCGAGGCGCAGAAGGCCCTGCTCAAGCTCGCGCGCCCGGAGGACGTCCCCGCGCTCCAGCAGGCCGCCGCCGCGACGAAGAACGCCGCGACCAAGGCCGCCTTGGAGCGCCTTGTCGCGAAGCTCGGGAAACCCTCCGACAGGTAAGCCCGGGTGACGAAGTCTCCCCCGCCCCTGCCGGACGAACGCCGGCACGATTTCGACGCGCTGCGAGGCTGCGCGATGCTGCTCGGCGTCGTGCTGCACGCCTGCCTGGCCTACCTGGGCCCGACGCGTTGGCCCGTGCAGGACCGCAGCGAGAGCTTCCTGCTCACCTTCGCCTGGGCCTTCATCCATGGCTGGCGCATGGAGCTCTTCTTCGTCCTCGCCGGCTACTTCACCGCGATGGTCCTGCGGCGCGCGGGCGCCGGCGGGATGCTGCGGCGGCGCCTCCGGCGGCTCGTCGCGCCCTTCCTGCTGGGCGTGGCGACCGTGCTGCCCTTCACGATGTGGATCGAAGGCCAAGCCCGCCGGAGCATGGCGGTCCGCGGCGTCCCGAACGCCCAGCTGAACGAGCCCATCCACCAGGCCGTCCGGCGCGACGACATCGCCGAACTGAAGAAAACCGCGCCCGACGACCCGGAGCTCGGCAACGCCCAGTACCTCGCGGCCGCGCTGGGGCGGACCGAGGCGCTCAAGACCCTGCTCAGGCGGAACGACGACCGCCCGGCCGACACGCTGCTGGCGCGCCTGCACGGCGAGAACGCGCTGCACGCCGCCGCGCGCTTCGGCCAGCCGGCGGCCGTCGCGCTGATCCTCGAGGGCGCGGGCGGCCATGCCTGGAAGGCAGAGCTCTTGGCGGCGCAGAACGAAGCCGGGCAGACGGCCGCGGACCTGACCGCGCGGGACGAGCTCGAGCACCAGCGGATCGCGCGCATCCTCGGCGTGACGCCCGGGCCGGACGAAGCGCAAGGCCGCGCCGAGGCGGCGCGCCTGCTGGATCCGGGGAAACGGACCGGCGGCCTGCGCCTGGCGGCGCTCCTGCACCAACCGCTCCTCGGCCATCTGTGGTTCATGTGGGTGCTCATCCTCCTCACGTTGGCCTTCGGCGCGTGGGCATGGCTGGACGAACGCCTCGACCTCCCGGCGCCGCCGCGCTGGATGCTCGCGGAATGGACGCGCCTGCTCTGGCTGCTGCCCGCGACCACGCTGCTCTTCTGGTGGTCGACGGCGGAGACGGGCTTCGGCATCGCCGGCGAGATGTCGCTGGCGGAGAAACCGGCGGCGATCGTCACCTACGGGCTCTTCTTCGCCTTCGGCGCCGCCCTCCGCCTCCGCGGCAACGAGCCCGCGCGCCTGCCTTGGTTGGCCTGGATCCAGCTCCCGTTCCTCACCTTCCTCGTGCTCCCGATCGCCTTCGGCCTGAGCAACTGGGACCATCCCGTCGCCCACCTCTTCGGCTGCATGCTGCAGGCGGCCTTCGCATGGGGCATGACCTTCACCCTGATGGACCTCTTCACCTGGCACCTTGCGCGCCCCGTCGCCGTGGTGCGGCGACTAGCCGACGCCTCGCTCTGGGTCTACCTGCTGCACCTGCCGCTTGTCGTCGCCCTGCAGTGGCTCATGGCCGGCTGGCGACTCTGGCCCGTCGTCAAATGCGGCCTCATCTGCGGACTCACCCTCGGCACGCTGCTGCTCGCCGACCACTACCTCGTGCGGCGCACCTGGTTGGGCGCCTTGCTGAACGGGAAGAAGGCGTAGGGAGGGGATGGGGGATGGGGGATGGGGGACCCAAGCCAAAACAAAGGGGACTGGGAAACAGAACATGAGAAGCGGCTATAGCCGCTGCACAACCCCTTGCCCCCTAGTCACCTTGTCCCCTCGTCCCTACTTGCTCACTTCCCCAACGTCCAGAGCAGGCCGCCGTTGACGTGCTGGATGAACTCCGCCTCGGCGTAGGATTCCTTCGTATGGCCGAGCGCCGTGTAGAACATCCGGCCCTTGCCGACGGCCTTGGACCAGGACATCGGGTGGGTCTCGCCGGGCTTGGTGTTGCCGCCCTTGTAGGTCGTCTCGTCGATCGCGAGGAGCACATGGTTCTCGGACTCGAGGTTCTTGAAGTTGTACCACTCGTCCTTGCGCTTCCAATCGGCCGGCAGGTGCTTCGTGGCGCCATGGTCCTTGTCGACGACGTGGAGCACCGCGACCTGCTGGGCCGGGTGGCCGGCGAAGAGACCGCCGACCATCTTGGCGTACCACGGCCACTTCTTGAGGACGTCGCCGCCGGCGTCAGTCGCGGCGTGGATCCCGACGAACGAGCCGCCGGCCTCGAGCCACTTCTGGAAAGCCTCGCGCGCGGCCTCGCCTTGCTTGGCGGCGGCGGCCTTCTGCTCGGGCGTCGCATCCTTGGCCAAAGCGGGGGTCATCACGTCACCCGTCGTGCTCATGAACGCCACCGAACGGTAGCGGGCGAGGTTCTCGGCGGTGAAGACCGCAGGGTCCTCGGAGAAATCGACCTCGAGACCGGCGGCCTTGTACTGCGAAGCGAGCATCTTGTTGCCCAGCGGGATGGAATCGCCGTGGCGGAAGCCCGCCGTCCGGGAGAAGACGAGGGCGCGGGTCGGCTCGGCCGCGGTGGCGACGAGCGCGGCGAAGAGCAGGACGAGGAGGGAACGCATGGGGACGGGGGCTAGGGGATTGAAGCAAGGGGATAGGGGATGGCACAAAACAGTGCAACGGTGCAAATCGGCCAAAGGCCATGGCACTACCCCTTGTCCCTCGTAGGCCTTTCCACTTTTGCACCTTTGCACGCGCCTCTGCCTCTCTGCTCTTCCCTCCTTCCGCAAATCGCTTTGAATCCCCTCACCCCATCAGGCCTCCTTGCCTATCCCCTATCCCCTATCCCCTCCCCCCTATCCCCCGTCCCCGATGCCTACCCCTCGCCTCGATCGCCGCGCGTTCCTCCGCCAATCCGCCCTCGCCGGTTTCGCGCTCGGCTTCCCCTCCATCATCCCCGCCTCCGCGCTCGGCAAGGACGGCACCGTCGCGCCCTCTAACCGCCTGCAGCTCGTCGGCATCGGCCTCAAGAGCCAAGGCGGCGGCGACATGCGCAACCTCCTGTCGAAGAAAGGTGTCCAGGTCATCGCCGTCTGCGACATCGACAAGCGCGTCCTCAAGTCCGCCTCCGAAACCGTCGTCAAGGCCGGCCAGGCCGCCCCGAAGCAGTACCAGGATTTTCGCGAACTCCTCGCGAAGGAGAAGCCCGACGCCGCCGTCATGGGCCTGCCCGACCATTGGCACGGCGTGCTGAGCTGCGCCGTCCTCCGCGCCGGCATCGACGTCTACGGCGAGAAGCCCCTCGCGAAGACCTGGGCCGAAGGCAAGGCCATCGTCGACACGGTCAAGGCCAACGGCCGCGTCTGGCAGACCGGCATGTGGCAGCGCTCCACCGGCAACTTCCGCCGCGCCGTCGAGATCGTCCGCAACGGCGAGCTCGGCAAGATCCTGCGTGTCGAAGCCGGCACGACGACCAACAACCACAAGGTCCCCGACGCCCCGAAGCCCGGCGAGAAGCCGCCCGTTGAGGTAGACTACGACCTCTGGGTCGGCCCGTCCGCATGGATGGAGTACGACCCGCGCGTCTTCCACTTCCATTGGCGCTGGCACACCAACTTCGGCGGCGGCATGGTGCTCGACTGGGTCTGCCACCACGGCGACATCGCGGCCTGGGCGATGGGCAAGGACGGCGAGTTCGCGGTGGCCGTCGAGGGCTCCGGCGAGCTCCGCGAGGCGCCGTGGAACACCCACCGCACCTACGACTACACGCTGACCTACGCCGACGGCGCGCAGCTCAACGTGAACAGCAAATTCGAAGGCGTGAAGTTCACCGGCGAGAAAGGCACGCTGTTCGTGCGCCGCGGCGCGCAGGAATGCAGCATCAAAGGCCTCTGGGAAAAGGACCTCGGACCCGACGCCTGGCGCTGCCCCGGCACGACCGACCACTACCAGGAGTTCGTCGACTGCTGCCAATCGCGCCGCAAGCCGATCTCGCACGCCCTCGCCGCGCACCACGCGACCGCGATCGGCCACTTCGGCAACGCCGCCATCTTCACCGGCCGGAAGCTCAAGTTCGACGCCGCCACCGGCAGATTCAACGACGACACCGCCACGGGCATGCTCTCGCGCGAGCTGCGCAAGCCCTGGTCGCTGGAGAAGCTTTGAGCCCGCGTTCGCCCAAGCCCGTCCTCCTCGCCCTCGCGGTCGCCGCGGGGGCGCTGCTGCTCTTCGACTGGGCCGTCCGCCAGGACTGGCCCGAGCGCGCCGGCTGGCGGACGAAGCCGATGGCGCCGGCCAAGCCGGCCGCGGCCCGACCCGCGCGCAAGCTCGACGCGAAGGCGCCCCTGCCTAACGGCAAGACCCTCGCCGAAGCGTGGGGCGACTTCATGCAGGGCGGCGCGCCCAAACTCACGCTGGCTCAACTCAACGACTATGCAGACTCCTGCGGACGCGACGCGCAAAGCCTCATCGTGGCTGCGCGGCTGTCCTTCGACATCGACTTCCTGAAGGAGGCGGCCCTGCTCTACCCGGAGAACCCGCTGGTCCAACTGGAGGTCGCGCTCAGCCCCAGCGCCTCGCCGGAAGACCGCCGCGCCGCCCTCGAAGCCTTCAAGGTCGTCAGCCCCGACAACGCGCTGGGAGACTACCTCAGCGCACACCTCTCGTTCTCGGAGGGCAAGTACGCCGAGGCCGCCAACGGCCTGCTCGCCTCGCTCGACCATGGCACGCTGGCCGACTTCTCCGAACAGATCATGGCCGGCACCGAGCAGGCGTATCTCAGCGCCGGACAGGATCCGCAGACCGCCCAACTAGCCGCCATGACGGGCCTGACCCGGCCCACCCTCGTGCCCCTGCGCGAAGTCTCCCGCCACATCGACGGCCTCAAGGACGAGTTCATCAAGGCGGAGGATTTCGACGCTGCGCATCCCACCGTCCTCGTCGGCATCGACCTTGGCCAAAAAATCCAGAGCCAAGCCCCTTACCTCGTCGACCAGCTCGTCGGCATGTCGATCGAACGATCGTTCCTCGTGCAACTCGACCCCCTCACGACCACCGGGGCCAATGGGCAGACCGCGGCCGACCGCCTCGCCGAGCTCGACGCCAAGAGAAGCGACATCCGGGACACCACGGCGGCCTTCGCGGAAGTATCCATCAAGATGGACTCCGCGACCTCGAAGGAATACTTCCTGCGCATGCGCCGCGACGGCGAACTCAGCGCGATGAAGTGGGCGCTCGGGAAGTGAGCAAGTAGGCACGAGGGGACACGGTGACAAGGGGGCATGGGGTTGTGCGGCAGCCTTCGGCCTTGAAGGAGAGACGGACCAGGGCAGCACGCGGCGCTGCCCCTGCCGCAAAACAAAAAGGGCGCCCGCAGGCGCCCTCTTCCTTTACCTTGTCACCGTGTCCCCTTGCCCACGTGACCCGCGCTTCGCGTTTAATAACGGTAGCTGTCGGGCTTGAACGGGCCGGTCGGCTTGACGCCGATGTAGGCGGCCTGCTCCTTCGAGAGTTTGGTCAGCTTGGCGCCGAGCTTCGCGAGGTGAAGGCGGGCGACTTCTTCGTCGAGGTGCTTCGGGAGGACGACGACGCCGGGCTTGGCCGTGGCGCGCGTCTCCCAGAGGTGGAGCTGGGCGAGGACCTGGTTGGTGAAGGACGTCGACATCACGTAGCTCGGGTGGCCGGTGGCGCAACCGAGGTTCACGAGGCGGCCTTCGGCGAGCATGTAGAGCTGGCGGCCGTCCTTGAACGTGTAGCGGTCGACCTGCGGCTTGATGGTGTCCTTCTTCGCGCCCTTGAAGGCGTTGAGGCGGGTCACCTGGATCTCGTTGTCGAAGTGGCCGATGTTACAGACGATGGCCTGGTCCTTCATCTTGGTCAGGTGCTCGAGGGTGATGATGTCCTTGTTGCCCGTGGCCGTGACGTAGATGTCGGCCTTGCCGAGGGTGTCCTCGACGGTGACCACGCGGTAGCCTTCCATCGCGGCCTGCAGCGCGCAGATCGGGTCGATTTCGGCGATCATGACCGTGGCGCCGAGGCCGCGGAGGGACTGGGCCGAGCCCTTGCCGACGTCGCCGTAGCCGCAGACGAGGGCCACCTTGCCCGCGACCATGACGTCGGTCGCGCGCTTGATGCCGTCGACGAGCGATTCGCGGCAACCGTAGAGGTTGTCGAACTTCGACTTCGTGGCGGTGTCGTTGACGTTGACGGTGGGCACGAGGAGGGAACCTTCCTCGAGCATGCGGTAGAGGCGCTTCACGCCGGTGGTCGTCTCTTCCGAGACGCCCTTCCAGGCCTTGACGACCTTATGCCAGTGGCCGGGCTTCTGCTTGGCGACCTTCTTGAGGAGGTTCTTGATGATCTGCTCCTCCTCGGACTCGGACTTCGTGTCGACCCACTTGGAGCCGTTCTCGAGCTCGTAGCCCTTGTGGATGAGCAAGGTGGCGTCGCCGCCGTCGTCGACGATCAGTTCGGGGCCGTCGCCGTTGGGCCAGGTGAGCGCGCGCATGGTGCACTCCCAGTATTCCTCGAGCGTCTCGCCCTTCCAGGCGAAGACCGGCACGCCGGCCTTGGCGATGGCGGCGGCGGCGTGGTCCTGGGTGGAGAAGATGTTGCAGGAGGCCCAGCGCACGTCGGCGCCGAGGTCGACGAGCGTCTCGATGAGGACGGCCGTCTGAATGGTCATGTGGAGCGAGCCGGCGATGCGCACGCCCTTGAGGGGCTGCTTCTTGCCGTACTTGGCGCGCAAGGCCATGAGGCCGGGCATCTCGTGCTCGGCGACCTGGAGCTCCTTGCGGCCCCATTCGGCGAGGCCGAGGTCGGCGACCTGGAAATCGGCGCCCTTCTTGGGCGCGCGGGAGTTTTTGGAGGACATGAAGGTATGGATGAAGGTCAGGCGGAATGGAGGGCCTTGATGAAGGCCGGCAGCTTCGAGGTCGTTTCCCAAGGCAGGCCCTTCTTGCCGAAGTGGCCGTAGTGGGTCGACGCGCGGTAGATCGGACGGCGGAGGTCGAGCTGGCGGATGATCTCGGCGGGGTTGAAGAGGAAGACCTTCTTCACCGCGGCGAGGATCTGCGCGTCGGACAACGTGCCCGTGCCGAAGGTGTCGAGGTGCAGGCTGGTCGGCTCGGGATGGCCGATGGCGTAGGCGGCCTGGAGTTCGCAGCGTTCGGCGGCGCCGGAGGCGACGATGTGCTTGGCGACCCAGCGGGCCATGTAGGCGGCGGAACGGTCGACCTTGGTCGGGTCCTTGCCGGAGAAGGCGCCGCCACCGTGACGGCCCATGCCGCCGTAGGAATCGACGATGATCTTACGGCCCGTCAGGCCGCAGTCGCCCTGCGGACCGCCGACGACGAAGCGACCCGTGGGGTTGATCAGATATTCGGTCTTCTTCCCGAGCAAGGCCTTCGGGAGCACCTTCCGGATGACGTGCTCGACGCAGAACTTCTCGATCTGGCGGTGCGACACGTCGGCCGTGTGCTGCGTGGAGATGACGACGTTCTCGATGGCGACCGGGCGGCCGTCCTCGTAGCGGACGGCGACCTGCGACTTGCAGTCGGGACGGAGCCATTCGGTGCCCTTGGCGCCCGACTTGCGGAGGCGGGCCAGCTCGCGGTTGAGGCGATGGGCGAACATGACCGGCGCCGGCATGAGCTCCGGCGTCTCGGTCGAGGCGTAGCCGAACATGATCCCTTGGTCGCCGGCGCCCATCTTCGCGTGCTTCTTGCCCTCGGCCTTGCGCTCGTCGACGCCCTGGGCGATGTCAGGCGACTGCTTCGTGAGCAGGTTGGTGATGAAGACCTTGTCGGCGTGGAAGACATCGTCGTCGTTCACGTAGCCGATCTCGCGGATGGCGGCGCGGACCACTTCCTCGAAGTTCACCTTGGCCTTGGTCGTCAGCTCGCCGGCGATGACCACGTGGTCGCTCTTGACCAGGGTCTCGCAGGCGACGCGGGAGAACCGGTCCTGGCCGAAGCAGGCGTCGAGGACGGAGTCGGAGATCGAGTCGGCCACCTTGTCGGGGTGACCCTCCCCGACGGATTCGGAGGAGAAGATGAAGGATGCGGCGCGGGCCATAAGGTCAGGCAAACAAAACGGGAAGCCGCCGGGAGGCAAGTGGGTATCCAAGTATCTGGATAGGAAGATGCGTCATAGTATAGGGGCTGGGGGTTGGGGGATCGGGGTTGGGGGAGATTACAGAGTACCAAGCAAGGGGAGACGGACTAGGGCAGCACGCGGCTAAGCCCCTACCCATCGCCCCAACAAAAAGGGCGCCCGGATGGGCGCCCTTGGTGCGTCGCTGTTGGCGCGGCTTAACCGCCGATCGCCTTAAGGGAGGCGAGGTAGTCGATCAGCGCGGCGAACTCCTCGGCGGTGAGGCCGGCGGCGAGGCCTTCGGGCATCATCGACTTGGTGTCATGGCGCTCGTTGCGGACGTCGGCACGCTTGATCTTGGAGACCTGGCCGGCGACGTTGCGGAGGGTGATCACGCCATCCGCCTCGCCGGTGACGAAGCCCGTCTGCTCGGAATCGTCCTTCATCTGGAAGATGAACGTCTGGAAGCCCTGCGCCACGACCTTGTTGGGCTGCAGCACGGACTCGACGAGGTAGTCGCGGGAGAACTTCGCGCCGGCGGCGCCGAGGTACGGACCCTTCTGCTCGGCGGTCGGGTCGATCGCATGGCAGGCCACGCAACCCTGCTGCGTGAAGAGCTTCTGGCCCAGCTTCACGTTGCCCTTGCCCTTCATGCCGGCCGCGGTGGCGTCGGCGAGCGAGAGTTCGGCGATGCGCTTTCCCTTGTGCTCGGCGGCGGCCTTGCCGGCCTCGCGGGCGGCCTTGGCGGCGTTGATCAGGATCGTGTTGTCGCCGCCGATGGCGGCGTCGATGGCCTTGTCGAAGCCCGAGAGACCCAGGTCGGAGATGGCGAGGAAGAAGCCGATGTCGCGGGGGTTCTTGTCGACCTCGGCCTTCACGGCCTTCTTCTGGGCGTCCTTGGTCAGGGGGCTGTTGAGCACCGTGAGCAACGCGCGCCAGATGATGCGGGAGTTGGCGTCCTCCGCCTTGTTGGCGAGGGCGCGCAGCGGCTTCACTTCGTTGCCGCGCTGGCCATCGTTGACGAAGTCGTTGATGGCCTGCTCGACGCCTGCGGGGGCGCCCTTCTCCTTCGACCAGCCGGCGAGCACCTGCACGCGCGGGGCGAGGCCGTCGTTGCCTTCGACCTTACCGAGGGCCTTGTAGCAGTCGAAGCGCTCGTTCCAAGGGCGCTTGGACGAGAGCGCGGCGTCGACCAGGAGGGCGACATCGGCGGGCTTCAGCGTCTGCGAAGCCATGGCGAGGCGGATCGGATCGAGGCCGTCGAGCTTGAGCGAGGTCACGGCGATGCGGTTCTTGGCGAGGACCTCGAGCACGGACATGCGGACGTTGCCGGGGAGCTTGGCGTAGGCGGCCTCGATGGCGGCCTTGATGCGCGGGGTGGCTTCCCACTCGACGGGGATGAAGTACGGGCCGCGGTCGTCGGGGCGGGTGCTCCACCAGTCCTTGTAGTTCCAGGGCTTCTCGACGTGGTACAGGCGGGCGAGGGCGCCGATGGCCCCGGCGCGCTGCTCCGCGTCGCCCGAGGTGCTGAGGGCGATGAGGCCGTCGACGGCGTCGTTGGAATGGATCAGCTGCAGGGAGCGGAACGCGATGTAGCGCTGGGCGGGGTCCTTGGCGGCCTCGACGAGCGGCTTCGCGTTGCCGAGGTGCTCGAGGGCGTGGATGGCCGTGTGCGGGAGGCGGTAGTGGGCGCCTTCCTCGAGCTTGGACTCGTCGACCGGCCAGGTGGAGGCGGCGGCGGCGATCGCGGCGGCGGCGTCCTTGGCGCCGAGGCGCTGGAGGCCGACCATCGCCTGCAGGCGGACGCGCGGGTTGGCGTCCTTCAGGCCGTCGAGGAAGGGCTGCACCGGCACGCCGGCGAGCTCGGTGGTGCGGTCGGCGAGCGCGCGCAGGGCGAACTCGCGCATCGCGTCGTCCTTCACGAGGCCGACCAGACCGGGGGTCGCATCCTTGCCGAGCAGCTGCTTGTAGGTGAAGAGCGCGGCGACGCGGTGGTAGAGGTGCTCCTTGCCGGCGGCGGCGATCGCGAGGACGGCCGGCGCGAGGTCGGCCTTCTTGAGGTCGATCAGGCGGCGGGAGGCCTCGAGACGCTGGACGGCGCTGTCGGAGGCGAGCAGCTTGACGAGCTCGGCGTCGGACACCTTGGTGACGTCGACGTACTTGTTCGGGGTCACGCCGTTGGCGACGACCTGCTGGATCATGCCCTGCTGCTTGCCCTTGCCGAGGTAGCTGAAGCCGCCCGCGCGCCAGTCGGCGATGTAGAGGCGGGAGCTGCCGTCGACGTCGATGTCGGTCGCATGCGGGACCTTATGGAAGGTCTGCTGCTGGGCGACGAACGTCGCTTCGAAGGGCTTGATGGGGTGGTTGTGGATCGTGCCGGTCGTCCAGTCGCAGGTGAAGAGCGTCTCGCCCCAACCCTTGGGGAAGCCGGGCTCGCTGAGGTAGAGGCCGCCGGTGCCGGCGCCGCCGCCGTAGTCGGCCAGCGGACGGGCGGTCTCGTCGTCGAAGTTCTTGTACAGACGGGGATAGCCCGGGTTGGCCAAGGACGTGAAGTGGTGGAAGCGCGTGTTCCAGCCCTTGCCGTCGTTGGTGTTGTCGCGAGAGAAGAGGTCGAGGGTCGGCGTGATGGCGATGTCGCAGATGTTGCGGGTCATCTCGGTGTAGACCTCCAGCTCGGTGCCGTCGGGGCGGACGCGCATGACGCCGCCGCCGTAAAGGGTGACGCGCTTCTTGTCGCCCATGCCGATGGCGCCGTCGTTGTCGCGGACGAGGCCGGCGCCGAAGTCGCCGACGGCGATGTAGAGCCAGCCGTCGATGCCCATGCGACAACCGTTGGTGGTGTGGTCGGCGCCGCGGGGATGCTCGATGCCGCCGCCGAGGCCGTCGACGAGCAGCGTGCGCTCCGTGGCGTAGTCGGCCTTGCCGTCGCCGTCCTTGTCCTGGAACTTGGAGAGGAAGGGCGGGTGGACGAGGTAAAGGACGCCGCCGACGAAGTGGCCGCCGCGCGGGCTCTCGACCTTGGTGTACTCGACCATGACGTCGGCCTTGCCGGCGCCCTTGGTGTCGCGCGCGAGGAGGATGCGACCCATGCCCTTGGTGTGGCCCAACGAGCCGTTCTTGTCGGAAGAGATGTAGATGTCGCCGTTGGCGGCCGCCGAGACGGCCGTCGGGTAGATCTCGGGCTCCTGGGCGGTGCCGACGAATTCGCGGATGGTGAAGCCTTCGGGGACCGCGTGCGCGGCCGCGGCGAAGAACAGGAGGCTAAGGGTAGGACGGACCATGGTATGCGGGGTAGGTGAAGGTTGTAGATGTAGGAGTTTCCCCTGTGGTTCCAAGCGGGAACCATAAAAGCGGCGCAAGGAGGGCTTGCCCGTGGCATAAACGGGCCTAACCCTCCCAATATGCCCGCCCAACCGCCGCGTCTCTTCCCCCGTCCAAGGGAATTGAGCCTGCGCACGGGCTCCCTGGCGGCTCCGGCGGCGCCCCACCCGACGGGCCGTTTCCTGGCCGGCCTCCCTGCGACCATCGTCGCCGCGCAAGCCGCGCTGGCCGCGCCCGCCGAAGGGGCTTGCCGCATCGAGCAGGCGGCAGGCCTCGAGCCCGAAGGCTACCGTCTGGAGATCTCCACCGAAGGCCTCCGCCTGCAGGCGCGCGACGCGGCGGGCCTCCTCTATGGCGCGCAGACGCTCCGCCAGATCCACGCCCAGCACCCCGACGCCCTGCCCTGCCTCCTGGTCTCCGACGCGCCCGACCTCCCCGTCCGCGGGTTCATGTTGGACATCTCGCGCTGCAAGGTGCCGACGCAGGCGGAACTCCTCGACCTCGTGCGCGCGCTCGCGCAGCTCCGCGTCAACCAGCTCCAGCTGTACGTCGAACACACCTTCGCGTTCCCGGGCCACGCAGACGCCTGGGCCGACGCCTCGCCGCTGACGCCAGCGGAGGTCCGCGCGCTCGACGACGCCTGCGCCGCGGTCGGCATCGAACTCGTCCCGAACCTGAACACCTTCGGCCACATGGAGCGGTGGCTGCGCCACCCGCGCTACCGCGCGCTCGCCGAATGCCCCGAAGGCTGGATCCATCCGCTCACCGGACAGTTCAAGGAGTTCCCCGGCACGCTCAAGCCCGACGACGCCTCGCTCGCCTTCGTCGCGGAGCTCCTCGACGCCTACCTGCCCTGCTTCCGCAGCCGACAGGTGAACCTCGGGGGCGACGAACCATGGGAACTCGGCCAAGGCCACAGCAAGGCCGCCGTCGCCGCGCGCGGCAAGCACCGCGTCTACCTCGACCACCTGCGCCGCATCTGCGCGCTCGCCTCCGGCCGCGGCCGCACCCCGCAGTTCTGGGGCGACATCCTCCTCGAGGACCTCGCGCTCGCGCAGGACGCACCGGTCGACGCCACCCCCGTCGTCTGGGGTTACGACGCCGGCCATCCGTTCGCGGCGCAATGCGGTCGGCTGCAGGAGCTCGGCCGGGCCTACCTCGTCGCGCCCGGCACCAGCGCCTGGCAGAGCTTCACCGGCCGGCTGGACAACGCGCTGGCCAACCAACGCGAAGCCGTCGCCGCCGCCGCGCGCCACCGCGCCCAGGGTGTCCTCGTCACCACTTGGGGAGACAACGGCTCGCACCAGCCCTGGCCGACCGCATGGTTGCCGATGGCCGCGGGCCTCGCGCAAGCCTGGTGCGGCGCGGCGAACCAGCAGACCGACGACGCGGCCGCCTGCGGGATCCTCGGCGGACTGGACGCAAAGGATGGCGGCGCCGTCGCCGCGGCCCTCGCGCACCTCGGGCGGCTCGACGGCCAGATCGCCAAGGCCAACCGCAACAAGAGCCTCACCTGGGATTTCCTGACCGCGGCGCCCGAGGCTCTCGCCGGCTTCGTCGCCGGCGTCGACGCCAAGGAGCTCGCCGCCTCGCTGGCCTACCTCGAAGAAAGCGCCCGGCTCGTCGCGGCGATCAAGGACGACCGCGTCAGGGAGGAGCTCGCCGTCGGGCTCGAACTCGCGCGCGCCGGCCTCGGCCGGGCGACCGGTCGCCCGCTCGCCCCGACGGCGGCCGCCGAGCTCCGTTCCCGCTACGAACAAGCCTGGCTGAAGCGCGCCCGCCGCGGCGGACTCGCCGAAAGCGCGGCCGGGCTGCGCCTAGGCTGACCCTTACTTGGAGGCCGGCTTGGCCGGGACGACGTCGCCCGCGACGACGACCGTGCGGCCGGACGTCGGATTCTGCGCGATCTGAACGTAGCCGCCGCGGACGACGGCCTTCGCGTACGCCGCGTCCTTGGTGTAGTTGACGTAGGACACCTCGGCCGAACCGCGCGGACAGGTCACCGTCAGCACCGGCTCGCCCGCGTCGTTGCGCGTCAGGCGGATCGCGACCGTCCCGGCGACGTACCTGACCAGGCCGACCTCGGTGCGGACGACGCAGACGCTGCGCGCGCTCAGCCAGCCGGTCTCGAGGTCGACGCCGCCGCGCTGGAGCTCCAGCTCGACGATCGAGTAGCCGCGCTCGTAGTTGCCGTCGCCGGTCTCGACGCGGAAAGGATTGCTGTAGCCTTCCGGCTCGCCGAGCAAGGTCAGGAAGCGGAACCCGGAGTTCTCCTGCACCGTGCCGGAGACGCCGTTGAAGAGGCTGAACGAAGCGTTGGCGGCGGCGGGCGTCTCGAGCGTCGTGCCGCGCTCCGTGTAGGAGGCGGCCTTCAGGAGGGCGACCTTGTTGGCCGGGCTGCGCATGATCACCGTGCCCTTGGCCGGGGCGACCAACGCCAGCCCGTCATGGAGACCGGAGGCCTTCTCCGCCGGTTCGTACGGGGAACCCGCGCAACCGGAGAGCAGGCTGAGCGAAACCATGGCGGAAGCGGCGAGAAGCGGGCGCATGGCCTTTTATTGATGGGCCACCCGCCCGGAAGCAACACGCCACTGCGGGAAAGCCGGCGGAGCGGCGGTTGACTCCCGCGGGCGGCGGCCTGAGATGGACGGACCCCACGCGCGTGTCCGCCCCGTCCTCCACCCACCTCGCGACGCTCGGCTTCGCCCTGGCCTGCGGCTGCCTCCCGCTGGCGGCGGCCGACACGCCGGCGATCGGCGCGCCCGACGTCCCGGCCGCGCCGGTCGCGCCCAGGCCCGCGGACCAGAACGACGACGCCCTCTTCGCCGGCTTCGTGCCGCACCTCCAGCTGACGATCGCGCCGGAGAACATCCAGCGCCTCATGAAGGAGCCGCGCACGCTGGTGCCGATGACGATGAGGGAGGTCGGCGGCGCGACGTACGAGGATTGCCTGGTCAAGATCAAGGGCTCCGCCGGCAGCCTCCGCCAGATCAACGAGGACCGCCCGGGTCTCTCGATCCGCACCGACAAGGTGCGCAAACGCCAGGAGTACCGCGGGTGCGCGAAGTTCCAGCTCAACAACTGCGCCCAGGACGGCACCTACCTCCACGAGCAGATCGCCGGCGAGATGGCGCGCAAGGCCGGCATCCCCGCCTCCCGTTGCACGCACGCGTTCGTCACCCTCAACGGCAAGGTCCAAGGCACGTACGTCCTCAAGGAAGGCTTCAACGCCGAGTTCCTGCGGTACTTCTTCCGCAACACCAGCGGCCACCTCTACGACGGCGGCCTGCACAACGACATCAGCCCCGGACTGGAATGCGACCACGGCGACCCCGCGGAGAAGTCGCGCATCACGGAGTTCGCCGCGGCCCTCGCCGAACCCGACGCCGCCAAGCGCGCCGGCCGCGTCGCCAGGAGCCTGGACATCGACCTCTACCTGCGCCACCTGGCCATGGAGAACATCATGGTGCACGGGGACGGCTACTCGTACCGCGCGAACAACTACCGCGTCTACGAGGACCCCGACGCCGGCAGGTTCGTGTTCATCATGCACGGCATGGACAACATGTTCGGCGTCGACTCGTGGGGCCAGAGCAACCCCCGCGCCTACGTGCTTTCCTCGCCGGTCACCGCCCCGCTCTACCCCGGCGCGAGCGTCACCGCCGTCGCGCAGGCCCTTTGGACCTCGAAGGACGCCCCGGCGATCCGCGAACGCTTCCGCCAGCAGAGCCTCCTGGTCTACGAGAAGGTCGTGCGCGCCTACGACTGGGGCCGCCGGACCGAACAGGTCGCCGCCGAGCTCAAGGCCAAGCTGCAGGCCATCGACCCCGCGGAAGCCAAGCGCTTCGAACAACGCGGCAAGGACGGGGCGAAACAGGTCCGCGCGCGGATGGATTTCGTGAAGATGCAGTTCGAGGATGCGTACCGCCTGCGCTCGCCCGGCGGCGGCAAGGCCGCGCTCGGCAACTACCTCTGGTTCCCGTCGGCGGACAAAGGCCAGGCCGCGGAGAAGAACGTCGCCGGCAAGGACACCTTCTACCTGCAGGCCACCCCGGAAGGCCGCGCGGAGTTCCGCCTCGCCCTCTGCCTCGCGCCCGGACGCTACCGCCTCGAGGCGAAGGTCCAGCACAAGGGCGTCAAGCCCGGCGCCAACGGCGCCAAGGGCGCGCGGCTCCGCCTCTCGGGCGACGCCGTCGGCCCGGCCGCCACGACCTTCGTCGGGGACTCGCCGTGGAAAGCCGTCGCCTTGGATTTCACCGTCACGGACAACGACCCGACGCTCGTCGCCGAACTTCCGCCCGG
This sequence comes from Opitutia bacterium, assembly GCA_947453335.1. Taxonomy (GTDB): domain Bacteria; phylum Verrucomicrobiota; class Verrucomicrobiia; order Opitutales; family UBA953; genus UBA953. The sequence goes on along the minus strand of CANGFP010000001.1, from coordinate 237,281 downwards.
CGTCTCCGGCGAACTTTGGATCGACCGGAACAGCGTGCAGCTGGTGCGGTTGCCCTGACGGAAATCCGTGCGCGAAAAAAGTTCCGGCGGTTTGAGGAATAAACCTTATTCCCAACCGCCCCATGGGGTTGACTCCCCAAAATCGCAGGGGCATTTTAGCGCCTCCCCCACCCCGCTTGGAAGCCCACCCCTCCAGCCATCAGCAACCGCGTCGCCCCCGCACCGCTTGGATCGCTGCCTTATGCCTGGCGGCGGCCCTGCCGGCGCAGACGCCCCCCACGACGCCGGACACCCCCGTGATAGGCGCGCCCGACGTCCCGGCCGCGCCCGTCCTGCCCAAGGCACCCGACCTGCCGGATGACGCGCTCTTCGCCGGGATCGTCCCGCGGCTCACCCTGGTGATCTCCCCTGAAGGCATGACGGCGCTGGCCAAGGACCCGCGCACCCTCGTCAAGTTCACGCTCAAGGAATCCAACGGACAGACCCTCGCGGACTGCCTCATCAAGCTGAAAGGCTCCGCCGGCAGCTTCCGCCAGATCAACGACGACCGCCCGGGCTTTTCGATCCGCACCGACAAGGTCCACAAGTCCCAGGAGTTCCGCGGCTGCACGAAGTTCCAGCTGAACAACTGCGCGCAGGACGGCACGATGCTGCACGAGCAGCTCGCGGGCGAGATGGCCCGCCGCGCCGGCATCCCCGCCTCCCGCTGCACGCACGCCTACGTCACCTTGAACAACAAGGTCCTCGGCACGTACGTGCTCAAGGAAGGCTTCAACGGGGAGTTCCTGCACTACTTCTTCAGGAACACCAGCGGCCACCTCTACGACGGCGGCTTCGTCAACGAGATCAACCCCAACCTCGAGTGCGACAAGGGCGACCCCGCCGAGAAGTCGCGCCTGCTGGAGCTCTGCGGCGCGGTCGCCGAACCGAACCCGGCGAAGCGGCTCGAGCGCATGGAGAAGATCCTGGATGTCGACGCCTACTTCCGCCACCTCGCGATGGAGCAGGTGCTCTGCCACTGGGACGGGTATTCGTTCAACCAGAACAACTACCGCATCTACGAGGACCCCGGCAGCGGCCGCTTCTACTTCATCCTCCACGGGATGGACCAGATGTTCGGCGACCCCCGCTGGTACATCTTCAAGCCGCCCGGCAAGGCCGTGCCCAACGCCCTGCTCTTCGACAAGACGATGCGTGAGCGCGCCCGGACGCAGTTCTTCGGCGTCTACGAGAAGGTCCTGCGGCCCATCGACTGGCCGCGCCGCGCCCTCGAGGTCGCCGCGGAACTCAAGGTGAAGCTCAAGCCCATCGACCCAGAGGAGGCCAAGCGCTTCGACCAGCGCGGCAAGGACGCCGCGCGCGAGATCAAGGCGCGCCTCGACAACGTGAAGGCGCAGGTCGAGGACGCCTACCGCCTGCGCGCCCCGGGCGGGAAGGCCGTGCTCGGCATGGCCAACTACGGCTGGGTCTGGTCGACGGACAAAGGCGACGCCAAGGAGACCGCCTACGCCGGCAAGGATTGCCTCTACCTCAAGATCGGCGCGGAGAAGGGCTCCGACTGGCGCCTGCCGCTCTCGCTCTCGCCCGGCCGCTACCGCCTCGAAGGCAAACTGCAGTGGAAAGGCATCAAGCCCGCCGGCGACGCCGCCAAGGGCGGACGCCTCCGCGTGCACGGCAGCAGCACCGACGCCAAGTCCACGCCGCTGGTCGGCGACAGCCCCTGGAAGCCCATCTCCGTCGACTTCACCGTCGGCGACAACGACCCGACGCTCGCCGTCGAGCTCCGCGCCGAAGCCGGCGAGCTCTGGCTCGACCGCGGCAGCGTCACCGTGACGCGCCTCCCCTGAGCCGATGGACACCGCCGACCGCTTCGAGTACAAGTTCCTCATCCGCCGCGAACGGCGCGACGAGCTGCTCGGGCGCCTCGCCGGCCAGCTGTTGCCCGATACCCATGGCGGCTCGGACGGCCACTACCCGATCGTCAGCCTCTACTACGATTCGCCCGACCTGCGCTGCTACTGGGACGCGTGGCGCGGCATCCCCTCCCGCCGCAAGCTGCGCGTGCGCGTCTACGGTTCGCTGGACGGAGCCATCGCGCCCACGAGCTTCATCGAGGTGAAGCACAAGGCCGACGGCCGCGGCGTGAAGCGCCGGATCCAGACCACGCTGGCCCAGGCCCTGGCCGTCTCCCAGGGCGCCCGGCCCGACGCCTCGTTCTCCGCGCACGACCTCCGGATCGCCGAGGAGGTCCATCGCCTCGTCGCCCAGGAAGGCTTCCGGCCGACCTGCGTCATGCGCTACGACCGCCACGCCTACTTCCTGCACCTGCCGGAGGAGGCCGAGCTCGGCCGCGAGCCGCTGCGCGTGACCTTCGACCACGACATCGCCGTGCGCTTCGACGAGCTGACGCCGACCGTGGACGACCGCCGGTTCAACCAATACGTCCTGCCCGCCGACCATTGCATCATGGAGGTCAAGGGCGCCGGCTCCGTGCCGTACGCCTTCGCCGCCCACCTCAGCCACCTGCGCCTGTACCCTCGTCAGTTCAGCAAGTACGGCGAAGGCTTGCGCATCTCCGGCCGCCATCTCTCCATCGCCGCCTAACCCCCTTTTTCTCTCCGCTTATGTTCCTCCCCCTCCTCGCCGCCCAGGCCCAATCCGTCGCCGACAGCGACGGCATCCTCGACGCCCTCTTCGCCCCCGGTGCGCAGCTGCAGCACCCCGGCGTGAAGGAGATCATCTTCGCCATCCTCTTCAGCTTCGTCCTCAACAGCCTCATCGCGCTCCTCTACAAGGTCACCTACCGCGGCACGAAGTACTCCCAGGACTACGTCAACACGCTGATCATCCTCGGCACCGTCGTCACCATGGTGATCATGGTCGTGCACGGCAACAAGGAGACCGCCTTCGGCATGTTCGCCGCGTTCTCCATCATCCGCTTCCGCCGCAGCGTCTCGCAGGCGAGGGACATCGGCTTCATCTTCCTGGCGATGGCCACCGGCCTGGCCGTCGGCGCCCGCCAGTACGAACTGGCCCTGATCACCGTCCCGCTCGTCTGCGCCGTCATCTACGTGCTCGGGACCATCACCCTCTTCGGCACCAAGCGCGGCTCGCACGTCCTGCGCATCCGCGTCGGCAACGACCTCAACTACGACCAGGCCTTCGCCGCGCCCTTCAAGCAATACCTCGTCAGCCATGAGCTCGTCTCCGCGGAGACCATCCAGGCCGGCATGATGACCGAGCTCGTCTACGACATCACGCTCAACGACCTCGCCGAGCTGAACACCTTCACGAACGCCCTGCAGATGGCCAACGGCAACAACCGCGTGCTCATCACCAAGGCCAACGACCTGGTCGCGCAGGACAGCGACTGAGGCGCGGTCGCCAGGTCCGGAAACAAAAGGGACGTCCGACGGACGTCCCTTTTCCGTTGCCCTCCGGAACGCCGCTCAGTCGCCGCCCTTGGAGGGCTTGCCGGTGGAGGAGAAGAACTCCTTCACGCGGGCCCGGAGGTAGTCGCGGTTCAGCTTGGCGATGACGTCGAGCGTGATGCTCTTCGGGCAGTGCGCCTGGCACTCGCCGTAGTTGGTGCAGTTGCCGAAGCCGGCTTCGTCCATGGTCTTCACCATGGCCAAGGTGCGGCGGTCGCGCTCGGCCTGGCCCTGCGGCAGGATGTTGAGGTGGTTGATCTTGGCGCCGACGAAGAGCATCGCGGAGCCGTTCTTGCAGGACGCCACGCAGGCGCCGCAACCGATGCACTCGGCCGCGTCCATGGCCTCGTCGGCGATGGGCTTGGGCACCGGGATGTTGTTGGCCTCGGGGGCGGAGCCGGTGCGGACGGTGATGAAGCCGCCGGACTGGATCACCTTGTCGAAGGCCGAGCGGTCGACGGCGAGGTCCTTGAGCACCGGGAAGGCGCGGGCGCGCCACGGCTCGACGGTGATCGTCTCGCCGTCGCGGAAGTTGCGCATGTGCAGCTGGCAGGTCGTCACGCCCGGGATGGGGCCGTGGGGCATGCCGTTGATGGTCATCGAGCACATGCCACAGATGCCTTCGCGGCAGTCATGGTCGAAGGCGAAGGTGTCCTTGCCTTCCTTGATGAGCTGCTCGTTGAGCATGTCCATCATCTCGAGGAAGGAGGCCGAGGTCGGCACCGCCGCGAGGGCGTGCTCCTCGAAGGCGCCGGGCTGGCCGCGGCGCTGGCGCCAGACGCGGAGCTTGAGCGCGAGGGTTTGTTCTTTTCCGTTTTCCTGGACCATGGTGTTTACTTGTAAGAGCGGGTGGAGAGTTGGGTCTCCTCGTAGACGAGGGGCTCGACGTGGCGGATCGGCAGCTGTCCGTCGCCGGTCCATTCCCAGACGGCGGCGTGGGCGAACTGCGCGTCGTCGCGCTTGGCCTCGCCGGCGTCCTGGTGTTCGGTGCGGAAGTGGCCGCCGCAGGACTCCTCGCGCTTGAGCGCGTCGAGGCACATCATGATGCCGAAGTCGAGGAAGTCGGCCACGCGGCCGGCGCGTTCGAGTTCGGGGGCGAGGGCGTCGCCGGAGCCGACGACCTTCACGTTCTTCCAGAAGTCCTCGCGGAGCGCCTGGAGGTCGCGGATCGCGCCTTCGAGGCCGGCCTTGTCGCGGGCCATGCCGCACTTCTCCCAGGTGATCTTACCGAGGGCCTTGTGGTAGTGGCGCGGGGACTTCGTTCCGTTGATCGAGAGGAGCTTGGCGACGCGGTCGTTGACGTCCTTGGCCACGGCCTTGAATTCCGGGGCGTCGACGGACGGACGGCTGCCCGGCTTCTCGCCGGCGAGGTAGTCGGTGACGGTGTAGGGCAGGACGAAATAGCCGTCGGCGAGGCCCTGCATCAGCGCGGAGGCGCCGAGGCGGTTCGCGCCGTGGTCGGAGAAGTTGGCTTCGCCGCCGACGAAGAGGCCGGGGATGTTGGACTGCAGGTTGTAGTCCACCCAGAGGCCGCCCATCGTGTAGTGCACGGCCGGGAAGATGCGCATCGGCTGCTTGTACGCGTTCTCGCCGGTGATGTTCTCGTACATGTCGAACAGGTTGCCGTAGCGGGCGCGGACCTCGGCCTCGCCGAGGCGCTTGATGGCGGCGGAGAAGTCGAGGTAGACGCCGAGGCGCTTGCCGTCGACGAGCTGGCCGACGCCGCGGCCTTCGTCGCAGACTTCCTTCGCGGCGCGGGAGGCGATGTCGCGCGGGGCGAGGTTGCCGTAGCTCGGGTACTTGCGCTCGAGGTAGTAGTCGCGGGCGTCCTCGGGGATCTCGGCGGCGGGCTTGCCGCAGTCGGCCTTGTCCTTCGGCACCCAGACGCGGCCGTCGTTGCGGAGCGACTCGGACATCAGGGTGAGCTTGGACTGGTCCTCGCCGTGCACCGGGATGCAGGTCGGGTGGATCTGCGTGTAGCAGGGATTGGCGAAGCCGGCGCCGCGGCGGTGGGCGCGGAACGTCGCGGTGACGTTGCAGCCCTGGGCGTTGGTGGAGAGGTAGAACACGTTGCCGTAGCCGCCGGTGCAGACCACGACGACGTCGGCCGACCAGGATTCGACGGCCCCGGTGACGAGGTCGCGCGTGACGATGCCCTTGGCCTTGCCGTCGACGAGGACGAGGTCGAGCATCTCGTGGCGGGTGTACATCTTCACCGTGCCGAGGCCGATCTGACGGGAGAGCGCGGAGTAGGCGCCGATGAGGAGCTGCTGGCCGGTCTGGCCGCGGGCGTAGAAGGTGCGGGAGACCTGCGCGCCGCCGAAGGAGCGGTTGGCCAGGAGGCCGCCGTATTCGCGGGCGAAGGGCACGCCCTGCGCGACGCACTGGTCGATGATGTTCGCCGAGACCTGGGCCAGGCGGTAGACGTTGGCCTCGCGGGCGCGGTAGTCGCCGCCCTTGATGGTGTCCTGGAAGAGGCGGCGGACGCTGTCGCCGTCGTTCTGGTAGTTCTTGGCGGCGTTGATGCCGCCCTGCGCGGCGATCGAGTGCGCGCGGCGCGGGCTGTCCTGGTAGCAGAAGCAGGAGACCTCATAGCCCATCTCGGCGAAGGACGCGGCGGCGGCGGAACCCGCGAGACCGGAGCCGACCACGATGATGTGGTACTTGCGGCGGTTGGCCGGGTTCACCAGGCGGAGCTTGGCCTTGTGGTTGTTCCACTTGTCGGCCAACGGGCCGGCGGGGATCTTGGAGTCGAGTTTCATGGGACTTACTTCAGGAGGCCGAGGAGGACGGCGAGAGGGATGGAGATGAAGCCGAGGGCGACGACCCACGCGTAGAGCTGGGCGAGGCAATCGAGGCGGGCCCGCCAGCGTTCATTGCGCAGGCCAAGGGTCTGGAAGACGCTGCTGACGCCGTGGCTGAGGTGCAGGCAGAGCAGGATCATGCTGACGATGTAGAAGACGGCGACGGGCTTGCTGGAGAAGCCGGCGATCAGCATCCCGTGGACGTTGTCGCCGAACTCGACGCCACCGAGGGCGACCGTGCGGAAGGTGTAGTGCAGGAGGTGGAAGACCGCGAAGGCGAGGATGACCACGCCGGAGTAAGGCATCGTGCGGGATGAGAGAGTCGCGCGGCGAGTCGCGTCGACGGCCGGGCCGCCATCGCGGGAGGCGCGGTTCTCAAGGGTCAACTGGATGCCGGTCCAGAGGTGGGCGAGGGTGCTGACGACCAGCACGATGCGCGCGCCCCAGAGCAGGCCCTTGTTGGCGTGCAGCCAGGCGGCGTAGGCGTTGATGGCCTCGGGGCCCTTGAACATCAGGAGGTTACCCGACATGTGGCCGAGGACGAAGCCGGCGAGGACGAGACCCGAAAGGGCCATGACGACCTTCTTCCCGATCGAAGCGGGACGGCAGCAGGAACAACAGGAACTGGCGGACATAAGGAGAGGAGGTGGGCGGACAGGGGTGCCTAAGACAAAAAGCATCAAATAGGTGGACCGACCCCTGCCCACTACGGACGGGGGTTTTCGGGGAGGTATTAGGCAGGGACGGGTAGTCCGTGAAAATCGCTCATAGGGCGGCCCCCCGACCGCCCCTGAAGTCCCGGAAAAACCGCTTGCCTCCCTTTTGCGTCCCAATGACATACGAAAGTCCAGACCGGCCTACCGTCACGCGGACCAGCCGGTCTTATCTTTTTGCCTCATTTTCACACCTGCTCGACCTCTTTTCATGAAGTACATTTTCGTCACCGGCGGCGTCATCTCCTCCCTCGGCAAAGGCCTCACCGCCGCCGCCCTCGGCGCCCTGCTGGAATGCCGCGGCCTGAAGGTCCGCATCCAGAAGTTCGACCCCTACCTCAACGTCGATCCGGGCACCATGAGCCCCTACCAGCATGGTGAAGTCTACGTCCTCAACGACGGCGCCGAGACCGACCTCGACCTGGGCCACTACGAACGCTTCACCTCCGGGGTCCTCTCCCGCCTCAACAGCCTGAGCTCCGGCCAGGTCTACGAGACCGTCATCCAGAAGGAACGCCGCGGGGACTACCTCGGCAAGACCGTGCAGGTCATCCCGCACATCACCAACGAGATCAAGGACCGCATCCTCAAGGGCGGTGAAGGCGTCGATGTGCTCATCACCGAGATCGGCGGCACCACCGGCGACATCGAAGGCCTGCCCTTCCTCGAGGCCCTGCGCCAGTTCCAGCACGACGCCGGCCGCGAGAACGTGGCCTTCCTGCACTGCACGCTGGTGCCCTTCATCAAGGCCGCGGGCGAGCTCAAGACGAAGCCGTCCCAGCAGTCCGTCGCGAAGCTGCGCGAGATCGGCATCCAGCCCGACCTCCTCGTCTGCCGCACCGACCGCCCCATCGGCGAGGACAACCGCCAGAAGCTCTCCCTCTACTGCAACGTCGGCGCCGACTGCGTCTTCGAATGCCGCGACGTCGAGCACTCGATCTACGAGCTGCCGATGCAGCTCGCCGAACAGCGCATGGACGAAGTCGTCGTCAAGCGCCTCGGCCTGCAGTGCGCGCCGATGGACATCGCGCCTTGGCGCGAGATCGTGCGCCGCCTGCTCGAACCGAAGCACCGCGTGCGCGTCGGCGTCGTCGGCAAGTACATCGAGCTGCAGGACGCCTACAAGTCGGTCTACGAATCCATCACGCACGGCGGCATCGCCAACGAGGCCGCGGTCGAGGTGGTCCGCATCGACGCCGAGGACCTCGAGACGAAAGGCACGGCCCAGCTCGAAGGCCTCGACGGCATCCTGGTCCCCGGCGGCTTCGGCAACCGCGGCGTCGAGGGCAAGGTCATCGCGGCGCGCTTCGCCCGTGAGCGCAAGGTCCCCTATTACGGCCTCTGCCTCGGCATGCAGATCACCGTCATCGAATTCGCCCGGAACGTGCTCGGACTCAAGGACGCCCACTCCACGGAGTTCAATCCCCAGACCGCCAATCCGGTCATCCACCTGATGGAGTCGCAGAAGACCGTCGTCACCAAGGGAGGTACCATGCGCCTCGGCCAGTACGACTGCGCCCTCACCCCCGGCAGCAAGTCCCGCGCCGCCTACGGTCAGGACGTCATCCAGGAGCGGCACCGGCACCGGTTCGAGTATAATGACGCTTATCGCTCAAAACTGGAGGCCGCGGGTCTCCTCGTCGGCGGGACCAACCCCCAGAGCGGCCTGGTCGAAATCGTAGAGGTCAAGGACCACCCCTTCATGGTGGGCGTCCAGTACCATCCCGAGTTCCAGTCCAAGCCCAACCGCCCCCACCCGCTTTTCGCGGCCTTCATCAAAGCAGCGGTTGTTAAGTCCCAAGGCTCTTGTTAAGTAGGTAGACGAATCCGGGACCCCCGGACGCTTTCAGGTCGGCAGTTGCGCGGAGAACCGCCCGTTGGTTCCCCGTACCCCTACGCTTTCAACCCCATCCCCATGTCCAACACCATCAACGCCGCCGGCACCTGGGTGCCCCGGCTCCGTGAACAGGTCGCCCGCGTCGTCGTCGGCCAGCAATACCTGGTCGACCGCCTGCTCATCGGCCTGCTCGGCAACGGCCACGTCCTCCTCGAAGGCGTGCCGGGCCTCGCGAAGACGCTTTCGGTGCGCACGCTCGCCCAGACGGTGCAGGCCGACTTCGCCCGCATCCAGTTCACGCCCGACCTCCTTCCCGCCGACATCGTCGGGACGCTGATCTACGATCCGAAGTCCGGCGAATACAGCGTGAAGAAGGGCCCGATCTTCGCGAACTTCATCCTCGCGGACGAGATCAACCGCGCGCCCGCCAAGGTGCAGTCCGCCCTGCTCGAGGCGATGCAGGAACGCCAGGTCACGTTGGGCGGCGAGACGCACAAGCTGCCCGCGCCCTTCCTCGTCCTCGCGACGCAGAACCCGATCGACCAGGAGGGCACCTACCCGCTGCCCGAAGCCCAGGTCGACCGCTTCATGCTGAAGCTGAACATCGGCTATCCGACGCGCGACGAGGAGCGCAGGATCCTCGACGCGATGGCCACGACCGCGCCCAAGCTCGACGTGACGCCGGTCATCTCCCAGCAGGAGATCCTCGCCGCCCGCCAGGCCGTCGACGCCGTGCACGTCGCCGACCCCGTCCGCGACTACATCGTCTCGCTCGTGCTCGCGACGCGCGGCCATCATGAAGGCGGCCCTGACCTCAAGCACCTCGTGCAGTTCGGCGCCTCCCCGCGCGCGACCATCAACCTCACCCTCGCCGCCAAGGCCTGGGCCTTCCTGCAGGGCCGCGACCACGTGACGCCCCAGGACATCAAGGACATCGCGCCCGACGTGCTCCGCCACCGCCTCATCCTCACCTACGAGGCCGACGCCGAGGGCGTCGACGCCGATGCGATCGTGCGCCGCGTGCTCGACGCGGTGAAGGTCCCCTAACCGCCCGCCGCTCCGTTGGACCCCGTCGTCCCGACCTCCGCCCAGGACACCCTCCGCCGCGCCCAGCGCGTGGAGGTGGTGGCCGCGCGCATGGTCAACGACGCGATGGTCGGCGCCTACCTTTCCCGCTACAAGGGCCGCGGCACGGACTTCGAGGAGCTGCGCGAATACGTGCCGGGCGACGATGTCCGCGCCCTCGACTGGAACGTCACGGCCCGCACGGGCAAGCCGTTCATCCGCCTGCACCGCGAGGAGCGCGAGCTGACGATGGTGCTGGCCGTCGACGTCTCCGGCTCCGCGGGCTTCGGCTCGGGCCGCGTGACGCTGCGCGAGCGCGCCGCCGAGGTCGCCGCGGCGCTCGCGGTTTCCGCCCTCAAGGCCGGCGACAAGGTCGGCCTGCTGCTGTTCACCGACCGCGAGGAGCTCTGGATCCCCCCGAAGAAGGGCCGCCGGCACGTCCTCCGCATCGTGCGCGACGTGCTCGAACACCCGGCCGTCTCCCGCCGCACGGCCTTCGCCGCGCCGATGCGCCGCCTGGCCCGCGCCCTCAAGCGCCGCGCGATGGTCTTCGTGCTGTCCGACTTCCTCGCGGGCCCCGAAGGCGACGACGCCATGGCCGCCGCGGTCGGCGAACTCAACGCGCGCCACGACACGGCCTGCGTGCAGCTCGTCGACGAACGCGAACACGCGCTGCCCGACGTCGGCGTGGTCGCCCTCGAGGACGCCGAGACCGGCGAGATCCGCGAGGTCGACACCGGTTCCGCCGCGGTCCGCGCGCGCTTCACGGCCGCCGCCCAGGCCCGCCTCGCCGACGTGGGCGCCGCGCTCGGCCGCGCCGGCGTCGACGTCGTGCGCCTCGACGCCGAGGCGTCGGTCGCCCCCACCCTGAGCCGCTTCTTCGAGCGTCGCCGCCGTCGCCGCTGATGCTCTTCGCCGCCGACGAGACGATCCTGGTGCTGCAAGGCCCCCGCGCGACCATCCCGCCGAGCTGGCTCGAATCCTACTGGGGCGCGCTCGCCGGCGGCGTCGCGCTGGTAGCCGCTTTGGCCTTGCTCGAACTGCACCGCCGACGCCGCGCCCGTCCTGCGCGGACCAACGCCCAGCAGGCCTTCGAAGCCGCGCTGGAGCAGGCCGACCGCGCCGCGGGCCCGGCCGCCGCGGCCCTCGTCTCGCAGGCGCTGCGCGGGTTCCTCGCGGCGACCGACGACGGGCTGCCGGCCGGACTCTCGACCGAGGAGCTCGCCGGCCGCCTCGCCGGCCGGCCGGTCTACCTGCCCGCGCGCAGCCTGCTGCTGACGGCGCTGCAGACCGCCGACCTCGCGAAGTTCGCCGGCGCCGACGCCGCGCCCGACCTCCTCATCACCCAGGCCCGTGAGGCCGTCACCCGCATCGAGGCCGCCCGCAGGGCCTTCGCCGGTCAGGCGGTCGCGCCGGCGCCGGTCGTCGTATCCACGCCCTTAGGAGCGACCGTCCTCGTCGTCCCTCCCGCCGAACCGCCGGGCCCGCCACCCTTGCCTGGAAAGGACCGCGCATGACCGACCTGGGCTTCGAGTTCGAACACCCGTGGGCGCTGCTGCTGCTCGCGTTGCTTCCGCTCTACGCGTGGCTGCGCGGCCAGGCCGGCCGGGCCGCCGCCCTGCTCTACCCTGACGTCGGCCTGCTGCGCAGCGTCTCGGGACCCGTCCGCGAAGGCGCCGGCGCGCTGCGCGCGTTTCTCCGACTCGCCACGGTCGCCGCGCTCATCGTCGCGCTCGCCGGCCCGCGCACCGTCAGCAAGGAGATCGAACGCGAGACCGAAGGACTCGACATCATGCTCGTGATCGACCTCTCGTGGTCGATGATGGCCTTGGACATGAGCACGCCGCGGGAAGAGGTCACCCGCTGGCAGGCCAGCCACAGCGTCATCAAGGACTTCCTCGCGAAGCGACCCGACGACCGCATCGGCGCCGTGGTCTTCTCGGGCAAACCGTACCTGCTGAGCCCGATCACGATCAACAAGGAATGGGTCGGCAAGGGCGTCGACCGCATGCACATCGGGATCATCCGCGAGGCCGGCACGGCCATCGGCGACGGCGTGGCCATGGCCATCGACCGCATGAAGAACCTGAAGGGCAGGAACTCCAAGGTCCTCATCCTCCTCACCGACGGCGACGACAACATGAGCAAGGCCATCCTGCCGGTGCCGTCGGCCGAGCTCGCGGCGGCCTTGGGCATCCGCCTCTACACCGTGGGCCTGGGCAAGAACGAGCCCACCGTCCTCCCGCAGTTCGACCTGCGCACGGGCACGCTCCTCCGCGACCCCTTCGGGAAGACGATCCCGATGCAGACGATCAACCCGGCCAACTACGAGATGCTCGACAAGATGGCCAAGCTGACGAACGGCCGCTTCTACCGCGCGCTCGACAAGGACGAGCTGGCGCGCGTCTACGAGGAGATCAACCGCCTCGAACGCACCGAGGTGAAGATCCGCGAAAGCGTGACCTACGAAAGCCACCGCTTCGCCTGGATCGCCGCCGCCTTCGCCTTGCTCCTCGCCGAGCTGGCGCTCGCGCTCCACCGCCCGCGCGCGCCCTGACCGATGGACTTCACCGACTTCCATTTCGAGTCCCCGGGGCTCCTCGCCGTCGCCGCGCTCGCCGCCGCCGCGGCCTTCGGCGCCTTGCGCTGGACCGAACGGCGCCGCCGCCTCGGCCTGGCCGCGTTCGCCGCGGAACGCCTGCTGGGCCGGCTCACCGCCGGCTACTCCACGACGCGCCGGCTCACCAAGGACCTCGCGGTCACGGGCGCCCTCGCCCTCATCGGCGTCGCGCTCGCCGGCCCGCGCTGGGGCGTCGAGGTCACCGAGCAGCGCGCGACCACCGAAGACGTCGTCTTCGTGCTCGACGTCTCGAAGTCGATGCTCGTGGCGGACATGCGCCCGAACCGCCTCGCCCGCGCCAAGGCCTCCATCGCGAACTTCGTGCGCCGCAAGGGCACCGGCAGCGTCGGGCTCGTGGCCTTCTCCGGCCAGGCCTTCCTGCAATGCCCGCTGACGCGCGACTACGACGCGTTCTTCCGCACGCTGACCGAGACCGACACCACGAGCATCCAGGTGCCCGGCACGGACATCGGCCGCGCGCTCGAGGAAGCCGAGCTGGCCTTCGCCAAGAACCGCAACCGCAAGCTCGTGCTGCTGCTGACCGACGGCGAGGACCTGGAATCCGGCGGCGTCGACGCGGCCAAGAAGCTCGCGCGCCAAGGGCTCGTGGTCCACGCCGTGGGCGTGGGCACGCCCGCGGGCGGACCGATCACCGTCATCAGCGCCCTCGGCACGCCCGACACCCTCAAGGACGCCGGCGGCGAGGAGATCCGCAGCCGCCTCGACGAGGAGACCCTCACCAAGGTCGCCGAGGCCACCGGTGGCCGCTTCATCCGCCTCGGCCAGGCCGGCGAAGGGATGGAAGCGCTCCGTCTCGCGATCCAGGCCGGCACCGACGGCACCGGCGCGACGCGCCGCGGCGTCCCGCGGGAGGAATGGTTCCTGTCCCTCGCCCTCGCCCTCGTGGTGCTCGAGTCCCTCTTCTCCACCCGCCGCCCGTCCGCCCGATGAAAACGCCGCTGACCTTGCTTCTCCTCGCCGCCTCGGCCTTCGCGGCGGACAAGGCCCCGGACGAACTCGCCCTGCTCGACGCGCGCGAGCTCCACAACCGCGGCACGCTGCGCCTGCAGCAGGGGGACCTCGCCGGCGCGGAGGAGGCCCTCAAGGCCTCGCTGATGCGCAACGACGACGACCTGCGCGTGCCGGCGCTGCACAACCTCGGGCACGTGCGCTTCGGCCGCGGCAAGGCCGCGCTCGGCGGCAAGACCTCCGGCGACGTCACCGAACTCTCCATCGCCCGCTCCTACCTCGAGGCCGCCGACGCGGACATCTCGGACATGAAGGACCAGATCGAGATCCTCGACAAGGCCAAGGCCGCGGGCAAGGAGCCCGACTTCGTGCCGGCCGTGTCAGCCCTCGGCGGCGGCATCAGCACCTACCGCACGGTCAAGAAGCTGATCCCCAAGGAGGAGGCCATGGTCGCCAAGCGCGCCGGGGTCGTCGCCAGCTGGATCCGCTCAGTCGGGGACTTCCGGAGCGCCCATGAGCTCGACGCGCAGGACGAGCCCTCGCTGCGCAACGCCGAGGCGATCGAGGAGCTCCTCCGCGCGCTGAAGAAGGAGACGCTCGCGCTCGAGGAGACCATCGCCGACCAGCGCAGGAAGCAGGAGGAGCTGCGCGACGTCATCCGCGAGCTGGCCAAGCGCATCCCTCCCGACAAGCTGCCGCAGAACGCGGAAGGCGAAGGCGACGACGACGAGAACTTCCTGCCTGAAGGCATGCAGAAGCCGAAGACCGGCAAGGGCGGCAAGACCGACCCGCGCGAGGGCCAGGAGAAGCGCATGTCCGAGCAGGAGGCCCGCGGCGCGCTCGAAAGCCTCAAGGGCGAGTTCGGCCGCAAGATGCCGACGGGCGACCAGCCCGGCAACGGCCCCGGCGGCAGCAAGCCTTCCAACGACCCGAGGAAAAAGGACTACTGAGATGCGCGCCCTGCTCCTGTTCCTCCTCTTCGCCTGCGGCGCGCTCGGCCTCCGCGCCGAAAACCACGTCAGCTGGGAGATCACGCCGACCGTCTGCGGTCCCGGCCAACCCTTCCGCCTGCAGGTCCGCATCGAGTCCGACGACGTCCTTGGACCTGCCAACCAGGTGGGCAAGGAGATCCGGCCGCCGCGCGGCATGGCGCTGCGCTTCTCCGGCCAGGTCTTCCGGGCCAACGCGACCGAAGCCGTGCTAAACTTCTCCGGCGTCGCACCCGAGGAAGAAGGCGCCTACGTCCTTCCGGCCTTCAACGCGCGCTTCCCCGCGCAGATGGTCAAGGTTCCCGACATCACCCTGACGGTCAGCGCCAAGACGGGCTACCGCAAGGAAGGCCGCGCCCGCGCCGAGCTCGCCCTGCCCGTCCGCACCTTCTACGTCGGCGAGAAGATCGCCGGCAGCGTCGTCATGCGCGGCAGCGAGCAGGAGACGGTCACGGGCACGTTCGGCCTCGAATGCGAGGCCGAGGGCTTCAACTTCCAGACCGAAGGCTCCTCCTACACGCAACCGCTCCCCGACGGCCATGGGCTGACGAAACCGTTCGAGCTCACGCCCATCCGCGCCGGCCAGAGCGAGCTCAACCTCAGCGGCATCATGCTGGTCAACACCGGCGACCGCATCAGTTCGCTCAACGCCGCCGGCCGCGACCGGCCGTTCAACTTCCGCCGGCGCCTGACCGTCGAGCACGTGCCGGAGACCGGCCGGCCGGCGGACTGGTGCGGCTCCATCGGCAAGCTGGAGGCCACGCCCCCCGACGTCTCGAACCGTTTCCCGGAGGTGGGCGAACCGATCCAGCTGAAGCTGACGCTCGTGGGCGAAGGCAACCTGGAGCGCATCGTGCCGCCGGAGATCCCCGGTTCCGACGTCTGGGACGTGGCTCCGCTGAGCGAGAAGCGCCAGCGCCGCGGCGAAGACCGCCGCACCTTCGTCTACACGTTGCTGCCGCGCGTCCCCGGCGAACTCAAGACCCCGGCGGTCCGCTTCTCGACGTTCGATCCGGAGAAGAAGGCGTTCGAGTCGGTCGAATTCATCCCGGTCAACGTGAAGGTCTCCGGCAACGCCCCCGCGAAGGTCGAGCTGGTGTCGATCGATCCGTCCGCCAAGGTCGGCGCGCCGACGGCCAAGGCCGTGACCGGCCTGCTGGCGCCGCAGGTCTCCGCCGGCGCCAAGGGGGTCGCGAAGATCGAACCGCTCGCGGCCTCGAAACCCTTCTGGCTGTCCAACACCGCCCTGCTCGCCGGGGTGCTGCTTTCCGCGGCGGTCGTCGGCGTCGTCGGCTACCTCGCGGCGCATCCCGAAGTCCTCGTCCGCCGCCGCGCCCGCCAGGCCGTGCGCCGCGCCCGCCGCGATTCGGCCGCGGCCTTGCGCCAACAGGACGCCGCCGCCTACGCGCGCGCGGTCACCGACGGCCTCCGCGCCGGCGCCGCGGCGCTGCTCGGCGCCGAGCCCCGCGCGCTCACGCAAGGCGACATCCTCCGCGTCCTGCCCAGCGCCGACGCCGACCTGCTGGCGGAGGTCTTCCTCGCCGCCGACGGCGAGAGATACGGCGCGAAGGACGTCCGCCGCTCCGTCGAGGACGACGCCCGCCTGCAGGCCATGCTCAACACCCTGGAGGCCCAGCTATGAACCGGCTTCTCCGCTTGACCATCCTCCTGCTGGCCGGCGCCGTGGTCCCGCTGCTCGCCGGCGACGGCGAGGCGGCCTACGCCCGCGGAGACTACGTGGGCGCGCTGGAGGCCTGGACCGCGCAGGCCCGCCGCGACGGCGTCACCGCCGACCTCCTGGCCGCGCTGGGGAACGCGGAATGGAAACTTGGGCATAAAGGCCGGGCGATGGTCTGCTGGGAGCGCGCCCTCCTGCTCGACCCGCGCGACCCCGTCGCGTTGGCGGGCGTCAGGCATGCGCAAGGCTCCGGCGGAACCGACCGTCCGACGCAGACCTGGTCCGAGAACTACGCCGGGCTGCTCGGCGCCGACTTCTGGCTCATCCTGGCGGCCCTAGGCTTCTGGGGGACCTTGCTGACGCTGCTGCTCCCGCGCCTGCGCCGCCAGGCGCCTGGCGAGTGGAACCAGCGCATCCTCGTGACCAGCGCCACGCTCTTCGCGTTCTGCATCCCCGGACTCTATGGTGCGTACACCCTGGCCAACCGGGCCGTGGTCCGCCGCCCAGACGTCGCGGTGAAGCTGACCCCGACCGTGCTGGGCGAAACCGTCAACGGCACCGCCGAAGGCGACGTCCTCCGGACCGGACGCAGCTTCCATGGCCACACCTACGTGACCTCCGCCGACGGCAAGGGTGGCTGGGTGAAGTCGACCGAGCTCGAGCCGATCTGGGGCGGCGGCCTGCCGGCGAACCTCGACCAGAAGCAGGCGCCCTAAGGCTTTGTCCTTGGACAATCCCGTGGCGTAGGCTTGGATGGACGCGTGCGCATCCTGGATCGCCATGTCCTGACCGAGACCGCCCTCTCCGCCGGCGTGGCGACGGGGGCGTTCGTCTTCGTCATGGCCGCGGGCAACGTGCTTAGCCAGGTCGCGGGGGCCATCGCCTCCGGCCGCGTCACCACCTGGGAAGGTTTCCAGCTCGTCGGCCTGCTCTTCCCGGGTCTCGTCCCCTACGTGCTGCCGATGGGGATGCTCACCGGCGTGCTCATGGCCTTCGGCCGCATGGGCGCGCAGCATGAGCTGACCGCGATGAAGGCCGGCGGCCTCAGCCTGGCCCGCATCGCCGCGCCGGCCTTGGCGCTGGCCGCCGTCCTCGCCGCGCTCGCCGCCTGGATGAACCTCGAGGTCGCGACCCGCTCCAACGACGAATACCGCCGCCTGCTGATGGGCTCCGTGAAGGACAACCCGGCGAGCATCATCACGCCCGGCGAGATCAACCGGAAGTTCAAGGGACTCATCATCCACGCGCGCGAGCGGGATGGGGCGGTGCTGCGCGACCTGTGGATCTGGCGCCTCGACGAGCACGGCCGGCTCTTCGAGACGATCCACACCGCCGAAGGGCGCCTCACCAAGGTCGACAAGCCCGACGGCACGGCGGTCCTGCGCCTGGTCGCCCTCTCGGCCCAGGTCGACACGCGCCGGCCCGGCGACGACGCCTTCCGCTTCCCTTCCGTGACCAAGGAAGCCGGCCAGGCCCCCTTGGAGTTCCCGGTCAGCGGGGTGTTCAAGGAAGGCAGCGGCTACGAGAAGAAGCTCCGCTGGCACACGACGTCCGAGCTGCTGGCGCTCATGGACAAGGGCTGGCAGGTGCCGGTCGACGCCTCGCCCGCGAAGCTCGCGGAATGCAGGATGATGCCGCGCACGCAGCTGATGTCGCACCTGGCCTCGGCGTTCTCCATCTTCTCCCTGTCGCTCCTCGCCGTGCCGCTCGCCGTGCGCGTCGGCCGCTCCGAGACGTTCGTCAACGCCGCGGTCGCCCTCGCGGTCGCGCTCAGCTACTACATCCTGAGCTCCGCGGCCGCCTGGGTGAAGAACCCGGCGCTGCGCCCCGACCTCCTGATCTGGATACCCAACCTCATCGTGGTCGGCGTGGCGCTCGTCCTCCTGCGCCGCGCGTCGAAGCACTGAGGCCTCAGCGGTCGCGGCGGTACCAGGCGAAGAACGCCCAGGCCATGTTGACCAAGGCGAAGACTTCGTTGAAGCCCTTCATGATCGCGGCGCCGAGGACCATGTCGGAGGAGGCGCTCAAGGAGCAGATCCGGGGGGCCAGGCGGTAGGTCTCGAAGATGGGGTGCTCGCCGAAGATGAGCGCGGCCCAGAGCGGCAGGTCGGCGATCATGAGGATGAAGCAATAGACCATGGCACCGCCGAAGCTGATGCGCGGCAGGACACGCGAACGCGAGAGCAGCGGCCAGACCATCAGCACCGCCGGCAGGAACATCAGCCAGTGCTCGATGATGTGCAGGGAGCGGTCGCGCAAGGCGGCTTCGTAGAGCTCCGGGAAATGCCAGACCGAGAAGATGAAGTTGAACAGCAAGCCGGCCGCCACGGGATGGACCAGGAAGCGGGCGACGCGCAGCAACCACGGGCGCGCCTCGAGGAAAGGGTCGGTGAGCTCCGGCGGCAGCCCGAGGACGAGCAGCGGGGCCGCGACGTAGATGAGCAGCATGTGCTGCAGCATGTGCGCCGAGAACAGGAAGGCTTCGCCGACCTGGTCCAGCGGCGACCCGACGGCGAGGTAGGCGACGCCGACGCCGAGATGGAAGCAGACGGCGTGCGCGCGCGGGTAGCGGTCCAGGCCAGGCGCGCAGCGGGCGCGCAGCGGGCCGGTGGCCAAGGCATAGGCCCAGGAGACGCCGACGACGAGCGCGAGGAGCAGGGGTTCGGTGTGCCAGTGGAGCGGGATGGTCATTTGAGTCTGCTGAGTTTGGCCACCCACTCGGGGTCGGCGGGCACGGCGTAGGCCGAGAACCAGCGCGCCCGGTGCGCGGCGGCGCCCAAGGGGGTGCCGCGGAATCGGGTGGCGAGCTCGCGGTAGGCGGCGCGGGCGGCGCCGGGCTCGCGGTACTTCAAGGCGTTGCCGGCGCTCTGCAGGATCTGCGCGCCGGCGAGGTCGTCGTCAGGCAGCTGCGCCGCGGCCTCGAGCGCGAGCCGGTAGAACTCGTAGCGGGCGTCGCGATGCGCCCGGACAGGGCGCTCGAGATGCTGGGCGATCCACGCGTCGACGCGCCTGACTTCGTCGTCTCCGGGGGGAGCAAGGAGGCTTTCCGGCTCGTCCAGGATCGGGCGCACCCGGGCGCGCGGCAGGCCGCCCGGGTCGAACCAATGGCGATCGGCGGCGGCGGTCCATTCGAGGCCGAAGCTGCAGAAGAGGTACTCCTCGCCGTAGGTGCGGACATTCAGGGCGGCCTTCCAATAGGCGTCGGCGCGCGCCTTCGCGGGGAGGTTCGGGTCCTGCGCGACGCGCATCAAGGAGATGAACTGGCGGAGCGACTTCTGGTATTCTTCGCCGAGGTACGGGACCGCCTGCTCCCAGCGGCCTTCGCGGAAGAGCCGGCGGCCGAGCAGCGCGCGGACATGCGCGCCGGTGCCCAACCCGTAGTCATGGACGGAGCCGCCCTTACCGAAGTCCACCGGGGAACTCCATGCCGCATCGACGGCGGCCTGGAGCTCGGCGGTCGTGAGCACGCACTCGGCGACGTAATCGCCGTCCCTCTGCAGGCCCTCGCGGTAGAAGAGGTTCATCGCCGTGACGTAACGGCCGTGATGCAGCTCGAGCAAAGCCAGTTCGGCCCGCGCCCGGCTGATGGCGCCGACCTGCTGGGTGAAGTCCCAGGTGTAGGCGTCGTGCTGCTGCGTCAGGAAACCATGTCCGAGGTCCGGTCCATCGGGTTCGGTCGGGTCGGCCGCGGAGGCCGGTCCGTCCAATTCGACCGCATGGAAGGCGAAGAACGGCGGGCCGTGGTATTCGTTCTCGCCGGCCGGGCCAGGCGGACGGACCTTCTCGGGCTCGGCGGCCAGCGGACGGAGCGTCTGCTCGGCGCCGACGAGGTCGCCCGCGCGCAGCCGAAGGCGCGTCCGCAGGAAGCGCGCGGTGGCGTCGTCCACCGGGGCGGAGCGCAGCGTGGCGGCGCAGGCGTCCCAGGCCCCGAGGCGATACTGCAGGGCCGCCAGGCGGACAGCGTCCTCGGAGAAGTCGACCTTCGCGGCCTGCAAGGCCGCGAGCCACGCGCGGGCGCGCGCGTCCATCGCCTCGGCTCGGTCGCGCCCGAGTTCGGTGCCTAACCATCGGGCGGAACATAGGTAGGCGGTCGTGAGACGGCGCAGGACGGGATCGCCAGTGAGCGGCTGCAGCTGGCCCGACTCGAGGACGACCCGCAGACCCTCTTCGATCGAAACCTCCGCGGTCGCGTCGCCGGCCTGCCACAGCCGCACATAGGTCAGCAAAGCCTTCGCGGGATCGGCCGAACGGTCGGCGGGGTCGTAGTCGGAGTCGGTCGACTTGCCGTAGAGATAGGTGTGCGCGAGCCAGCCCTCGGCCGCGAGGTCGAGGTGAGCGATGGCGGGCGTGCCTTCGGCGATGAGCTGCTGGACGCGCACCAGGTCCCGGCGGACATCCTTCAGGTGGGCCTCGGCGCCGTCCTCGTCGACGTCGGCGTCCATGAGCATGCGCAAACGCGCGAGGCGGTAGGCCGCCAGGGCGGAGAGGTGGCGGCGCTTCGCCGGCGGCAGGTGCAGCAACGCTTCGCACAAGGCCAAGGCATCGGCGCGCTCCAACGTCAGCGAGCGGATGTAGAAGCGGAACTCATCCGGGAGCTCGCGCAGCAGTTTGGGCAGGGCCTCCGCCTTGACCAGGCGCGCGGGACGCAGGATATCGGTCGCGGACAACGGCACGCCATGCGTAACCTGCTGCGGGTCGATGTCCGCCGGCAGGTCCGAGCGGAAACGCCACGCGCCCTGCTTGTCCCTGAAGATCAGCCCCCCCTGCTCGGCCGTCAGCGCGGAAAGGTGCAGCGCCGTCAACCGGACGAGCTCGGCGCGCCGCGGTTCTCCGCGGGCCGCGAGCTCCCGATCGAGGAGGCCGACGACCGACTCGAGCACGCGGTCCGTGCCGGCGATGGCCAGCGGCTTGGGAGCCTTGCCGGCGATGGCCACGAAGTCCTCGGCCCAGGTGGATTCCAATGGTCGCCTGAAGGCGGCATCGCCGACCTCGAGCACGCTGGTCTCATACCAAGGCCCAGTGCAGGCCCAGACCAAGGCGGCGCCGGTGAGGGCGACGGACAGCAAGGTGAGCGGACGCAGGCGAGGCACGTCTCCTTCTTAACGGGCGCCACCAAGGCAGGAAACCTTTTATCCGACGGAGTTATTCGCCCACCGTCTCCATGCGGAGCCCCGGATCGACGGCGCTCAAGCGGAGCCACCCGACCACTCGCCGTTCCCCAGGCGCGAGGAAGCCCGCGCGCGGGTCCACGGCGAAGTCCTGCGCATGGGCCTTGGCGTCCGCGAGGGTCCACCCTTCCGCCGCGTCGGCGCCGACCCATGAGGCCGAGGACCAACGGACGCGCACGACCGGGAGGGCCAACGGCTGAGGGGTCGGATTGACGACCACGAGGTCGACCAAGGCGCCGCTCGTGCGCGGCTCCAGCTGGCAGCGCGCGGCAAGGGCCTCGCCCTTTAGGACCTGGGCGAGACCCGCGCGCGTCCAGTTCTGGCGATCTCCGGGGAACGCCAAGCGGAACCAATCCACCCCGCGCACCCATGGATAACGCCCCGACCTCAGCGCCGCCAAGGTCGTCGCGACTTCCGTCGGGTCGGCCGGCAGGAGTTGAGTGCGCACGGTCGCCGCCGGCAGCTCGCGGCCCTCAGCCTGGACGCCCAGGAACGTCCCCGAGCGCGCAAAACCAGCCACATAGGCATAGGTCGGCAAGGCGACGCGGAACGGACGGCCGAAACGCTGAGCCCGCTCCACCCAGGCGAGCGCCTGACGGGACGAGAGCAGCGGCGCCGGCGAACGCGCGTTGGGTCGCTGCGTGGCGTGCACCTGCAACGTGAACCCATCGGCCGTGGCGAAAAGCTCCGCACACCCAGGCGCATCCAACCAAGACGGCAGCGCCGTGACGGTCACCGTCAGGTCCTGGTTCGTCGCCTTGAAGGCGCGCACGCGGGCGGCGTATGCGGACAGCAGCCTCTCCGGACAATCGAAGTCGACCTGCGCCTGCCGCACCGCGACCCCGGACGCGCGCGCCGCCGCGACGCCGGCCTGCAGCAACGCGAACCCCTCCGACAGATCGGGCTCCTGCGAGCCGCCGAGGGCGGAGCGCGTCCCGATGCGGACCGCGAGCGAAACCGTGCGTCCCGTTGCCTTTAGCTGCGCCCAAGGTGGATACACGGCCCGCGGAGGCTGCCCGAGCCCGCATTCGCCGACCAATACGATGAGTTCACCGAGTTCGGCAGGCAGGTCGCCGACGGACAGCGACGCCACCGCGGCGGCGTCCCAGCCCTGGCGCCAGACGTAGGCGGCGTGCGTGAGCCCCTGGAAAACAGGAGACCCTTCCTCCCGGCATCCTGCGCAGAAACACAGGCAAGCCAAGAGGAAGGGCCTCAGGCGGCGCATGACGCGCTCAGCTGAACCACTTCGTGTCGATGCGGTCGGCGGAGAACAGGTTGAGCACCGCCGCGAAGGTCGCGAACGCGAGGACCATGCCGCACATGAAGATCCAGAACAGGAGCTTATGGTCGTAGATGAGGTGCATGAACCACAGGATGACGGCGAAGAACTTCACCGCCGACATGAGGGACAGCAGGGTGAGGATGATCGGCATCGGGACCGGGACGAAGATCAGGACGATCTCGGCGCCGGTGATGGCGGCCAGCCACAGGGCCAGCGTGATGAAATGGTGGTAGCGGCGGACCTCCTCGGCGAGGAAGTCGGGGTCGTGGGCGACGGCGTCGGACATGGCGGAAGCGGGGCGGGAAGGTTATTTGGCGAGCGGCAGGCCGTTGCCCCAGAAGCCGCTGGGCCCGAGGTATTCGACGAGGTAGACCGCGGTGAAGATGACGATCCAGACGATGTCGACGAAGTGCCAGTAGAGGCCCGCGATCTCGACGTCCAGACCCGCCATGTGGCCGGTGAGCTTGCCGGTGAAACTGTAGAAGTAGAGCAGGATGAGCCAAAGCACGCCGATGGCGACGTGCGTACCGTGCGTACCGGTGAGGACGTAGAACGTCGAACCGAGCACGCTGTTCTGGATGGTCAGGCCCTGGTGGTAGAAGTGCGTGAACTCGAAGACCTGGCAGCCCAGGAAGATCAGGCCGAAGAAGATCACGCCCAGCACGTTGCGGCGGAAGGACTTCACCTGCCCCTTGTGCATCGCGGAGACCGCGAGCGCCATGAGGAACGAGGACATCAGCAGGATGAACGTCGAGAAGGACGTCAGCTCGATGTTGAACAGGTTCTGCACGAAGCGCTGGTGGCCTTCGGCGTCGGTGAAGCCCGTCGGGTAGAGCTTACGGTAGAGCAGGTGCGTCGAGATCAGGGTCCCGAAGAACATGCAGTCCGAAGCGAGGAAGAGCCACATGATGAGCTTCTTGTGGTCGATCCCCGTGGAGGTGGGGGCGTGCGCGTGGGACGCGTCGGCGGCGTGAGACATGGTGCTGAAGGTTGGGAAGTGGACGGGAGGTGATCAGTGGGCCGAAGTGGCGGCGTCGGCCGCGGCGGTGGTACCGAGGGGGTTGGCCGGGGTCTTGAGCATGTAGCCACCCGGACCTTCGAGGGCCCAGAGCCAGATGCCGAGGAACATGACGCCGACGCCGGCGATCACGACCCAACCGGCGTGGGGCACGCCCATGGACATGAGCGGCATGCCGAAGCCGATGATGAGGAAGCCGAAGCCCGCGAGGAGCGGGAACCACGACTGGCTGGGCATGTGGACGCCGGCCTCGCCGCCGTCGTTCTCGTAGGCGAGCTTATGCACGCCGTGCTTGTGCTCGAAGTAGACATCGCGCGCGGCGATGACCGGGCTGCGGGCGAAGTTGTATTCCGGCACCGGGGAAGGCAGCGACCACTCGAGGGTGCGGCCATCCCACGGATCGGAGGCGCACTTCTGGCCCTTGGCCGCGGTGTAGACCAAGTTGACGAAGGCGATGAACACGCCGATGCCGAGGATGAAGGCGCCGATGGTCGAGACCAGGTTCCAGGTCTCCCAGCCGTTGCCGGCGTGGTAGGTGTGCGTGCGGCGGGCCATGCCGGAGAGGCCGAGGTAGTGCATCGGGCCGAAGGCGAGGTTGAAGCCGAGGATGACCATGCCCGAAGCGAGGTAGGCGACGCCCGCGTTGGGCATGCGGCCGAAGATCTTCGGGAACCAGAAGTAGAGGCCGGCCATCAGGCCGAGGAGCACGCCGCCGAGGAGCACGTAGTGGAAGTGCGCCACGATGAAGTAGGTGTCCTGCTGCTGCGCGTCGGCCGGGGCCGAGGAGTGCATGACGCCGGAGAAGCCGCCGCACATGAACATCCAGATGAAGCCCAGGGCGAGGACCATCGGCGGGGTGAAGCGGATGCGGCCGCCCCAGATCGTGCCCAGCCAGTTGAAGATCTTCACGCCCGTCGGCACGGCGATGGCCATGGTAAGGAGCGAGAACGCGGCGGTCGGCACGGGGCCAAGGCCGGTGGTGAACATGTGGTGGCTCCAGACGGCGAAGCCGAGGAAGCCGATGACGGCGCCGGAGAAGACGATGATCGGGTAGCCGAAGAGGGACTTGCCGGTGAAGGTCGGCAGGATCTCGGAGACGATGCCCATCGCGGGGAGCACGAGGATGTACACCTCGGGGTGGCCGAAGATCCAGAAGAGGTGCTGCCACAGGACGGGCTGGCCGCCGGCGGAGGGGTTGAAGAAGTTGGCGCCGAACTGGCGGTCGAACATCAGCTCGATGAGCGCGACGGTGATCGCGGGGAAGGCGAGGATGATGAGGATGGAGGTGACGAGCGTCATCCAGGTGAAGACCGGGAGGCGCATCATGGTCATGCCCTTGGCGCGCATGTTCACGATGGTGCAGATGAAGTTGAACGAGGCGGCGAGGGAGGCGACGCCGAGGACCTGGATGCCGATGATCCAGAAGTCGGTGCCGACGCCGGTGAAGCGCGGGGCCTGGAGGGCGGCGTTGGCCTGGCCGAAGGTGCCGGAGAGCGGCGCGTAGCTGAACCAACCGTTGGCCGGGGCGAAGTCGGTGTAGGTCAGGGCCTGGTGCCAGGCGAAGCCGTCGAGCCAGCCGGCGAGGTGGGCGAACTCGAAGAGCCAGCTGCCGTTGAGCACGAGCGCGCCGGCGACGAACGTCCAGAGCGAGAAGGCGTTCAGGCGGGGGAAGGCGACGTCGCGCGCGCCGATCTGCAGCGGCACGAGGAAGTTGAAGAACGCGGCGGAGAGCGGCATGACCCCGAGGAAGATCATCGTGGTGCCGTGCATGGTGAACAGCTGGTTGTACATGCGCGCCGTGATGAAGTCGTTGTCCGGGCGGGCCAGCTGCGTGCGGATGGCGAGGGCCTCGACGCCGCCGACGAGGAAGAAGAACATCGCGAAGGCGCCGTACATGATGCCGAGCTTCTTGTGGTCGACGGTGGTCAGCCAGTCGAAGAGGCCGCGCGTGCGGTCGGGACGGAACAGGCCGAGGTCGCTGCGCTCAGGCGCGAGCTCCATCTTGTCGGCGACAGGGGCGTGGTGCGAATCGTGGGACATCTGCGTGAAAGGTCGGAAGGTTTACTTGAGGGTGAGGAGGTATTCCGCGAGGCAGTCGAGCTCCTCGGTGGTGAACTGCTGCTTGGAGACGTTGAGTCCGGCCACGCCGAACATCGCGTAGTAGTGCATGCGGTTGCCGGGCTTGACGTCCTTGGTGGGCTTGCCGTCGGCGCCGTGCGAGGTGCCGGAGGAGCCGATCCACTTGACGAGGTTGGCCTTGAGGGTGGCGGGGTCGACGGCGACGGAGGCCTCGGTGTTCTTCGTCTGCTTCTCAAGGGCGCCCTGCGCCTTCGGGTCGCGGTTGTCGAGCCACGCGCCGGCGAGGGACTTGCGCGAGGCGACGTGCGTGAGGTCAGGGGCGAACATGCCGGCGCCGAAGTGGCCGGTGATGTTGTGGCACATCGCGCAGGTCTTGGCGGCGAAGAGCTCCTTGCCTTTCGCGGCCTTGCTGCCGGCGGCGGGCTCGTTGGCGGGCGCCTTCTGCGCCTTCACCCAGGCGGCGAAGGCCTCGGGCTCGACGACTTCGCAGCGGAAGAGCATGTAGGCGTGGGAGTCGCCGCAGAACTCGGCGCACTGGCCGTAGTAGTGGCCGGTCTCGTTCGCCTGGATCCACATGTAGTTCTTGCGGCCGGGCATGAGGTCGACCTTGCCGGCGATCTTGGGCACCCAGAAGGAGTGGATGACGTCCTCGGAGCGGAGGTTGATGCGGACGGCCTTGCCCTTGGGGATGACGAACTCGTTCGGGACGGTGTGCTTGGCGTCGCTGGTGAGGCCGAGCTGCGGGTACTCGAAGCGGAACCACCACTGCTTGCCGATGACGTCGATCTCGAGGACCTGCTCTTCGACGGCCTTGGCGTAGTTCTCCTTGCCGTCGGCGCCGATGCGCTGGTACCAGGCGGAAAGCTTGGAGGTCGGGACGGCTTCGGCGGGCACGTCGTTGTCGTACCAGATGGCGCTGAGGGTCGGGATGGCGATGAAGACGAGGGCGCCGATGGAGGCGGTGATGAGGCCGATCTCGATGAGCGGGTTGCCGTGGCCTTCCTCGACGATGGGCTTGGGGTCGTCGGTCGGGCGCGCGCGGAAGCGGATCACGGCGTAGACGAGCAGGCCGCCGACCAAGGTGAAGAGGACGACGACGAGCCAGACGGTGTCCATGAAAACCTCATACTGCATCTGGGCCACGGGACCCTTCGGATCGAGGGTGGACTGGCGGACCGTGAGGTCGGCGCGGGAGCAGCCGCTCAGGAGGAAGAGGAAGAGCGGGGCGGCGAGAAGGGCGACCCGGCGGAAAAGACGAGAAAACATGGGTGAAGCGTGAAGTGCGAACTGCTCGGAAAGTCGTAAAAAAATCGTCATTTGCAAGCCCCGGCCGTCTCCAAGGACATAAACTCGACGCTTCCGTGCGCAGTGGAGGGCTTTTAAATCATAAATCACTTATAATCAAAGTTTTATGATTTAACTATCTTCATGAAGTCGGCTAATGGCCCAAAAGGGTGGGGCTTCTACCGCCCTCCGCTTGGGGATTGCACCTTTTTCACCCCGGACTAGCCCCCTTGGGTATGTCCTGGCGCAGTCCTCACGGCACCCCCCTCCCGTCTTGGCGGGACCGGACCCTCCTGATGGGCATCCTTAACCTGACGCCCGACTCCTTCTCGGACGGCGGTCAACTCACCACCCCCGATGCCGCCCTCCGCCAGGCCGAAGCCTTGGTCGCCGCCGGAGCCGACGTCCTCGACCTCGGGGCTGAATCCACCCGCCCGGGCAGCGCACCAGTCACTCCGCAGGAGGAACTGACCCGGCTCCTCCCTGCCCTACGCCTCCTCCGCCAACGGCTCCCGCGCACGGCCTTATCCGTCGACAGTTATAAGGCGGAGGTCGCCCGGGTCGCGATCGCCGAAGGCGCGGACCTGATCAACGACGTCGAAGGGGGGCGCCATGAACTGCGCGGCGAGGCCTCCCCGATGGCCATGGTCTGCGCCCAAGCGGGCTGTCCGCTCATCCTGATGCACCGTCGAAAAGAGCCGGATTACAAGGAGTTCTGGCCCGACCTGCTGCGCGACATGCAGGAGTCGATCCGCTTCGCCCAGCTTGCGGGCATGCGCCCAGAACAGCTTTGGACGGACCCGGGCTTCGGCTTCGGCAAAACGCCCACGCAGAACCTCATGCTCGTCCGCAACCTCTCGCAGCTCGCCAGCCTAGGCTTCCCTGTGCTGCTCGGGACGAGCCGCAAATCGACGCTCGGGCTGATGCTTGGGGAAAGCGATCCGCTCCGCCGCGAACCCGCCCACCTGGCGACGGTGACCTGGGGCATCGCCCAAGGTTGCGCCATGATCCGCGCCCACGACATCGCGGCGCTCCGGCCGGTCGTCCAGGCCGCCGATGCCTTGCGCCGCGGGCCACGCTGGACGCCGGGTTGAAGCACCCGAGGGAGCCAGCAATCGGACTTGAACCGATGACCTGCCGCTTACAAGGCGGCTGCTCTACCAACTGAGCTATGCTGGCGCTTCCCTGGGCCAGGGCAGTCTTTTCGGGCGGCACCCCCTGTCAACCTTGGGCCATCGGCAGTTTTAGGGGTTGAACCTCCCCGGATAATCGGGCGAAATCACGGCCTCTCCCCCGCACATGCGTCTCCCCGTCTCCCTCCTCGTCCTTTGCGCCGGCATCACTGGTTGCACGACCTCCGTCGACCCCGCCCTCGTCGACACCATCTCGGTCACCTCCAATCCGCCCAGCGCCGCGGTCCGCCTCAACGGCGTCGCCGTCGGCCGCACGCCGACGACCGTCCAGCTCGACCGCGGCTCGAACTACGAACTGACCGTCGGCAAGGGTGGCTACTCCGCTGAAGTCACCTACCTGAAGCCCGCCCTCCGCACGAGCGACAAGGGCTCCCTCGACTTCGGCTTCCCCTCCAAGGTGAACGTCACGCTCACCAAGCTGCCCGGCGCCGACGAAGTCTCGATCCCTGAAGGCGACGAAGCCGAGTTCAAGGGCCTCGTGAAGAAGGCCAACGGCGAATCCCTCGAAGCCTCCGGCTCCCTGAAGAGCGACATCGCCGCCGTCATCGAAGCCTCCCAGAAGGTGAAGGCCGCCCTCGCCGACCGCGAAGCTTCCTCGAAGTCCAAGCTCGAAGCCATCAGCAAGGCCCTGGAAGAGGCCCGCAACTCCGCCGCGAAGGGCACCGACGCCGCCGCCGACGCCAAGGTCACCGAAGCCGAAGCCAACCTGAAGGCCGCCCTCGCCGACCGCGACTCCGGCGCCGCCGCCCAGGCCGCCGGCACGCTCGCCAAGCTTGAGCAGCGCCGCGCCGCCCTCGAAGCCAAGCTCGAGACCGCCAACGCCAACGAACTCGCCCAACAGGTCGCCGCCGCCAAGGCCGAAGTCGCCGCCGCGTTCGCCGCTTCCGACGCGAAGGTCGCCAAGGCCCAGGCCGAGCTCGAAGCCGCCAAGGCCGCCCGCGCCAAGGTCAACAACGGCAAGAGCGCCGATGAACGCGTCGCCGAACTCGAAACCCAGTTCAACGCCGAGAAGGCGTCCATCGCCGCCGCGCAGAAGAATTCCGCCGACGTCCTCAAGGCCCTCGCCAGCCGCAACGAAGAGCTGACCAAGCTCGCCAACAACGGCGTGCAGGACGCCAAGGCCGAAGCCGCCAAGCAGCTCGCCGGCATCCAGCAGGCCCTGGAAGAACAGAAGGCCGCCGTCGGCAAGGCCGCCCAAGAGCGCGACGAACTGAAGGCCGCCGCCGACAAGGCTGCCGCCGCGGCGAAGGATGCCGCCGACAAGGCCCTCGCCGAAGCCAAGGAAGCCGCTGACAAGGCCCTCGCCGCCGCCAAGGACGAAGGCGCCAAGCAGGCCGCCGACCTCACCAAGCAACTCGAACAGGCCAAGGCCGAAAGCAAGGCCGCCGCAGCCGCCGAGGCCGAGAAGGCCCTCGCCGAAGCCAACGCCAAGCTGAAGGAAGCCAACGAGAAGCTCGCCGCCGCCGAGAAGACCGCCGCCGAAGCCCAGACCAACTCCGACAAGGCGCTCGCCGCCGCCAAGGAAGCCGCGGAGGCGAAGGCCAAGGAGGCCGCTGCCGCCGCCGCCGAAGCCCAGGCCAACTCCGACAAGGCCCTCGCCGCCGCCAAGGAAGCCGCCGAGAAGGCCGCCACCGAAGCGAAGGCCAATTCCGAGAAGACCATCGCCGAGCTCCAGGCCGAAACGGCCAAGCAGGTCGCCAACGCCAAGGCCGAAGCCGAAAAGGCCGGCGCCGAAGCCAAGGACGCCGCCGACAAGGCCCTCGCCGCCGCGCAGAAGGCCCTCAACGACGCCAAGGAAACCGCCGCCGCCGAGAAGGTCGCCGACAAGGCCGCCGCCGAGAAGGCCCTCGCCGACGCCCGTGCCGACGCCGAAGTGAAGCTGGCCGAAGCGACCAAGGGCGCCAAGGAGGCGATCGCCGAATCCAAGCGCCGCATCTACTCCGAGCGCAACGCCCGCGTCGCGCTGCTCGAGCTGCGTCTCCGCACCAAGGTCATCACCGAAGGCGAATACAAGTCGCAGGTGGCCGAGCTGCTGAAGGAATTCACTCAGTAAGCGACGGAGGTTTCCGCTCCAAAAGCCCGGCCGCGCGCCGGGCTTTTTTGTTGGAACAGCGGACAATCCTCGGCACCTTGGCTCCATGTCGGAACCGCTCGCCCGTACGCCTCTCTACGACCTCCACGCCGAACTCGGCGCCCGGCTCGTGCCGTTCGCCGGCTGGGAGATGCCGGTGCAGTACACCGGCATCATCGAGGAGCACATGGCCGTGCGCAAGGCGGCCGGGCTCTTCGACGTCTCGCACATGGGCGAGGCTCGCATCCGCGGCCGCGACGCCGCCGCGTTCCTCGACCGCATCATGACCAACGAGCTGTCGACGCTGAAGCCCGGCGCCGCCCGCTACACGCTGATGTGCCAGCCCGACGGCGGCTGCGTCGACGACCTCATCGTCTACCGTTTCTCCGAGACGGAGTTCCTGATCTGCCTCAACGCCTCCAACGCCCAGAAGGATATCGCGTGGATGCGCTCGCTCATCGGCACGGCCAAGGTCGAGGTGCTCGACGAATGCGCCGCCTGGGCGCAGCTCGCCATCCAAGGACCGCTCGCCGAACAGATCCTCGCGCTGACGACCGCGCTGCCGCTCGCCACGATCCGCCGCTTCGGCTTCCTCGTCGGCGAGGTCGCCGGTGCCTCCGGCTGCGTGGTCTCCCGCACCGGCTACACGGGCTCCGCGGGCTTCGAGATCTACCTGCCCGCGGCTTCCGCGACCAAGGTCGCGCGCGCTCTGCTCGCCGCCGGCAAGCCGCTCGGGCTCACCCCCGCCGGCCTCGGCGCGCGCGATTCGCTCCGCCTCGAGGCGGGCTACCCGCTCTACGGCCACGAGATCTCCGAACGCATCTCGCCCATCCAGGCCGGGCTCGGCTGGACCGTGAAGTTCACCAAGTCGCAGTTCGTCGGCCGCGAGGCGCTCCGCCGCCAGGCCGAAGGCGGCCCGCCTTCCTCGGTGGTGATGTTCTCCCTCGCCGATCGCCGCATCGCCCGCCAAGGCGCCACGGTCTTCGCCGGCGACACCGCCGTCGGCGAGGTGCTCTCGGGCACGCTCTCCCCGGTCCTCAACAAACCCATCGGCACGGCGCTCGTCGCCGCCGGCTTCACGGGCTCATCCGAGCTGACGGTCGACATCCGCGGCACGCGCCTGCCGCTGCACGTCTCGGCCGAACCGTTCGTGAAGTAACCCGCCTTCCAACCATACCATGAGCCAAGTCCCCGCCAATCTCCGCTACACCAAGGAACACGAATGGGTCCGCCTCGAGGCGGACGGCACCGCCACCATCGGCATCACCGACCATGCTCAGGCCGCCTTGGGCGACGTGACGTTCGTCGACCTGCCCAAGCCGGGCAAGAGCTTCGCCGCCGGCGAGGTCTTCGGCACCGTCGAATCCGTGAAGGCGGCCTCCGACCTCTACTGCCCGGTGTCCGCCGAGGTGGTCGCGGCCAACGACGGCCTCAACGACTCGCCCGACCTCGTCAACCGCGAGCCTTACGGCGGCGCCTGGATGATCCGCGTGAAGCTGAAGAACCCGGCCGAGGCCGCCCAGCTGCTCGACGCCGCGGCCTACAGCGCCACGCTCTGAGGTCGTTCGGCTCCGCGCCGATCCCGCCATGTCGTCGTTCGCCGAAGTCCATGCCGCCCATCCGTGGGACGACGTGCTGACGGGCATCCGCGCGAAGACCGACGCCGACGTGCGCCGCGCCTTGGCGCGCGCGGCCCAGGGCGACTGCGGCCTGGACGACTTCCAGGCGCTGGTGTCGCCCGCCGCGGCGCCGCACCTGGAGACGATGGCCCGCCTCAGCCAGGAACGCACGGTGCGCCGCTTCGGCCGCACGATGCAGCTCTTCGCGCCGGCGTACCTCTCCAACGAGTGCCAGAACGTCTGCACGTACTGCGGGTTCTCCGCCGGCAACAAGGTCGCCCGCCGGACGCTCTCGCCCGGCGAGATCCTCGCCGAGGCGGGCGCGCTCAAGAAGCTGGGCTTCGACCACCTGCTGCTGCTGACGGGCGAATCGACGAAGGTGTCGCTGCCGTTCTTCGTCGCGGCGCTCGACCTGCTGCGGCCCCACTTCGCGTCGTTGTCGATGGAGGTGCAGCCGCTGGAGACCGGGGAATACGCCGAGCTGCGCCGCCATGGGCTCAACGCGGTCCTGGTCTACCAGGAGACCTACCACCGCGAGACCTACAACCAGCACCACCCGAAGGGCCGCAAGGCGGATTTCCTCCACCGGCTCGACGCGCCCGACCGCGTCGGCGCGGCCGGGGTGCACAAGATCGGCCTGGGCGCGCTCTTCGGGCTCGAGGACTGGCGGGCGGAATGCTTCTTCACCGCGCTCCACCTGGGGTGGCTCGAGCGCAAGCACTGGCGCAGCCGCTTCAGCGTCTCCTTCCCGCGCATCCGCCCGCACGAGGGCGACGTCGAACCGAAGGTCGAGATGACCGACCGCGACCTGGTCCAGGCGATCTGCGCGTTCCGGCTCCTCAACGGCGAGCTGGAGCTGACGCTGAGCACGCGCGAACGCCCGGCGTTCCGCGACCAGGTCTGCAGGCTGGGCATAACCGCCATGAGCGCGGGGTCCCACACCAACCCTGGCGGCTACGCCGAGGGCCGCGCGGCCTCGCTCGAGCAGTTCGCCATCGACGACAGCCGTTCGCCCGCCGAGGTGGCCGCGATGCTGCGGGCCGCAGGCTACGAAGCGGTGTGGAAGGACTGGGACCCGTCCTACGACCGTCCGGAGGCGGCCACGGCATGAGCCTCCGCGTCTGGATCGACGCCGCGCAGGCGCGCGGCGCGACGCCCGGAGCCAGGTTGCGCCTCGACGGCGAGGAAAGCGCCCATCTCGTCCGCAGCCTGCGCGCCCGCCGCGGCGACGCGCTCGTGCTGCTCGACGGCGAAGGACGCGTGCTCGAGGGCAGATTGGAATCGGCCGATGGCGCCGCGGCCGTGGTCGAGGTGACGCGCTTGCGCGTGGCCGACGCCCCGCGCCCCCGCGTCGTCGTGGCCCAAGGCATGCCCAAGGGCGGTACGATGGACGACCTGGTGCGCTCGGTCTGCGAAGCCGGCGCCAGCGGGGTCGTCCCGCTGGAGACCGCGCGCTGCGAGGTGAAGCTCGACGGCGACCGCGCGTTGTCCCGGGCGGCGCGCTGGCAACAGCAGGCGGTCGAGGCCTGCAAGCAATCCGGCCACCCCTGGCTCGCGCACATCGACCCGCCGACGCGCTTCGAGGCGTGGCTCGCTTCCTTGCCGCCCTGCGCACCCGGCGAGCTCCGCCTGACGGGCTCGCTGGAGCTCGACGCGCAACCGGTGGCGCAGCTCGACCTTTCCGCGGCGACGCAGGTGACCTGGCTCATCGGCCCCGAAGGCGACCTCACGGCGTCCGAATACGCGGCCGCGCGCACGGCGGGGTTCCGTCCCGTGGTGCTCGGCCCGACGGTGCTCCGCGCGGAGAACGCGGCGTTGGCCTGCGTGGCGATCACGCTGGCGCTCGCGCGCCGCGGCTGAGCGAGGTCACTTGACCTCTTCGAGCTTGAGCGTGGTCTCGGCCGGGGCGTACGCGGCGGCGAGCGCGGCGACGTGCTTGGCGTGCTCGGCTTCGGAGGCCTTCACGACGGCCTCCATGTCGGCCTTGGCGTCCTTGCCGTGGAAGAGCGACTTGATCTGCTTGGTCTCGTAGGCCTGCTTGTCGCCGACGGCCTTCCAGATCCTGTCGAAGGCCGGCTTGGTCGGGCCTTGCGGGAACTCCGCGGCGAGGTTGATGCCGCGCGCGAGGTCGGCTGAAGCGAAGACCTTGGACTGCTCGCCCCACGTGACCTTGACCTGGGCGGACTTCGCGCCGGTGGCCTTGAGGGTGAGACGGCTGAAGCGGGCCTGGAAATCGCTCAAGGCCACCCCGGCTGCGATGGAGCTGTCCTTGGTGATGTCGCCGGCGTCGAAGGTGAACGGCAGGCGTTCGCTGCGCAGGCGGTAGGCACCGTCGGTCTGGCGGCTGATGGCTTGGCCGTTCGTGCCCGTAGCGGCGCCTTGGGCAAGGCCGACCGAGACCGTGCCGAGGTCGCCGTCGAGACCGAGGGCCTTCAGGTAGGCGGCGGCCATCAGGACGTGGCCTGCCCAGCCGGGATGCACGCCGTCGTTGCCTTCGAGCTTGAAGCCTTCGCCGTACTTGGCGCGCGAAGCGTAGCCCTGCGCGAGCATCGGCCAGTAGACGTCGGCGAAGGCCACCTGCTCGGCTTCGGCGACTTCGATGTCGATGTTGCGGAACTGGAGCAGCGAGAGGTTCAGGGTCTCCCAGGTGCCCTTGGCGCTCTTCACCCACGGCGGGACGGAATGGATGGTGCCGGAGGAACCGAGCACGACGCGCGCGCCGGCGGCCTTGAAGGCCTGCACGACCTTGGTCTGGTTCCTGCGGTAGTCCTCGCCGATGGCGGCCTCGAAGGGCACGTACCGGAAATCGTTCATGCCATAACAGGTCGAGGCGATCGTCGGCTGGAACCGGAGCACGTCGTTCTTCTGGCGACCGGCGAAGCCGGCGGCGGTCTCTCCGCTCCAGCCATACTGGCGGCACTCGACCGCGAGGTCCGGGCGGGCGGCGGCGAGGTAGGCCTCGATGATCCGGCTGTACATCTTCTGCTCGGTGATCGAATCGCCGCAGATCGCGTAACGGTCCCCCTTCTGCAGCAGCAGGCCCTTCGGTTCAGGCGCAAGATGGCCGACATAGCTGTCGGGCACGCCGAGCGGCAAGGGCTGTCGCTCGCGGGCGCCAAGGGCGGCGACCATCAGGAAAAGGATGGAGAGGAGGCGGGGCATGGCTCCTTGGTAACCCGGACCTAGGCGGAATCGAACCCGTTTTTCGCCAGCAGCGGCTTGCTTTTCCGGTCGGTTCCTGACATGTTGAACGTCCCCTGCAGTGTTCGATAACCGCGGCAGCCTCCGTCTCCTACGAACATAATAATCGGGAGGTGCGACCCGACCGGCCTCGTCCGAGCCGTGGCAACGTACCGCCCACCTTAATCCAGGAAATACTGGAGCTCCAATCGGAACCGGCACAGGCGGGGGACCCTTTAAGAAGAGAGCACCGATTGCAGATGCCCGAGTTCAGGGGAAGGCCCCCTCTGCAATCAGCACTCGGCGATCCTCTCCCTCAACCCAGCTTGAGCGCCCCGCCCTCGCAGAGGGTCGGGTTGCCGAAGGTCTTCATCGGATGACCGAAGCCTTGGGCGATGGCCATGAGGAGGCGGTTGTGGGGCTCCTTCTTGAACTTGAGCGCCCGGCCGGTCCTGAAGCCCAGGCCGCCGCCGATGAGCACCCAAGGGATGTCCTCGTGCGTGTGGCTGTTGCCCTTCCCGAGCTCGTTCGTCCAGACGATGGTGGTGTTGTCGAGCATGTTACCGCGGCCATCGGGCTCGGGGGTCTCCTGCAGGCACTTCGCGAGGTAGGCGACCTGCTCGGCGAACCAGGTGTTGATCTTGATCAACTTCTCGACGGACCCCGTGTTGAGGTCGGGGTCGTGCGAGAGCGAATGGTGGCCCTCTTCGACGCCGATCCACTTCATGCGGGCGCCGCCGACGGAGTTCGTGAACTGGAAGGTCGAGACGCGCGCCAGGTCGTTCCGGAACGCGCTGAGAAGCAGCTCGGTCTGGAGGCGCGTGATCTTCGGGATGCTGTCGTTGTCGAGGGGTACGCCCGCTTCCGGCGGAGGCGGCACCTGCAGGGCGGCCTGCGACTGGCTTTCCTTGAGGCCGCGCTCCAGTTCGCGCAAAGCGGTGACGTGCTGGTCGAGCAAGGCGCGGTCGGCTTGGTCGACGGCGGCGGCGACCTTGGCGATGTCGCCCTTGAGGCCGTCGAGCACGGAGCCAAGGTTCTCGCCCTCCTTCATGGAGCCGTAGAGCTTATCGAAGAGCTCATACGGGCTCGAGACGGGCGCGACGGGCTGGTTCGGGCCGGCGTAGCTCCAGCGCGTCCAGGGGTCGGCGCGGTTGCCGACGGCGACGCCGATCTCGAGCGAGCCGAGGCGGGTCTTGGTCCCGGGCTTGGACTGCAGGTAGTTGCGGAGGACCTGGTCGATCGACGGGCCGCTGGCCCAGCCGGCGGGCGCACCGCCGCCGCCCATGATGTTGCCAGGGAAGAGCTCGATGCCGGTAAGCAGGCAGCTCATGCCGCGCATGTGCGAATCGCCGTCGCCGCGGACGCGGTTGTTGACGCCCTTGAGCGTGAGCATCCGGTCCTTGAACGGCTCGAACGGCTTCA
The DNA here is from genome assembly GCA_947453335.1 of Opitutia bacterium. GTDB lineage: Bacteria > Verrucomicrobiota > Verrucomicrobiia > Opitutales > UBA953 > UBA953. Next base: position 200,859 of record CANGFP010000001.1, on the reverse strand, counting down.
TGATCGGCTTGAGCCTGAAGCTGGAGCCTTCCTCGTCCGGCCAGAAGGCCGGCGGAACGGTGCCGTTCGGAGAGAAGACGAAGATGACGCGCTGGCGGCGGGCGGCGGCGGGTTCGGCCGCGCCGAGGGACGCGAGGCCCCCGAGGAGCGGCAGCGCAGCGGCCGAGAGGCCGAGGCGACGGAGGAAATCCCTGCGATGTTGGAGCGTCATGGTCTTAGCGGCTGGAAGGGCTGGGCGCGGCGGGCGCGGTCTGGGTCGGGCGCAGGGCCGCGACGACGGCGACCTCGACCGCGAGGTTGCGGACGTGGAAATTATCCGCGCGGAAGCGGTCCGTCAGCTGGCCGAGGAGCCCAGGGGAATAGGCGGTGGGCGGCTGCTTCACGAGCGACTGGAAGAGGTTGCGGACGAAGCCGGCCTGGCCGGCCGCGCTCTCCGCGGCGTGCTTCCCGACGTCCCGCGCGCCGGTGAGCTTGATGACGTTCCCGTCGGAGGTGGTGTAGTCGGCGACGGCGTCCACGGGCTTGCGGTTGTCGGTCGCGCGCACGCGGCCGACGGCGTCGAAGCGCTCGAAGCTGAAGCCGAGGGGGTTGATGGTGACGTGGCAGGACTGGCAGGCGGGCTTGGCCGTGAGCTCGGTCACCTTCTCGCGCATGGTGAACGAGGGGTCGAACTTGTCGTCCATGAAGGCGATCGCCATGGGCGGCGGCTTCAGCATGCGGCCGAGGATGTTGCGCGTGACGAACACGCCGCGGTGGATCGGCGAGGAGGACTTGGTGTAGGAGAAGGTGGCGAGCACGTACGGGTGCGTGAGCACGCCGGCGCGCTGCTCGGGGTCCATGCGCACGGGTTGGAAGCCGGCGCCGGCCGCAACCTTCTGGCCGTAGAACTTGGCGAGGCGTTCGTTCATGAGGATGGTGTCGCCCAGCAGGAGCTGGCGGTAGTCGGACGGCTCCGACCAGACGACGGCTTCGGCGAAGAGGTCGAGCGAGGTCCGGAGGTCCATGACGACGCCTTGGTCGAAACCGGGGTATTCCTTCTGGTCCTTGGCGATCTCGGCGCCTTCCTCGACATGCAGCCAATGATGGAGGAAGTCGCGCAGCTTGGCCTTGGCGCGCGGGTCCTTCAGCATGCGCTGGGCGTGCTTGCGCACCTGCGCCTCGGTGTTCAGCTGGCCGGCGGCCGCGGCCTGGAGCAGCGGCGCATCGGGCACCGAGTCCCAGAGCGCGAGCGCCAGGCGCGAGGCCACGGCGAAATCGTCCTGCGGACCGATGCCGGGATAGAGGAAGTACGGGCTGGAGAGCGTGAAGATGAAGGCGCGCTTGGCGGCGACCTCCGGGGGCACGTCGGGCGCGTAGATGCGCTCGAGGTCGGCCTTCTGCCCGGCGGTCAGCGGACGGCGGTAGGCGAGCTGGGCGAAGCGGAGCGAGAACGCCTTGAGCTTGTCGGCGCGGTCCGGCGCGTCGGGCTTGGTGCCGGCGAAGGCGAAGAGGTTCGGGCCGACCAGGGCCGAGACCTGCTGGGCGCCCTTGGCGACGGCCTCCGTCCACTCGCGCGAAACCGAGGCTCCGCGCTCGTAGCCGACGCTGGCGTCGTCGGGCGGCAAGGGGACCGAGACGACGTGCACGAAGGAGGAGTACTTGGGCGAGAGGTTCTCGCTCGGGATCACGACCCAATCGCCGCCGGGCGGACGCCACTCCAGCTTGAGCGCGGCGGTCTTGTCCTTGTACTTGAAGAACTCGACCTTGAGGGGGTAGCTGCGGCCGCCGAGGAGGAACGCCGGCGCCTGGCCGGAACGCGACATGCCCGAGCTCACCCAGAGGTCGATGAGCGCGTTCTTCTCGTTGCCGTTGTCGGGCGGGTTGACGTACAGGCGCACGCCGTTGGGGGAGGTGACGCGGAACTCGTACTCGCCGGTGTCGGGGACGAGGAGCGAGCCGCTCCAGTTGATCGCGAACTGCGCGGCGTAGGTGCCCTTGGGCGGCGCGTTCGGGCCGAAGTCGAAATCGATCACGGGGTCGACCTGCTCCTTGAAGCGGACCTCGGGACGGTTCTGGTCGGGTTTGGCGGGATCGCGCTCGGGGCGCTCGCGGTACGAACCGGCGAGGCCGCCGGACCCGACGGCGGCAGAGGCGCCCCGGAGCGAGCCAAGGAGGTCGGCGACGCTTTCGCGGTACTGGCGCACGGTCAGGTGCGCGAGCTCGATGCGCGGCGGATGGTTGCGGGCGCGGGCTTCCGCCGAATAGAAGGCCTGGTGGATGAACTCGGCGGAGGCGGTCGCATCGGCCAGCGACAGGGTGCCGGGGTCGTTCTCCGGCATCTCGCGCGCGATGTACCTGGCCAGCGAAGCGACCGACTTCTCGCCGACCAGGGGTTCGTCGGCCTTGCCGGCGACGCCCTGCCCCTCCGCGCCGTGGCAGCGCAGGCAATCTTCGCGGTACACGACCTCGCCCGTCCGGGGCGCGGCCAGGTTCTTCTTGTAATAGCGCTGGCCTTGGCGGACGCCGACGGCGACGAGGCCAAGGGCGGCGACGACGCCGACGATCTTGAGGTTGCGGGCAAGGGGCATGCTGCAGGGGTAGACCCCCAAGCCTTTAGGGAAGTTCCCCTAAATCAACCCTGCTTCCCCGAAGCTGAACCAGCCTTTTCCTCCCGGATCGGCCTCCGGTCGGCCCAGGACCACATGATCCAGGAGCTCGACCCCGACGACGCGCCCTGCGTCCGTGAGCTGGCGCGTGACGGCCCGGTCCGCGCCGCTGGGCGTAGGGTCGCCGCTCGGGTGGTTATGCGCGACGATCGCGGCGGGGGCTCCATGCCGCAGGGCCTGGCGGAAGACCTCGCGCGGATGGAGCAGCGCGCTGGTCGCGGTGCCGGAACTGACCTCCTGCAGGGCCAGCAGACGGTTGCGGCGGTTCAGGCACAGCACCCAGCATTTCTCCACCGTGAGCCCTGCTGCCAAGGGCTCCATCCGCGCCCAGACCTTATGCGGGGCGTCGAGTTTCTCCCCGGGGTCCTGCGCGCGCTCGCGGATCCGCCGGGCGAGCTCCATCACGGCCGCCAGTTCCGCGGCCTTCGCCGGCCCCAGGCCATGCACGCGCGCGAAGTCCGCGGCTTCCCACGTGGCCATCGGCGCCAGTCCGCCGGCCTCCGCGAGCAACGCGCGGGAGACCTGCTCGACGGGCGCGCCTTTGGTGCCCGAGCCGATGAGCAGCGCGAAGAGCTCGGCGTCCATCAAGGCCCGCGGACCCAGCTTGGCGAGGCGCTCGCGCGGTCGGTCGTCGGAGTTCATCCACCGAGGCAACGAACGGCCGGGTGGCCGCGCAACGGCCCATCCGCCCCAAGGGTTAGCCCTTATGGTAGCGGGCCAAGGCCTTGCCGTAGACGGGCGTGATCTCCTCCAACGCGGAGACGTTCATGCCGAGGTCCTTGAGCAGGCCATCGCGCAGGCCGTAGATCCAGCCATGCACCTGGACCTTCTGGCCGCGCGCCCAGGCGTCCTGCACGACGGTGGTGTGGCAGACGTTGTAGGCCTGCTCGATCACGTTGAGCTCGCAGAGCGTGTCCAGCTTCGCGGGCCCGAGCACGTTCTCGACGGCCATGACATGCTTATGGTGGACGTCGCGGATGTGACGCAGCCAGTTGTCGATGAGGCCGAGCTTGCGCCGTTCCAGCGAGGCCTGCACGCCGCCGCAGCCGTAGTGGCCGCAGACGATCACGTGCTCGACCTTGAGCGCGTCGACGGCGTACTGCAGCACCGACAGGCAGTTGAGGTCCGTGTGGATGACGAGGTTGGCGACGTTGCGGTGGACGAAGAGCTCGCCGGGGAGGAGGCCGACGATCTCGTTCGCGGGGACGCGGCTGTCGGCGCAACCGATCCAGAGGAAGCGCGGGCTCTGCTGCTTCGAGAGGACCTCGAAGAACTCCGGGGTCTTCCGGCGAATGTCCTCCGACCAGGCTTGGTTCTGGGTGAACAACTCGCGGATCTTCGGCATGCCGTGGAAGGTGCGGAAGAACGTAGCGTTGCAAGCCGTTTGAGAGGTTTTATTGCCTGTGCATGCGCCGGCCCTTCGCCGCAATCCTCCTCCTGACGGGCTTCTTGCTCGGGGGCTGCGCGTCGCCCACCCGGCCGACGGCCGTTTTCGGCTCGGAAACCATCTTAAGCGACGGAGCCGGCCCCGAGTGCCACGCCTCCACCTTGGTCAAGCTGCCCGATGGCTGCCTGGCCGCGGCGTGGTTCTCGGGCACCAAAGAAGGGGCGGACGATGTGGTCATCCGCTTTACCCGACAGCAGCCAGGGTCGCGGGCCTGGGCACGCCCAAGCACCGTCGCCGCCCACCCCGGCGTGCCTTGCTGGAATCCTGTCCTCTTCGTCGGCCCCGACCGCACGCTCACGCTCTTCTATAAGGTAGCCAAACGAATCCCGGACTGGGCTGGCTGGTGCCGTCAGTCCGCCGACGGCGGCCTCACCTGGTCCCCGGCCCAGCCGCTGCCTGCAGGCTTCCTTGGTCCGATCCGTTGCCATGCGCTCGCCCGCCCGGATGGGTCGGTGCTCTTCGGCAGCAGCACGGAGTCCGCGCTCGGCGCAAAGCCCTGGCGCGTCCACTTCGAACGCTGCTCCCAACCGGGCGCCTGGACCGTCGCCGCGCACTGGAGCCGCACCACGCCCGCCGATGACGCCCCCGCGCTGAACGCCATCCAGCCGTCGCTCGTCGACCACGGCGCCGGCCACCTCGTCGCTTACGCACGCACGCGCGAAGGCGTCGTGGCCCGCGCGACCTCCGACGACGATGGCCGGAAGTGGTCGACGCTCCGTCCGGCGCAACCGCGCCAAGCCAACCCCAACTCGGGTCTGGAGGCGTTGCGGCTCCCCGACGGGCGCGAGCTGCTGGTGCTGAACCCTGGCCCCAACCGCCTCCAACTGGACGCCGTGCTCATCGGCATCGACGGCTCCGCCTGGGAACGCCTGCTCAGGCTGGACGAAGTGCCGAAAGGCGAAGTCTCCTACCCCTCGGCCCTGCTCGACGTCGTGGACGGCCAGCTCGTCCTGCGCGTCGCCTACACGCGCAACCGCCGCGAGATCGTCTTACGGACCTTCACGCTAGCCGGCCTCTGAGCGCGAGACGGTTTGCCTTACCTCGGACAGGCGACTTTGCTGCCGGCATGGATACCGTCTCTCCTCGCACGTTGCTGCAGACCATCGGGCTGCTGACGCTCTCCAATCTCTTCATGACGTTCGCGTGGTATGGCCACCTGCGCACCATGAAGGAAAGCGCCTGGTGGGTCGCGGCCCTCGCGAGCTGGGGCATCGCCCTGCTGGAATACCTGATCATGGTCCCGGCCAACCGTCTAGGCTCCGCCGGCGGCCTTTCGGTCGCCCAACTGAAGGTCATCCAGGAATGCATCACCTTGCTCGTGTTCGTGCCCTTTCTGGTCCTGTTCCTAGGCGAAAAGTGGAAATGGGACTACTTATGGGCGTTTTTCTGCGTCCTCGGGGCGGTGTTCTTCGTCTTCCGTCCCGACAAGGGTTGAAACCTCGGGGCGGTCATGGTGTTTCATATACATCATGAACCTGCTCGTCCTCGCCCTGCTCGCCGCCGCGACCAACACGCAACCTGCCAACAACGGCGGGACGACGTCCAAGACGACCACGTCGAAGACGGCGACCTCGAAGTCTTCCAAGTCGTCGAAGTCCACGACGACCCCGGCCGACGCGACCACGCCCGACCAAGCCGCGCCGCAGGACGGCACCACGCCGGCCCCGGCCAAGAAGAAGAAGGGCGCCGACGCCGACGCTCCCGCCGACGGCAGCCCGGCCTCGATCGTCGGCAACTCCGTCGATGCCGCCACGCAGATCGCGAATGAGGCCGCCAAGGCCGCGATGGAGGAGGTCAAGCGCCTCCAGGCCATCGGCGGCGGCGCCACCGCCGGCGCTTCCGCTTCCGCGGTCGCCGTCGAGACCGGCGTGGCCGGCGCTTCGGCCGTCGCCAAGGAAGTCTCCAAGAACCAGAAGAAGAAGCCGGCGGCCGAAGACGCCCCGGCCGACGAGCCGGCTCCGAAGCCCAAGAAGAAGGCCGAGCAGAATTCCGATGGCGCCGGCGACAACAAGGCCTTCGGCCGGAAGCCCGACGGAGCGCAGAAGCAGTAAGCTGGCCATCGTCCGCCTTCGAAACCCCGGTCCGCCGGGGTTTTCTTTTTGAACAGATCGAGTGCAACCATCCGGACAGGACGGGGTTTCATCCAGACACTCCCATGCGCACCTCCCTCCTCGCCCTCCTCCTCGTCGCCGGCCTCGCTTTCGCGGCCGACGCTCCTGCTCCGGCCACCACCCCGGCCACGGATCCCGCTCCGGCTCCTTCGGTCGACCCGACCAAGGCCACGCCTCCGGTGACCCCTCCGGCCACCCCGGCCGAGCCCGAAAAGAAGAAGGGCAAGGGCGAGAAGAAGGAAAAGGGTAAGGGCAAGAAGAAGAAGGGCGAAGAGCCCGCTCCGGCCCCCGCCGCTCCCGCCACCCCGGCGACCGACCCGGCCGCTCCCGCCGCCAAGTAAGCGCTCGTCGCTTCCCACGCAGACCCCGGTCTCCTCACGGAACCGGGGTCTGTTATTTTGCGCAGGTCGCGGCTACTCCCAGAAGCAACGACGGATCTCGGCGACGTAATCCAACGCCGCCAAGCGCTCCAACGCCGCGCGCCAACCCGGGCGATGCGTGTTGCCCGTGCACAAAGCCTGGCCGTCCTTGCGGCCGATGCGGCCGCGCGCGACGAGCGAGACCTGGAGGCTCGGGTCGAGGCGCTTCACCTCGGCGAGCTTGGCGGGGTCGGCCGGGATGACGAATTCGTAATCCACGGACACGAGTCCGTCGGCCGGCCCGGCGAGCCCGTCGGCGCGGATGGCCGCCAGGTCGAACCGCACCTTGGCGGGCTGCGCCGGCGGCGTCGCCGCACAGGCGGCGAGGAGCACGGCGGCGAGCCAACCGAGGCGCATCGGGTTCAGTCGACGAGGATCTCGCGCGGGCTCGAGCCGTTCTCGGGACCCACGTAGCCCTTGTCGTGGAGGATGTCCATGATGCGCGCCGCGCGGTTGTAGCCGAGCTTGAGGCGGCGCTGCAGCATCGAGACCGAGGCGCGGCGCGTCTCCTTGATGATGGCCCAGCTCTGGGACACCAGCGGGTCTTCGCCATCCTCCCCGTCCTCGCCGCCGCCTTCCCCGCCCTCGGCGGATTCCTGGATGGCTTCGACGACCTCCTGGGCGAACTCGGGCGCGCCGTTCTTGTCGCGGAGGAACTCGACGATCGCCGAGACCTCCTGCTCGCCGACGAACGCGCCTTGTACGCGGTTGAGCGTGGCGCTGCCCGGCGGGACGAAGAGCATGTCGCCGCGGCCGACGAGGGCCTCGGCTCCGCCGCGGTCCAGGATCGTGCGGGAGTCGATCTGCGAGGAGACCTTGAAGCCGATGCGCGTCGGCAGGTTGGCCTTGATCAGGCCGGTGATGACGTCGGTCGACGGGCGCTGCGTGGCGAGCACGAGGTGGATGCCGGCGGCGCGGGCCAGCTGGGCGATGCGCGCGACGGAGGTCTCGATGTCCTGCGCGGCGACCATCATCAAGTCCGCCATCTCGTCGATGATGCAGACGATGTAGGGCAGCTTCTCGGCCGGGATGCGCACGCCGTCGTCGATGACTGCCTCGGCGGCGGCGGCCGCGGCGGCCTGCTCCTCGGGGCTCAGCGGCAGCTCCTCCTGCTTCGGCTGGCCGGCCTCCTTGGCGAGCTTGGCGTTGAAGCCGGTGATGTTCTTCACGCCGCACTTGGCGAAGATCTTGTAGCGGCGCTGCATCTCGGCGATGAGCCACTTGAGCGCCGACGGCACGCGCTTGGGGTCGGTCTCGACCGGGATGAGCAGGTGCGGGAGCTGGTTGAAGATCTGCAGTTCGACGACCTTGGGGTCGACCATGATGAAGCGCAGGTCCTGCGGCGTGCAGCGGTAGAGCAGCGAGACGATGATCGCGTTGATGCAGACCGACTTGCCCTGGCCGGTGGCGCCGGCGATGAGGGCGTGCGGCATCTTGGCGAGGTCCTGGATGACGGGCTTGTTCGTGACGCTGTCCACGCCGAGCACGACGGGGAGCTCCATGGAGGTCTCGGCCCAGGCCTTGGACTCGATGATCTCGCGGAGGAGGACGTCCTTGCGGTTGCGGTTGGGGATCTCGATGCCGACGGTGCCCTTGCCGGGCACGGGCGCGAGGATGCGGACGGCCTCGGCCTCGAGGTTCATCGCGATGTTGTTCGAGAGGTTGGCGATCTTCTCGACGCGCACGCCGGGGGCCGGCTTGATCTCGTAGCGGGTGATCGAGGGGCCTTGCTGGATGCCGACGTCGACGCCGTTGGTCGGGTCGACGGGGATGCACTCGACCTTGAACTGCTTGAGGGTCTCGATGAGGTCCTGGGCGCGCTTGCGGAAGTCCTCCGCGGGGGCGTTGCCGGCGGCCTTGGGCTCGTTGAGCAACGCGATCGCGGGGAAGTGGTACTCGCCCCGCTTCTTCAGCTGCTGCGAGGCCTTGGCCCGCTCGATCTCCTCGGGCTTGACGATGAGGACCTTGCCGGCGCCGGCGACGGCCGGAGTGGGCTCGAGGGGCTTGGGAGCGGCCTTGGGCTTGGCGGCGGCGGGCGGGGCCGCTTCTTCGTCGTCCTCCGGCTCCTCGTCCTCCGCCGGCTCGTCGGCGAGCGGCGTGATGGTGACGTTCTCGGGCTTGACGGTGACGGGACCCTTCGCGGCGGGCTCGGCTTCGCGCGGGGCGGGCTCGATGTCCGCATCGTCGTCGAGCGGGATGTCCTCGATCTTGACCATGGGCCGGGCGGCGGCCGACGGCAGGGAGGAGACCTCGGCGCCGACGACCTCCTGCTGCTTGCGGCGGAGCTCGGCGGCGGCCTGCTGCTGGCGGACGCGTTCGGCGGCGGCGCGGGCGGCGGCGGCCTGGCGTTCGGCGTTCCAGGAGCCGACGCCGTCGCGCATCTCGCCGATCCAGGCGGTGAGGGTGGCCTTCGGGTCGTCGACGAGCGCGCCGAGGAGGCAGAAGCCGTAGGGGAAGAGGAGGACCCAGGTGCCGTATTCGCCGAGGACCGGCAGGCAGAGCTTGAGGTAGATGAACCCGCCGAGGACGCCGCCGGGTCCCTTGGGGTCGAAGGCGCCGGAGGTGTCGGAGCCCAGCGCGAGCGCGAGGATGGGCGCGCCGAACAGGAGGCACGCCGACATGAGCGCGACCTTGGTCGGCCACAGCGTGTGCGCGCGGTTGTTGAGCGCGAACCAGGCGGCGGCGAACAGGAAGGCCGGGCCGAAGAACGCACCATAGCCGAAGAGGCAGAACAGCGTCACCGCGATGGTCGCGCCGAACGAACCGCACGGGTTGCTGCTCGCGGCGTCGGCCGTCGCGGTCGGGAACCCGAAGGTGCGCTCGAGCCAACCCGGCAGGAGGTTCGCGTCGGTCGTGGAGTGGAAGACGAGCGCTATGACCAGGAAGGTCGCCAGGAGTCCGAGGACGACGGCGAGGATCGGGCGGCTTTCGCTGGCGGGCGTGGCCAGCGTGGCGGTGCGCTTACGGGCGGGGGCGGGCATGAAAAGGGCTTATTCGCCGAAGAGGTTGCCCTGCGCCGCCGACGGGTCGCGCGGGGCGGCGGGGTCGGCGTGGATGTGGCGGGGCGGGCGCGTGACGCGCGCGGCGAGGGCGCGGGTGCGCTCGGCGGCGAGGCGCTCGACCATGCCCGCCAGCGCGTGGCGGATCCACTTCGGGGTGAAGGACGCCGCGCCGTAGTCGCACGGGCCGTAGCCATGGACGCGGCCGGCCTGGAGGAGCGCGTCGTTCTGGGCGAACTCGGCCTCGTTGGTGGGGACGTAGACGGCGAAGGCCTTGCCGCCGTTCTTGCGGAGCAGCGAGAAGACGGGGACGTCGCTCGGACCGTCCGCGACGTAGATCATGTTCTCGAACGGCACGCGGCGGTCCTCGGCGAGGACGACGGCGTTGACGTCGATGTCGGCGTTCTTGTTCGAGCCTTTGTTGATCTCGAAGAGGAAGCGGGTCTTGATGGTGTTGTCCACCATGGCGGCGACCTGCGTGATCTCGGTGGGGAGCTCCAGCGCTAGCTCGTCCTGCTTGCTGAAGTGCGGCGGAAGCGGGTGCTCGAGGAACTCGCAGCCGTAGATGCCGTCGCAATGCGCGGCGAGCGCGGTGCCGCGGATCATCTCCGCGAGGCCGGTGCTGATGACGTAGTGCTCGAGGACGACCTCGACGTTGTGCTTCCGGCCGAGCTCGCGGACGTATTCCTTGAGCGCGGGGAAGAACTCCGGGAGGCCCGGGCAGAGCTCGACTTCGGCGCCAAGCTCGCGGAGGCGGCGGTTGGTGAGGCCCTTCATGGGCCCGGACTTCACGTAGCTGAGGAGGTGGTTGAGGTAGACGGAGTCCTTCGAGGTGCGGATGCCTTTGCGCTGGTACAGGGCCGGGAGCTGGTTCGTCTCCTTCCAGAACTGCTCCTCGTCGACGCCGTAGGCGCGGAAGAGCGGGGTCTGCATGTACCCGGGACAGAGGGTCTTGTCGAAGTCCCAGACACAGGAGAGGACGTGGCTGCCGCGCAGGGCGGGTTCCTTGGTCTGCATGCTAAATCGGAAAAGGGTGAAAGGTCGGGCTTGCGGGGAGAGTCCCCAAGCATCCATTAACTAACGGAGGCAGCCCCGCTGTCCAAGCCCGATTCCCGTCCCTCCGCCATGGCCGAAGCCCCCCTCAGACCCGACCTCTCCGGCCTCCGCCGACGCCTCGCCGAGCTGGAAGGGCTCATGGCCGACCCGGCGACTTTCGGGGACTCCCGCCGGGCCGCCGCCCTCGGGGCCGAGCTGCGCTTCACCGGCAAGGCGGTCAAGGCCGACGACCTGCTCACGGGGCTCGAGAAGGAGCTGGCCGAGGCCCAGGCCTTGGCCGGCGAGAGCGACCCGGAGATGCGCCGCATGGCCGACGAGGAGATCCGCCGGCTGACGCCCTTGGTCGAGGTCGCCCGCGACCAGCTGGTCAAGGCGATCGTGCCGCCCAACCCCGGCGACGACCGCAACGCGCTCGTCGAGATCCGCGCCGGCACGGGCGGCGAGGAGGCCTCGCTGTTCGCCTCAGAACTGCTCCGCGCCTACACGCGCTTCGCCGAACGCAAGGGCTGGAAGCACGAACTGATGTCGATGGCGCAATCCGACCTCGGCGGGGTCCGCGAAGCGGTCCTGCTCATCGAGGGCGAAGGGGCCACGGCCCTGCTCCGCCACGAGGCGGGGGTCCACCGCGTCCAACGCGTCCCGGCCACCGAGGCCTCCGGCCGCGTCCATACCTCAGCCGCCACGGTCGCGGTCCTGGCCGAGGCCGAGGAGGCCGAGGTCGTGCTCAAGCCCGAGGACCTCGACATGTCGGTGGCCCGCGCTTCCGGCGCCGGCGGCCAGCACGTCAACAAGACGGAGTCGGCCGTGCAGATCATCCACAAGCCGACCGGGCTCATGGTCTACTGCGCCGACGAGCGCTCCCAGCTGCGCAACCGCCAGAAGGCGCTCCGCGTCCTGCGCTCCCGCCTGCTCGACATGACGCGCGCCAAGGAACGCGAGGCCCGCGCCGACGCCCGCAAGAACATGATCGGCTCGGGCGACCGCTCCGAACGCATCCGGACCTACAACTTCCCGCAGAACCGCATCACCGACCACCGCATCGACCTGACGGTCCACGGGATCGAACAGGTGCTGGAGGGCGACCTGGACGAACTGGTGAACGCGCTCTACGAGGCCGACCTGCGCACGCGGGCCGAGGCGATCACTCGGCCTTCAGCGTAAACGCGGCTTCGGCGTCGGTGACGCGGAAACCGCCCTTGGTGGGCTCGCCGTCGTCCACGCGGCCGTCGACGACCTCGAGGATGCGGCGCGCGGAGGCGTCGAAGGTGGACGGGGTGAAGACGATCGCGGGCACGCCCTTGCCGGCGGGGCCGTCGGTCGTGAAGGTCCACGCGCCGACCAGGGTGGCCTTGTCCACCGCGGGCTGGACGGCCTTGGCGAAGCCGAAGGCGACGAGGTCGGCCGGCGGGGCGCGGAAATCGAACTTCGCCGGCCAGGCGCCTTTCTCGAGGCGGTACTGGATGAGCGGGGCGCGGGCTTCGCGGAAGGCGGCGGTCATGCCGTCGGCCTGGAAATGGTCGCGGAGGACGAAGCCGAAGGCGATGAGCAGGCCGAGCACGAGGCCGACGACCGCGGTCATCAGGACATGGTACCACAGGGGGGAGGACGGCGCGATGAGGACCTGGGGGACGTTCGAGGCGGAGTCGGACATGGAAAGGGGCGGGCGGACATCTTTGCGGGGTTCGGGTCGCGTTCAAGCCCGGAGCGTTTTGTTTCTTGGAGTGGGCGCGGTTTCCGCCTTCGATGCCGCGCATGGATCCCGCCTACCTCGAACGGTTCGCCGGCGTCGGCCGGCTCTACGGGCTGGCCGGGCTGGAACGGCTGTCGCGCAGCGGCTTCCTGGTCGTGGGTCTCGGCGGCGTGGGTTCCTGGACGGCCGAGGCGCTCGCGCGCTCCGGGGTCGGGCACCTGGCGCTGGTCGACGGCGACACGGTCTGCGTCTCCAACACGAACCGGCAGCTGCACGCGGTCGCCGGCAGCGAGGGCGTGGCCAAGACCGAGGCCGTGGCCGCCCGGGCGCGCTCGATCCATCCGGGGATCCGCACGACGCTGCACACGCGCTTCCTGTCGCGCTTCAACCCGCATGAGGTGCTCGCGGGCTTCGACGGCGTGGTCATCGACGCGATGGACGCGTTGTCGCCGAAGTGCGGGCTCATCGCCGAGGCGGTCAACCGCCGGCTGCGCGTGGTCACGGTCGGGGGCTGCGCGGGGCGGCTCGACGGGACGCGGCTCAAGGTCACCGACCTCCGCGATTCGCGCGACGACCCGCTGATGATGCTGGTCCGCAAGCGGCTGCGGCAGAACTTCGACTTCCCCCGCGGCAAGGCGCCGTTCGGGGTGTCGTGCGTGTGGTCCGACGAGCCGTTCACGCAGCCGACAGATTGCGCGGGGCTGCCGGGCGGCGAGATCCCCGAGGGCGAAGACCTGCACCCGAACTGCGAATGGGGCTACGGGACGGCGTCCCACGTGGCCGGCGCGTTCGGGCTGGCGGCCGCGGGCGAGGCGCTGCGGCTCGCGCTACTGCCCCAGGAATAGGCGCGCGAAGTTCGCGCACGTGAGCTCCGCGGCCGTTTCCGGAGAAAGCCCGCGCGTGCGCGCGAGTTCCTCCAGGTTGACGAGGAGGTTGGCGGGGTGGTTCTGCGCGACGCCCGCGGCGTCCGGCGGGAGTTCGTACCGGCGATGTTCGGGCGCCGGGCACAGCGCCGGGGCGTCGGTCTCGACGAGCACGCGGTCCGCGGGGATCGCGGCGGCGAACTGCGCGCGGAGGTCCGCCTTGGTCGGACGGAGGTGATGCGCGCTGAAGGAGAAGTAGGCGCCGAGGCCGGCGAGCTCGGGCACGAGTTCGACAGGGCCGTTCCAGCTGTGGAGGAGGAACCCGCGCCGAGGCACGGGCGTGGCGCGGAGGATGTCCATGAGCGGTCCGATGGCGCGGACGCAGTGGATGGTCAGCGGACGCTCCAGCTCGACGGCCAAAGCAAGCTGCGCGCGGAAGGCGGTTTCCTGCGCGACCGGGTCGTGGCCTTCCACCCAACGGTCCAGGCCCATCTCTCCGACCGAGGCCTGCGGATGCGCGACGAGGGTCTCCCGCAGCAACGCTTCCCACCCGACGGGCGCGGTAGGGACGTCCCAAGGATGCAGGCCGAACGCCGGCAGGTTGCGGGCGTCCCGCGCCGCCAACGCGGCGACGTCCGGCCAGTCGACCGGCGCGCTGCCGTTGACGACCGCGTAGCCGACGCCTTCGCGGCGGGCGAGGTCGACGGCCGCGGCCGGGACTTCGGCGAACTGGTAATGGCAATGGGCGTCGTGGACGAGCATCCGGGACCGCCATCCTGAAGGAACAGGGCCGCGCCTCAACGCCGAATCGGCGCGCGTTCTCCTTGCCCTCTCGCCCCGCCCTCGCCTATCTCCGTGGCAGGATGAAAACGCCGCCCTTGCCCAAGGAAGCCTTGATGACCGTGACCGGCCTGCCTTTCCCGCTGAAGGCCAAGGGCAAGGTCCGCGAGGTCTTCGACCTGGGCGAACACTACCTCATCGTGGCGACCGACCGACTTTCGGCGTTCGACGTGGTCATGCCCAACGGCGTCCCGGGCAAAGGCATCCTGCTCACGCACATCAGCCTTTGGTGGTTCGAACAGGCGAAGGCGCTCTTCCCGACGCATTTGGTGCCCGACCATGCCGCCGCGCTCGCCCGCGCGCTCAAGGGCCACGAGCACCTGATTCCGCGCTCGATGCTGGTGCGCAAGCTGCAGCCGTTGCCCGTCGAGGCCGTCGTGCGCGGCTACCTCGCCGGCAGCGGCTTCAAGGAGTACAAGAAGAGCGGCGCCATCCTCGACCACGCCCTGCCCACGGGCCTGCTCGACGGCTCGAAGCTGCCGACGCCGATCTTCACGCCGTCGACCAAGGCCGCCGAAGGCCACGACGAGGCCATCACCAACGCGCAGTGCGAGCAGATCCTCGGCGCCAAGGTCTTCCGCACGGTGCACGACACGTCCATCGCGCTCTACCGCATGGGCGCCGAACGCGCCGCCAAGGCAGGCGTGATCCTCGCCGACACGAAGTTCGAGTTCGGCACCGCGCCCGACGGCTCGCTCGTGCTCATCGACGAAGTGCTGACGCCCGACTCCTCCCGCTACTGGCCGGCGTCCACCTGGCAGCCCGGCCGCGCCCAGCCTTCCTACGACAAGCAGTTCGTGCGCGATTGGCTCGAGGCCCAGCCGTGGAACAAGACCGCGCCCGGCCCGCGCCTGCCCGACGACGTCGTGGCGAAGACGCAGGCGCTCTACGCGGAGTGCCTTGAGCGTTTGACGGCGTAACCGCCGCGTTAAGGAGCGAATGCGGTCGGACAACCGGCGGCCCTCGCCGGAATGAGCGTTGCTGGTCGTTTCACGGCGTTGCGTCCGCCCTGGCGCGCCGCATCGTGAAGCGCTCGCCATGGATGTCCTGAAGCCGCTGCTCACGTTGCTCGCCGTGCTCAACCCCATCGGGGTGATCCCGTTCTTCATCCATTTCACGTCGCGCCTGACGCCGGCCCAACGGCAGCGCACCATCTGGGTGAGCACGCTGACGGTGTTCCTCGTGATCGCGCTGAGCGCGCTCGCGGGTCTGCAGCTGCTGCGCTTCTTCGGGATCTCCATCGCGTCCTTCCAGGTCGGCGGCGGCGTGCTGCTGCTCATCAACGCCGTGCAGATGCTCAACGCCCAACCGGCCGACAGTTCCTCGAGCGACCTCAACCAGGCGACGGAGAAGCTGGACGCCGGCGACAGCGTGGCGGTCTCGCCGCTGGCGGTGCCGCTCATCACGGGACCGGCCACGATCTCGACGATGGTCATCTACGCGGAGAAGTCGCACGGCTTCGCCGATCAGGCGCTCCTCGTCGGCTACGCGGTCGTCGGGGCGCTCGCGACATTCGCCTGCCTCGCGGCCAGCGCGCGCATAACGCGCTTCCTCGGCCAGACCGGCATCAACGTCATGACCCGCCTCATGGGCCTCGTCCTCGCCGCCATCGGCGTCGAGATCATGGCCGACGGCCTCGGCAAACTCTTCCCGGCGCTGGTCCGCTGATCCCAGGGCCACCGATGACGGGGTCAGGCTACAACAACAGGGTCAGGCACCAACATCGTAGCCTGACCCCGTTGTTCGTGGGCGGCACTAAGGTCAGCCCGTGTAGTGCGGAAGGCGCCAGCTGAGCTCGGTCCAGTACGAGGTCTTCCAGTAGTCCTTGGTGGCGAGTTCGCGGACGAGGATGTCCTCGGCGTGGACTTCGACGTACAGGAAGGCCTGCGTGGGGCCGCCGAAGTGGGCGGCGTTGTCGGTGTTGAAGGTGGGGATGCCCGCCGGCAGCGGCTTGCCGGCGACGACGGGGTCGGGCTTCGGCCCACGCCACGCGAAGACGGCGCGGACATGGGTATGGCCGTAGAAGATGCCGGCGATGCGGTACGGCTTGAGGGCCTCATGGAAGGCGTGCACGTCCGCGTAATCCCACTCGTTCTTGAGGACGAGTTCGTCGGAGACCGGCAAGGCGTAGCGGGCGAAGTCGACGTGGTGGGAGATGACGACAGGGGCGCCCGACTTCCCGACGTGCTTGGCGAGGTAGTCGACGAGGAAGTCGAGGCTGTCCATCGGGTCGTAGCGGCGCCGACGGGCGACGGACTTCACCTGGCCGACGGTGATGCCAAGGTTGACGAAGTGGATGCCGTTCACGACCCACGCGTAGTGGAGGCCGTTGCTCGAGATCGCCTTGAGGTCCTTGCGCTGCTTGTTGCGCGCGATGATGCCATCCAGGACGAGGCCTTTGCCGTGCGGTCCGTCATGGTTGCCGTGGATCTCGTACGTGGGGAACTTCAGGCGGCCGTCCTTGCCGTCCAAGCCGTAGTCGGCCTGCCATTCCTTCCACTCGGTGGCCTGCATCTTGGAGATGACCGCGCCGTTCTTGTCGCCGCTGTCGATGCAGTCGCCAACGTGGATCACCTGGCTCAACGGCAGGACCTTGCCGCCACCCAACGAGGCGGGGAGTTCCGCGCCAGGCAGGCGGTTGAGCTGCTCGATGAGCGCCGAGGTGGTGGCGCGCGAAGTGGCCTGGAGCGAGGTCGGGTCGTCCTTGTCGGCGAAGTAGTGCGTGTCGCCGACAACGGCAAATGCGGTGGGCGTGAAGGCCGGCTGGGCGGCGGCCGCCAAACGGGCCGTGACTCCCGGAAGAGCGGCGAGAGACGCGGCGGCACCAAGCTTCAGGAAGGACCTGCGGGGTAGCATGCGGGATTTCTATATACGCCGCGTAAGACCTCAAACCGATATCGGTGCCACCCACCGACGATGGGGTCAGGCTACAACATCGTAGCCTGACCCCGTTGTTCGTGGGTGGCACCGAGGCGGGAACCGCGGTGGACAGGCGGGGTCGGACGGCTTAGAACCCCCGCCATGAAGCTGACCCCGCTCCTCGTCCTCTGCCCCCTGCTCGCCTGCGCCGCCCCCGCCGAGCCGAAGTTCCGCCTCCAGGAGATCGACAAGGTCTCGATCGGCTACGGGCTCGCCATCGCCGACGTGGACGGCGACGGCAAGCCGGACATCCTCCTGGCCGACCAGCACACGATCCAGTGGTACCAGAATCCGACCTGGAAGAAGCACGTCATCGCCGAGAACCTGACGAAGCTCGACCACGTCTGCATCGCGGCCCAGGTCATCGACGGCAAATGCGAGGTGGCCGTGGGCGCCGGCTGGAATCCTTCCGATACGGTCAACAGCGGCGCGGTCTTCTACCTCAAGGCGCCCGCCGACCCGACCCAGAAGTGGGAAGCCATCGAACTGCCGCATGAACCGACGGTCCACCGCATGCAGTGGGTGCAGGTCGACGCGAAGCGCTGGGACCTCGTCGTCCAGCCGCTCCACGGCCGCGGCAACAAGAACACCGTGGGCGCCGGCGCCAAGATGATCGCCTATGAAAAGCCCGCCGACCCCAAGCAGCCTTGGAAGCTCACGGTCGTCAATGAGCTCGGCCACGTGACGCACAACCTGCAACCGACGCGCTGGAGCGGCGGCCCGGCCCAAGAGATTCTCTCCGGCTCCAAGGTAGGCATCTGGCTGAACTCCCGGAAGGACGGCGCCTGGACCAACACGGCGCTGACGAGCGTCCCCACGGGCGAACTCCGCGACGGCAAGCTGGGCAACGGCCAACGCTTCCTCGCGACGGTCGAACCGTTCCACGGCACGATGTCCGCGGTCTACACGCAGGACGCCGACGGCAAGTGGACGCGCCAACAGCTGCTCGACGGCTTCAAGGAAGGCCACGCGGTCGCGGTCGCCGACTTCCTCGGCACGGGCTCCGACCAATACGTCGTCGGCTGGCGCGGGACCGAACCCGGCATCCGCCTGCTGACGCCGCTCGACGACGCCGGCAAAACCTGGCGCACGAGCACGCTCACGACCAAGGAGATCGCGGTCGAAGACTTCAAGGCCGCCGACCTCGATGGCGACGGCAAGCCCGACCTCATCGTCGCCGGCCGCCAGACCAAGAACCTCGTCATCCTCTGGAATGCCCGATGAGCGAAGCGACCCGCCTCTCCCGTCCCTGCCTGGCCTGCGCCCATCCCGAGCTCCTGGTGGGCCTTGCAGGCTCGTCCCATGAACGTTACTCAGCCCGCTACATCGCCCTGCTCGACCGCGCGTTGAACCGCGGTTTCTGGAAAGGCGGCTCGTCCTACGAATCCCGCGCGCTGGTCTGCCCCAACTGCGGCCACGTGCAGTCCTTCCTCACACCCGAAGAGCTGACCGAACTGCGCCAACGCCTCGGCCTCACCGCACCCCGCGCCTGACGCCATGCCTCGCCTCCTGCCCGCCTTCCTCGCCGCCCTCGCGCTCGTCGGCTGCGCTTCTTCCGAATCGGCCAAGAACTACCGCGGATGGACCGACCCCGTCGTCGTCCGCGGGGACGACATCGAGGCCGTGGTGGTTCCCTCCATCGGCCGCATCATGGACATCCGGCGCCCGGGCGAGAAGGACGGCGTGCTCTGGCAGAATCCCGACCTCCTCGGCCAACCGGCCCAGCCGACCGGCAAATCCTGGACGAACTTCGGCGGCGACAAGACCTGGCCCGCGCCGGAGTCGGTCTGGATGAAGAACGCGGCCGGCAAATGGATGCCGCCGGTGGTCTTCGACCAGCTCCCGCTGCGGGCGAGCGTCACCGCCGAGGGCGTGCTCCTCGAGTCCGCCGTCGACGCCCGTTCAGGCGTCCGTTTCACGCGCCTCATCCGTCCGGCGGGCTTCCGCACGCTCGCCGTCACCACGACCTACACCAAGGTCCAAGGCGAACCGGTGCAGATCGGCGTCTGGGTCATCACGCAGCTGTCCGAGCCGCGCGCGATCGCGACGACGGCGAAGCAGGGCAAGCCGCCGCTCAATCCGATGTTCGGTCCGCTCAAGGGCATCGAAATCGAAAAGGGCCTGCTCTACTGGAAGCGCTTCCCCGACGTCTGCTCCAAGATCGGCACCGACGGACACGCGCTCGCCTGGGTCGGCGACAAGCACACGCTGCTGATCTCCGCCACGCCCGGCGAGGCGACCGGGACGTTCCCCGACGACGGATGCAGCACCGAGATCTACATCAGCCCGGACCCTTGGGCCTATGTCGAACTCGAGACCCTCGGCCACCTCGCGACCCTGCGCGTCGGCGACTCGACCTCGTGCACGAACACCTACCGACTCGAAGACGTCCACCCTGGCGAAGCCCCGAAGGCCGCGGCGGCCCGGCTCCTGCAGTCGGCGAAGTAGGCACGAAAAAGCCCTCCGCAAGGAGGGCTTCGTGTTTCAGGTGGTAGTCCGACTAGGATTTGAACCTAGACAAGGAGAATCAGAATCTCCTGTGCTGCCATTACACCATCGGACTGTCCTGAGTCGTCTGACGATGGGACTCCCCGCCCCTGCGTCAAAACGAAAGATAATCCCGCCACCCCCGAAAACCCGCCAAAACGGGCTACTTCCCCGCCGGCACGCCGGCTTCGCTCATCAGGTAGGCGAGTAGGTCGCGCTGTTGTTCGGGGGTGAAGGCCTGCAGGAGGGCTTCGGGCATCAGGGAGATGGGCAGGGTTTCGCGCTTGGCGATGTCGGTCTTGTCGAGCGTGGTCTCCTGGCCGATCGAGCGGAGCGTGAGCGTGCGTTCCGTCTGCGCGGCGACGATGCCGCTGAGGACGCGGCCATCTTTCAGCGTGAGGGTGTTGAGGTAGTAGGCGGCGTCGACGACGGCGTTGGGGTCGACGATGTTCTCGAGGAGGTAATGGAGGTCGCGTCGGCCGCTGCCGGTGAGGTCGGGCCCGATCGCGCCGCCTTGGCCGAAGAGTTTGTGGCACTGTCCGCACACGCCCGCGAAGAGCGTCTTGCCGGCGGCGAGGTCGGCTTTCGCCAAGGATTCGGCGGTGTGCCGCACCGAGAGTTCGGCGATGAGCTTGAGCTTGTCCGCCGGGGTCTCGCGCGATTCGCCCCAGACGGCCACGAGCTGCGCGGCGAGGGCGGTGTCGTTGAAGCCGCGGATCTGGCGAGCGGCGGCGGAGCCGAGGTCCGACTTAGGAATCTTGCCGGCGGCGACGGCAGCGAGGAGTTCCTTCGCGAACTTGGGACGGGCGACGAGGGCCATGATGGCCTGCGGGCGTTCGTGCGGGTAGAGTTGGTCGTAACGCGCGATGATTTTCTTCGCGACGGCGGGGTCGTCGAACTTGGTCAGGCCTTGGATGGCTTCCATGGCGACGCCGCGGACGGTGATAAGCTTTTCGCAATCGGCGCGGAGGTGCGCGTCGTTGGCCGCGATGAGCGCGAGGAGCGCGGTGCGGCGCTGCTCGGTGAGGGCTTGTTCGTCCAAGGCGATCTGGCGGATGGCTTCGAGGGCCAGGCCGTCGCCGAAGAGGACGTTGAGCTGGCGGACGGCGGCGAGCGCGGCGGTCTCGGACGCGGGGATGGAGGCGACGAACTTGTCCCAAGCGGCGGGCTTCGGGGCCTTGCGCCAACCTTTGAGTCCGTCCGCGAGCCCGGCCACGATCGGGCCATGGCCGTCGGGCATATCCGCCGCGGAGGCGAGCAACGTGTTCAGCGGATCGGGCTGCTTGTCCGAGGCTTCGGCCAAACGCCGGGCGATGAGCTTGCTGACCTGCGGGACCCGGCAGACGTGCGCGAGGTCCGCCAAGGCTTCAAGGGGGAGTTCGCGGATGCCGGTCCAGACGAGGAGCGGGAGGTTATGGTCGGTGGTGTCCTGTTCGTAGCGGAGCAGCTGCTGCGCTACGAGCGCCCGGATCGGCGCGGTGAGGTGCGGGAGGGCTTCCGCGAGCGCGAGGCGCACGCGCTGGCCATGCGGACGGCTCGCGAGCTGCAGCAGGGCGTCCTCCTGTTCCGCGCAGGAGGGGATGAAGCCGAGGTACTCGCGGTACTTGGTCAGGGAGTTGTTGCGGCACACTAGAGGCTCGGTGAGTTCGCGCTCGATGAGGCGCGCCAGGACGTCCGGTCGCCGCTCGGCGAGGATCGCGGCGATCGAGTAATGGGCCTGCTGCTGAGACGCGAAGGGCGCGTCAGCCTGCTTGACTGAACGCAGCGCCCGGAGGGTCGAATGCGCGTTGAGCGCGAGGACGGGGTCCGCATCGGCGGCGAGCTTCTCCCACGCGGGGAGCGCGGACGAGAGGTCCTGCCCTTTCCACGCGCGTTCACGGAGTTCCCATCGGGCCATGCGCACGAGCCACTCGTTGCGGCTGCGCTGGAGCTCGACGAGTTGCGCGGGCGGGGCGGTCGCGAGGTCGACGCCAGGCTGCTGCGGCGTGCCGTAGGCGACCTGGTAGATGCGGCCGCTGGTGCGGTGGATGCCGTCCTGGTCGTGGCACTCGCCGATGTCGCTCCAGTCGAGGATGGTGACGGCGCCGTCCGGGCCTTGGCTGATCTCGATGCCGCGGAACCAGGGGTCGTCGGACTTCAGGATGTCGGGCTGGTGCTTCATGACCAGCGCGCTACCGACGCGCTCGATGGCCTCGACGTTGGTGCGGCGGCCATGGAGGTTGAGCGTCATGAGCTTGTCGCGATACGCCGCCGGCCAGTTCTCGCCCTGGTAGATCATCATGCCCACGTGGGCGTGGCCGCCGCCGAACTCGTCCGCGCCGCCGCGGCCGCCTTCGGCGTCGTTCCACTTCTTGCCGGTGTTCCAATGGTAATGGTCGGCCTGCTGGTCGAGGAGTTCGTAGACGAACGGATATGGGTCCTCGCCGTGCATGCGCTTGAAGTGCGCGCCGTGGATGCCCTGCCAGCCGTGTCCGATGACGGTGTTGATGAAGAGGAGCTCGTGGTCCTTGGTCCAGTCGGAGCCCCACGGGTTGGTCGTGCCGTGGCAGTAGGGCTCGAAGACTTTCGTGACGGGATGGTAGCGCCAGAGGCCGCCCGCGGTCGGCTGGCGGCGGTCCTTCGGCACTCTGGGGACGTCGATCCACGAGGTGCTTGAGATGCCGACGCGGCCGTAGAGCCAACCGTCGGGACCCCACTTCAGGCCGTTCGCGAAAGTGTGCCGGCTGGCGGCGGTGGTGCTGAAGCCATCGAGGACGACCTGCGGCGGGCCCGCAGGCTTGTCGCCGTCCATCGGGATGAAGAGCAGGTTCGGCGGGCACATCGCCCACACGCCGCCGAAGCCGCGCTCGATGCTCGTGAGCATCTGCACGTCGTCCGAGAAGACGGTGCGCTTGTCGAAGCGGCCGTCGTGGTCGGTGTCCTCGAAGATGACGATGCGGTCGCGGAGCTTGAGGTCGAAGCGTTCCTTGCCGTCGGAGTAGGTGTAATTCTCGGCGACCCAGAGGCGGCCGCGCTCATCCCAGCACAGGGCGATGGGCTGACGGACGTCCGGCTCGGCGGCGAAGAGCGTGGCGCGGAAGCCTTCGGGGACATGCAGGGCCTTAAGGGCGTCCGCGGGCTTGAGCAGCGGGATCGTCTCCGGCTGGTTGTTCGTGGGTTCCGGGAACGGCGCCGCCCCCAAGGTCAGGGCGAACAACAAGGCATAGGGGCGGGCATCCATCGGGGTCGGGGCTGACGACCACGATGCGGGGCGAAGGTTCCGAGTCCACCCCGCAAGCGGGCGGGTCCTCAGAAACCGCGGACGACCTGGGCGTAGACGTCGGTCGAGGCGACCTGCGTCGGCAAGGCGGCCTCGCGGGCGGCGATGCACACGGGCCAATCGAGCGGGTCCTCGGGGATGCGACCATGCGAGCCTTTGACGAGCGAGGCGTCCTGCGAGACGACTTCCATGAGGGCCTTGAAGCCGAGGGTCTTCTTCAGGAGGAACCAGGCGATCTTGAGCATCGGGAAGCGAATCTTCGGATCGATGAACAGCTCGACGGGGTCGTAGCCGGGCTTGCGATGGATATCGATGGTGCGCGCGTAGTCCGGGTCGCCCTGCCCTTCTTCCCACCAGTAATACGAGAACCAGCTGTGATTGTCCGAGACGACGACGAAGTCCCCGCTGCGCGGGTGCGCGATGCCGGCGGCGGCCTGGGCGGCGGCGTCGAGCACCTGCGCGACGCCTGGGGTCGCGAGGAGGACTTGGCGGACCTGCTCACGGATGGCGGGGTCGAGGACGACGACGTGCGCGACCTGGTGGTCGACGACGGCGAAGGCCTTCGAGTTGAAGACATCGAGGGTCTCGCTGCCGTCCTCGTGCTTGAAGACTAGCCAGTCGTGCTCGCGCAACACCTTGTTGAGCGGGACGGCCCGGTCGACGGCGGTGATGGCGTATTCGGAGACGATGACGACGTCCACGCCACGGGCTTCGAGGAAATCGGCGAGGTCGCCGACGAGCGCGTCGACCTCGCGGCGCGCGGCATCGCTGCGCGGGTCGTTCGGCCCGAACCGCTGGAGGTCGTAATCAAGATGAGGCAGGTAGACCAAGCTGAGGTCCGGCTGGTCATGCTCTTCGACCCAGCGGGCCGAGGCGGCGATCCACTGCG
Source organism: Opitutia bacterium (assembly GCA_947453335.1). Classification (GTDB taxonomy): domain Bacteria; phylum Verrucomicrobiota; class Verrucomicrobiia; order Opitutales; family UBA953; genus UBA953. The sequence continues at coordinate 177,235 of CANGFP010000001.1, read as the reverse complement.
AGGACGGCAGGCCGGCGCGCGGGCCCCAGAAGGAATGAAACGGGAAGGCGCCGAGGTCCTGCTTCAGGCGCGCGGCATAGGCGTGCGGGAAACTGGCGATGTCGAAGATCTTCCCGCCGTTGGCCTTGTAGATGGGGCGCGGGGTGACGGAGATGTCCGCGGCGGTGCCCATGTTGTACCACCAGAAGAGGTTCGCGACCTTGAGCTTCGGGTGCTTCGCGTGGAGCTCGTCCCAGGCCTTGGGCGCGCCGACGAGGCGGTTGGACTGCTTCCAGAACTGCACCTCGCTGAGCGCACGGTCATACCAACCGTTGCCGACGATGCCGTGCGCGGACGGCGTCTTACCGGTGAGGTAATCGGACTGCGCGGTGCAGGTGACGGCGGGGAACGCGGGGCGGACCTTCGCGACGGAGCCCTTCGCGGCGCGCGCGGCGAGGCGCGGCATCACGCCGGACGACAGGTCGCGCGCGGAAAGCCCGACGACGTTCAGGACCGCGCGGCGCATGTCTGCTGGTCGCGCGCGCGGAGCTCGTCGGTCGCGCGGCGGACGATGGCGATGGCCATCTCGTGGACCTGGGTCGACTTGCCGATGGCCGTGGGCAGGACGAGCGTGAGCTGGCCGCCGAGGTGTTCGCGGAACTCCTCGAGGCCGGCGAGCATCGGGACGCCGCCGTCGAGGTGCATCTCCGGAGCGTAGGTGCGGAAGCCGAGGGCGGTGAGGAGGTTGAGCGTGCGCTCAGCTTCTTCCTGGCCGAAATGCCCAAGGTCGCGGGCGCAGAGGATGTCCAAGGCCAGGCCGACCGCGACGGCCTCGCCGTGCGTGAGGCGATGGTTCGTCATCGATTCCAGCTTGTGCGCGGCCCAATGCCCGAGGTCGAGCGGACGCGCGCTGCCGAGTTCGAAAGGATCGCCGTTGCCGGCGATGTGCCGGGCGTGCAGCTCGGCGGAACGACGGATCGCGCGGCCGATGGCCGGGATGTCGCCGGCGGCGAGGAGCGGGGCGTCCTTCTCGAGGGAAGCGAAGAAGACCGGATCCTTGAGCAGCGAGACCTTCACGGCTTCGACGAGGCCGTCGCGCAGGCCGCGGGCGTCGAGCGAAGCAAGCAGGCCGAGGTCGTTGACGACGGCGGCGGGGACGGCGAAGGCGCCGGTGAAGTTCTTCTTCCCGAAGGTGTTGATGCCGTTCTTCACGCCGACCCCGGCGTCCCCCTGGCCGAGGGTCGTGGTGGGCATGCGCACGAGGCGCACGCCGCGGTGGGCGGTGGCCGCGGCGAAGCCGACGGCGTCGAGGAAGGCGCCGCCGCCGATGGCGAGGACGTACGAGTGGCGGCAGATCTTGTCGGCCTCGATCGCGGCGAGGGCGGCCTTGACCACGGCGGAGTCCTTCTTGGCGGCTTCGCCACCGGTCAGGACGAGCGGGGCGCGGGTGAAGTGCACGCCCATGGCCTTACCGTAGGCGGCGATCTCCGCGACGAAACCCGGACGGGAGGTCGCCAGGCCGGAATCGAGGATCGGGATGACCTTGGCCCCGGCGAAGAGGTCCGCGAGGACGCGGTTGCCCGCCGCGAACGCATGCTCCGTGAAGAAGATGCGGTGGCGATAGGTCACCGTGAATTCGAGGTCAAGGGAGTCTGCCATAGCCCTGGGGAGGGTTCATCAGAAACCCTACGACCCCCGCGAGCAAGCCCTGTTCCCTCCCCCGGCCCATCCAAATCCCGCCAAAACGGCTAGGTCTGCGGAATCCAGCGGCGCAGGACCAGCGTGAGGCCGAAAGCGCCGAGCGGGACCATCCACGCCAAACCCGTCGCGACATGGGCCCAGCCATCCTGGACCGGATCCTGGCCGTTCTGCAGGAATCCGACCTGGGAATAGAAGAGACCGGCGGCGGCGAGGTCGATGAGCGGCAGGCTGGCGAGGCGGTCCGAGACGCGACGACCGACGCCTGCCGGCAACGGGTTCCGGCGCGCCGACCACGAGAGCCAAGCCCAATAGAGGATGCAGGCGAAGAGCGCGACGGCGGCGCGAGTGCTCGTGAACAACAACGGTACGGGCACGAGATACAGCAACCACTCGGCCCAACGCGGCGGGCGGCCCGGCGTGGCTTCGTGGCGCGCCACGACGGTGATGGAAAGCGTCAGGGCCCACAGCACGAGCGGGTGCGCGAGGAGCTTGAAGAGCTCGCCGCCGCGGAAGTGCGGTCCGTCGATGAGCCCGCCGACGGCGAAGAAGCCGACCAACGGCAGCAACGCCCGGCAGGCGCCCATCACGACCGGCGCCCAAGCGACGTTCTTGTGCCAGCGGTCGTAGACGAGGATGCACGCGATTAGCAGACCGACGAGGATCGCGGTGATCTTACGATGGTCGGTCAGCGAGGAGCCGATGGTGAACCAGGCGCCGAAGACGAGGCACAGCACGCCCACGACCGCGGCCGCCCGGCGCGTGACGAGCCCCGCGGGGATCGGACGCGTGGAACGGCGCTCGGTGTCCCAGGCGGCGTCGAAGACGTCGTTGAGGATCATCCCGCCGACGTAGAGCAGCGAGACGCCGAACAACAGGCCGTAGAGCGAGCCGAGCAACGCGAGGACCCAAGGGAAGCGGTCGGTGTAGATGTAGCCCAAGAGCCAGCCGGCGAAGAGGTTGCTCCAGACCGTCGGCAGGTTCGAACCACGCGTCAGCACCAGCCAGGCTCGGATCTTGGCCCACATGTCAGCGCGGCTTGATGCCGGCCTTCGCGAGTTCGGCGAGGGTCCAGCGATACTCGGCGGCGATCATGTCGGCGACGTCCGCGGTGCGGACCTCGGGCGGCAGGACCTCCCAGGTGTACGTCTCGATCTCGAGCTCGCGGCACGGGCCGGGGTCCTTGCCGATCACGGCGATGGCGTCGCGCAGGTGGTCGTTCGTGGTCGAGAGCTCGTCGGAGAGTCGGTCGGCGTTCACCGGCACGTGGAAGTGCACGCGGAGCTCCTCGAGCGCGCGGAGCTGGTCGACCGCGGCCATGGCCAACGGGATGTCCTTGAAACGCACGATGGAGCCGTCCTTCGCGCGGCCCATGGTCTGGTGCAGGTACACGGGTTCGTGCATCTTCGCGAGGCGCGCGAGGGCGACTTCCGTGGGCTTTAGGCGCAGCGCCGAGCTGAGGTGGAACTTGAGCACGGGCGCACCGCCAGCGTTCAAGCGGGCGATGGCTTCATGGGCCTGCTCATACTGCAGCGCGAAGTGGCAGGTGTCGTAGGCGATCCCGAGGGTGCGGTCGACGAGGCCCTTCGAGGGCTCTTCGGCGCGGAGCTGCTCGAAGAGACGGAGCGCCTCGGGCGTGTTCTCGGCGTGGCCGATGGGCTCGGGCTCGAGCGCCAGGCGCAACGTGACGCCGGTGCGGTCGCGGAGCCGGTCGAGGTGTTCGCCGCACGCGAGCAGGTTGCGGCGCATGGCCTTGAGCTCGTCGGCGTTCCGGCCGAAGCCCTTGAAGGAGCCCGGCAGCGTGCTGACGGTGCCGACCTTGTCCGGCGGGCCGAACGCGGCGAGGAGGTCGAAGAGGCGGTTGGTGTACTCGAGGCGCGCGGGCTCGCACCAATCCGGCGCGAAGACGTTGTCCTTCACGGCCTGGCCGTGGAACGGGCCGAACGGGAAGCCATTGATGCCGGCGACGACGCAGTCTTCCTTGTCCAGCCAATGGCGGAAGGCCGTCAGCGTGGCGGGGTCGGCGAGCTCGGCGGCGGCGCGGTCGCCGAGGCGGAGGCCGAGGACGTAGGTCTTGCCCGGCGAGACGCGGTCGCGCACGCGCAAGGCGTGGTCACGCAGGCCCGCGAAGGTCTCCGCCCACCCTTCGCCGCGATGGACGTTGGTGCAGTAGGCGAGGCTGAGTCCGGAGGTGAGCTTCACGTTCAGCGCAGGGCCTGCGGGTCCTTGAAGTTCTTGGACTGCGACAGGAAGCGCACGGGGTTGCCGTACACGAGGCTGTCGATGGCGGCGGCGGAGTGGCCGCGCCGGCGCATCTCCTGCATGGCCTTCGGCACGGCGAGCGGGTCGCTGTGGCCCCAGTCGCACGCGCTGTTCAGCCACACGCGCTGCGAGGCGAAGTTCTCCAGCATGTCGACGGCGCGCACGGGCGTGGCCTTCGATTCCGGATAGAGCGTGATGCCCGCCCAGAAGCCCTGGTCGAGGACCTCGCCGATGGTGTGCTCCTCGACGTGGTCGATGATGACGCGCTCCGGCTTCACCTTCCCGGCGGCCTTGAGGACGTCCATGATGAGGCGCGTGCCCTTGCGCTTGTCCTCGAGGTGCGGGGTGTGGACGAGGATCAGCTGATCGTGCTTCACGGCGAGCTCGATGTGCTTCTCGAGGATGCGGACTTCGTTGCGCGTGTTCTTGTTCAGGCCGATCTCGCCGATGCCGAGCACGGTCTTGGCCTGGAGGAACCCCGGGATGAGCGCGAGGACGTCGTCGGCGAGCTTCATGTCCTCGGACTCCTTCGGGTTGATGCAGAGCCAGCAGTAGTGCGGGAGGCCGTACTTGGCGGCGCGCTTGGGTTCGTGCTGCGTGAGCTGGCAGAAGTAGTCGTAGAAGCCGTCCGCGGTCTTGCGGTCGAAGCCGGCCCAGAAGGCCGGCTCGCAGATGGCCGCGCAGCCCGCCAAGGCCATCGCCTGGTAGTCGTCGGTGGTGCGGCTCACCATGTGGCCGTGGGGTTCAATGTAGCGCATGGTCGGGGGCTTACTTGAGGCCGGGCCAGACGCCCGAGGCGGCCTTGGTGTCGGCTTTTTCGATGGGGGCGACGGAAGGGTCGCTCCAGAGGTGGAGGATCTGCGCGACGCGGTCGCCGTCGGCCTTCAGCAGGATCGGCAGCGCGGCGCGGAGGCCGCGGACGCGATGGTCCTCGGGGCCGGTGGCCTTCTCGAGGCGGTCCAGGAAGGCCGCGAGGTCGAGGAGCTTGTAGCGCGCGTCCATGAAGTGGAGGTCGGCCACTTGGTCGCGGGTTCGGCGAGGCGTGCCGGCGAGGGGGTTGGGGTCGGACATGTGGGGGAGGACGCCGCAGCGCCCTTGGTGTGGTGAGACACCAAGGTGCGGCAGAGGTCCCCACGGGTCAAGCCGCCCCGCCCGTTGGCGGCGGCGGCCCGAGCCGAGGCCGGCTTACTTGGCTTCCTTAGCTTCCTTCTCGTACTCGGCCGCGGTCCAGGGGGTCTTGCGGTCGGCGTACTTGGCCTTGATGGCCTTCACTTCGGCTTCGGTGACGACCGGGCCGGCGTTGCCGAAGGAATTGTTCACGTAGGTGACGACGTCGGCGATGTCCTTGTCGGAGACGCCGGCCACCGGGGGCATCATGCTGTTGTACTTGAGTCCCTTGACGCTCACCTCGCCCTGCATGCCGTTGGTGATGTTGCGGACGGCGATCGAGGCGCCCTTGGCGATCCACTCGGAACCGGCGAGGGGCGGGAAGACGGGGGGCAGGCCGGCGCCAGTGGGCTGGTGGCAGGCGATGCAGGTGCGGCTGTAGACGGCCTTGCCGCGCTCGAGGGTGGCGGCGTCGGGCTTGGCCGCGTCGGCGGCGAAGGCGGTCGTGGCGAGGGTGGCGAGGGCGAGGTACTTCAGGGAGGACATGACGTGTAGGTTGACCGACAAAGGAGCCGAGTTGGCCCCAGACCTCAAAACGAAAATGCTGGCCCGGCCATGGTCATTAGGCGACCGCCCCTTGGCGGATAAGCGGGGCAGCGGCGTTGGTTTGTATGAAAACGACACAGAAACCGCCGGCAGACGCAGGCCAGATGACCTAAAGGCTTTGATTAATCGCATCGACCTGCCGACCGTGGCGCTGTAGTTAAATGGGGTGAAAACGACACCGACACTCGATGTCTGGCTGAACCAGGTCCAGGTGCGCAGCCTGCGGACGGTCTTCGACCACCTGCCGGGCGTGATGTTCTTCGCCAAGGACCTCGAGGGTCGCTTCACGATGGCCAACCTCGCCTTCGCCCAGCGCTGCGGCCAGCCCGACGAGGCGTCGCTGCTCGGCAAGACCGACGCCGACGTCTTCCCGCCGGAGCTCGTCGCCGCGTTCCGGAAGAAGGACGTGCAGGTCTGCCAGAGCGGCGAGCCCGCCATGCGCCTCGTCGAGCTCTTCCCCAACGAGGACGGCGAACACGTCTGGTACGAGACGACCAAGCTCCCCATCTTCGACTTGCACGGCAAGCCCTGCGGCGTGTTCGGCACCGTCCGCAGCTATGAAGGCACCAAGGCCCTGCTGGAGCCCTTCCTCAAGGTCGAGGCCGCCGCGGAGTTCATCAAACAGAACCTCGCCGACGCCCTGAACATCGCGAAATTGGCCAAGCTGACGGGCCTCTCGATCCGCCAGTTCGAGCGCAAGTTCCACAAGGCCTACCAGGTCAGCCCCCGCGCCTACCACGTCCGGATGCGGGTCGCCGCGGCCTCCGACCTCCTCAAGGACACGGCCCTGCGCCCCTCGGAGATCGCGGACCGGACCGGTTTCTACGACGCCAGCGACTTCTCCCGGCAGTTCCGACGGGCCATGAAGATGAGCCCGACGGCCTTTCGGCGGATGCATAAGAGCGGAAAAGAAGCCTGAACCCGGCCGTCCGGGGGCGTTTTGCCGTCTCGACAGAGGCGGGAAATCGGCTTTATTCACACCCGTACCCCCTCCCTCACCATAACCATATATTAATATGACCGACGAACAACCCTCGGCTGCGCCCAACGCGCAGCGTCTCCTCTGGGCCGGCTTCATGGCCATCCTGGCTGCCGGCGTAGGCTTCGCCCTCCGCGGCGGCATCTTCGGCAACTGGGCCTCCGAGTACCACTTCAGCGCCACCCAGCTCGGCGCGATCGGCGGCGCCGGCTTCTCCGGTTTCTGCTTCGGCATCATCATCGGCGGCGTGCTCGTCGACAAGATCGGCTACGGCAAGCTCGTCGCGGTCGCCCTCGCCGGCCACATCCTCTCGGCCTTCGTCACCTTCGGCGCCTCGACCCCTGAGAACGCCTACGGCTTCCTCTACTGGGGCATGTTCCTCTTCGCGTACGCCAACGGCACGCTCGAAGCCGTCGCCAACCCGCTGGTGGCCACGGTCTTCCCGCAGAACCGCACGCACTACCTCAACATCCTGCACGCCTCCTGGCCTCTGGGCATGATGGTCGGCGCCGTCGCCTCCTACGTCCTCGGTTCCACGCTGCACCTCGGCTGGAAGGGCCAGCTCGCCTTCTACCTCGTCCCCACCGTCGCGTACGCCGTGATGTTCATGGGCCAGACCTTCCCGAAGTCGGAAGCCGCCGAAAAGGGCGCCTCCTTCTCCGAGATGTTCAAGGACGTCGGCCTCCTCGGCGCGGCCGTCGCCGGCTACCTCGTGTCGATCTTCCTCGGCAACGTCTTCGGCAACCCGACCCTCGGCCTGGTCATCGCCGGCCTCCTCGTCGTCGCCGTCGGCGTCGTGACGCGCTTCTCCTTCGGTTCCCTGCTGCTCTTCGTGCTCTTCCTCACCCACGCCATCGTCGGCGCGGTCGAGCTCGGCACCGACTCCTGGATCGAAGCCATCACCGGCAACCTCTTCACGCCTGACCAGGGCAAGTTCCTCTTCTTCTACACGTCCCTCATCATGTTCTCGCTCCGCTTCTGCGCCGAGTTCATCGAGAAGAAGATCGGCCTCTCCCCGATCGGCCTGCTCGTCACCGCCTCGCTCATCGCCTTCACCGGCCTGACCCTCGCCAGCGGCATGTCGACCTTCGGCGCCGCCCTCGTCGCCCTCGGCATCTACGCCCTCGGCAAGACGTTCTTCTGGCCCACGATGCTCGCCGTCGTCGGCGACCGCTTCCCGCGCTCCGGCGCCGTCGCCATGTCCATCATGGGCGGCATCGGCATGCTCTCCGCCGGCCTGATCGGCGGCCCCGGCCTCGGCTACGCCAAGGACCGCTTCACCAGCGAATCCCTGAAGGCCTCCAACGCGGCCGTCTACGAAGCCAACAAGTCCAAGGACGAGTCCAAGTTCCTCGTCTTCGCCTCGGTCAACGCCGTCGACGGCGCCAAGCTCGAGGAAGCCAAGAAGGCCGGCGACAAGGGCACGGCCGACCAGAAGGCCATCGTCGCCGCCAACCAGGCCGGCGACCGCGCCACGCTGAAGGCCGACTCCTTCCTGCCGCTGACCATGGCCGCGATCTACCTGCTGCTGCTCTTCTACTTCAAGAGCATCGGCGGCTACCGCGCCCTGAAGATCGAAGAGCAGGCTTAAGCGCCCGCCCCTCGCTCCCCGCGAAGGCCGCACGGAAACGTGCGGCCTTTTTGTTGCCCGGATCGGCCGCCGGCTGTCGTTATCTTCCAAGGAAATCGGCTTCCGTCCCCGTGGCTTCGGGGCTGAATGGAGGCCTTCCCCATGAGCACCAAGAAAATCCGCATCGCGCTGGCCGGGCTCGGCTTCGGCGCGGAGTTCATCCCGATCTACCTCGCCCACCCCAACGCGGAGATCGCCGCCATCTGCCAGCGCAATCCCGACAAACTGAAGGAGATCGGCGACCGCTACGGCATCGCCAAGCGCTACACTTCCTACGAGGAGATGCTCAAGGACCCGACCATCGACGCGGTCCACATCAACACGCCGATCCCCGACCACGGCCGCCAGTCCATCGCCGCCCTCAAGGCCGGTAAGCACGTGGCCTGCACCGTCCCGATGGCCACGTCCATCGCCGAGTGCGAGGAGATCGTGAAGCTGGTGAAGGCCACGGGCCTCCGCTACATGATGATGGAGACGGTGGTCTACGCCCGCGAGTTCCTCTTCGTGAAGGAGATGTACGACAAGGGCGAGCTCGGCCGCCTGCAGTTCCTCCAGGCTTCGCACCAGCAGGACATGGAAGGCTGGCCCGGCTACTGGCCCGGCCTCCCGCCCATGTACTACGCCACGCACTGCGTCGGCCCCATGCTCGCGCTCACCCAGGCCGACGCCGAGTACGTGTCGTGCTTCGGCTCCGGCCGCATCGCCGAGGACATGATCCCGATCTACAACTCGCCGTTCGCCGTCGAGACGGCGCACATCAAGTTCCACAAGTCCGACGTGTCCGCGCGCATCATCCGCTCGCTCTTCGACACGGCCCGCCAGTACCGCGAGTCCATCGACGTCTACGGTTCCAAGAAGTCCTTCGAATGGCCGCTGGTCGAAGGCGAGGAGCCGGTCATCCACACGGCGAAGAAGCCCGAGCCGGAGATCCCGGCCAAGGTCAAGGTGCCCGACTTCGCGCACCGTCTGCCGAAGGAGATCCAGCGCTTCACGACCAAGGGCGTCTACGGCGAAGGCGAAGACCACCTGTCCTTCACGCAGGGCGGCGGCCACGGCGGCTCCCACCCGCACCTGGCGAACGAGTTCATCCAGGCGCTCGTCGCCGGACGCGAACCGTTCCCCAACGCGCGCCAGTCCGCCAACTGGACCTGCACGGGCATCCTCGCCCACGAGTCCGCGATGGCCGGCGGCGAGATCCGCAAGCTCCCCGCGTTCACGCTGCCTGGTTGAGCGCGACCAGCGCGATCGTCGATCCCCGGATCGACACCCGGAAGGCGGCCACTCGGCCGCCTTCTTCATTGGGTAGGGTCGGGACGGCGTCACGACCTGGCTGCTGTCTTGCAGGGTCGCGGGTTACGGGTTGTGGGTTGCGAGCGGCGCAGCCAATCGACCTGCGCAAAATCGAGGAATGAATCGAATGATGTGGCGGCTACGCCGCCTGCATTTCCCCCAACCCTCACCACACACACACCCGCGGGCTCCGCCCGCATCACTTCTGATTCATCCAAGAGAAGTCCGCGAACCAAAGCACGTAGCCAAGGAAGGCGAGCGTCAGCGCCGAGAGGATGAACACCATCCACACCTGGATCCGGACCATGCGGAAGCCGGACAGGCCGCGGCTCGACCAAAGATACCAGCCGCTCGACAGGCAGGCGATGGCGAGGCCGCTCAGCAGGAAGAGTCCACGAGGGGCGAGGATGGCTAGGCTGGGGAGCACCTTGGCATCAGGGCCACGGACGACGGAGCCGTCAACCCACATGCCTCTGCTTGCCCTCCCCGGTGGCCTGATCCATCTTGGCTCGGTGCTTCGTCTCGCCCTCCTCCTGCTCTGCCTTCCCGCGCTTGGAACGGAACGCCCGAGCGTCGGCGCTATCCGCTGGGACGCGTGGAGCGGCGGCGGCGTGACCAAGGAAGTCGAAAGCTCCTTGAGCCCCGAGAAACACCGCTGGCGTCTCCCGTGGTTCGCCCAAGTCGACGGCGCAGGCCAAGCGCACATCGACGGCTCGGCTCCCGGCGTGATGGAACAGGAGATCGCCTACGCGCAAGGCGCGGGGCTCGACTACTGGGCGTTCCTGACCTACCCGGAGGACGATGCGATGAGTTCGGCGCTCTCCCGCTACCTGGCCAGTCCGCGACGAGGCGGACTCGGTTTCTGCCTGATCCTGCACCAGACCTTCGGGGTGCCGACCACGCGCTGGCCGGCGGAACGCGACCGCGTGCTGCGCCTCCTGCAGGAGAAGGGCTACCAGCGCGTCCTCGGTCGGCCGTTGGTGTTCGTGTTCGGCGTCGACCTGGCCCAACCGGAAGTAGCCCGCCGCTGGACCGAACTCCGCGCGTCCCTGCGCTCCGCGTCCTTGGACCCGTACTTCGTCTTCATGGGCTGGGACCCGGCGAAGGACTTCTCCGCGCACGCCGCCCAAGGCTTCGCGGCGGTGTCCGCCTACGCGCACCCTGGTTCCGAACCGAGCTTCGTCCGCTACGTGGAAGCGTTCGAACGACATGCCTGGGACTCGGCCCAGCGGACGCGGACGCCCTACGTGCCGTTGGTGACGACAGGCTGGGACAAGCGTCCTCGCCAAGACCATCCGGTGTCCTGGGAGAAGGGTGCCGCGTATCTCTCGCAACCGACCTTCCCTGCTTCGGCGACACCCACGGAGATTGCCGAGCACCTCTCCCGCGCGCTCGCGTTCACCGCCGGTCACCCGGAGACCTGTCCAGCGCGGACGGTGATCATGTATGCTTGGAACGAGCACGACGAAGGGGGCTGGCTCTGCCCGACTTGGACGCCGACGGGCCGGCCGGACCAGCAGCGGCTTGAGGCGATACGCAAGGTTTTGAAACCCTGAGCCCTCGAAGCCCGACACCGTCCTCGACTCATCCCTCGATCTCGCCCTCGACGCTGCCTTCCCCAACCCGCAACCCCCAACCCTCTTCTTCTCCCCCGTTTAGAGTGGAACTCCCCCCTGTGCGTATGGTCATATCGGGCATGCCCCGATTGCCCCTCCTCGCGGCGGCCTGCTTGGCCGTCCTTTCCTCCCCGATTGCCACGTTCGCCGAAACGCAGTGGATCTGGACCGCCAAGAACAACGTGACGAACCAGCAGACCTGGGGCCGCACGGTGATCGACCTCAAGGAGGTCCCGGCGAAGGCCACGTTGCTGGCCTCCGCCGACAACCACATCGAGGTCTGGGTCAACGGACAGCCGGCCGGCAAGTCCGACGATTGGGCCCAGGCTTCGAAGGCCGACGTCGCCAAGTTCCTCAAGCCTGGACGCAACACCATCGCCGTGCTCGCGCGCAACGACGGCGGCATCGCCGCGTTGGTCGTGCGTCTGGAGTCCGGCAAGGACGTCCTTGCCGAATCCAACGCCACCTGGCGCGTGACCAACGCCAAGCCCGACGCCAAATGGCAGACGGCCGAGTTCGACGACGCGAAGTGGGAAAAGGCCACGACCGTGAAGCAGCTGGGCGAAGGGCCGTGGGGCAACGTCTTCGGCAACGGCGCGGGCAAGACCGCCGGCAACGGCAAGAAGGGCAACGGCTCCGCGGGCTCGGTCGCCGCGCCCGAATCGCTCGTGCTCCAGCCGGGCTTCAAGGCCGAGCTGCTCTACACGGTCCCGCGCTCCGAACAGGGCTCGTGGGTCAGCCTCGTGGCCGACCCGAAGGGCGACTTCATCGCCGGCGACCAAGGCGGCACGCTCTGGCACGTCTCCATGAAGGACGCCAACAAGCCCGTCGCGACCAAGATCGAGACGTCCCTCGTCGGCGCCCACGGGCTCCTCTACGCCCACGGCGCGCTCTACGCCTTGACCTCCGAAAGGGGCAAGGGCGACCTCTGGCGCCTGCGCGACCCGAAGGGCGACAACTCCTATTCCGAGCAGACGAAGCTCCGCTCCTTCCAAGGCTCGGGCGAACACGGCCCGCACCAGCTCATCCTCGACCCGAAGGACGGCTCCATCCTCGTCGTCGCCGGCAACCACACCAAGATGCCGGCCGATGAAGTGCCGGCGCCGGCCCATCGCTGGGACGAGGACGACCTGCTGAAGAAGTTCGAGGACCCCAACGGCCACGCGGTCGGCATCAAGGCCACCGGCGGTTGGATCGGCCGCGTCGACCAGGACGGGAAGAACTTCCGCGCCGTGACGACGGGTTTCCGCAACGCGTACGACATCTCGCGCGCCCCCGACGGCGATATCTTCGTCTACGATTCCGACATGGAATGGGACATGGGCGCCCCGTGGTACCGCCCGACGCGCATCTACCTCGCCACCGAAGGCGGCGAGCTCGGCTGGCGCTCTGGCTCCGGCAACAACCAGCCTATGATCCTCGACGCGCAGCCCGCGCTCGTCGACGTCGGCCCGGGCAGCCCGACGGGCTCCGCGCTCGGCCTCGGCGCCAAGTTCCCGGCCAAGTACCAGCGCGCGTTCTTCGCCTGCGACTGGACCTACGCCACGCTCTACGCCATCCACCTCACGCCCAACGGCGGCGGCTGGACGGCCACCAAGGAGGTCTTCGCCGGCGGTAAGCCGTTCTCCGTGACCGACGTCATCATCCGCCCGCAGGACGGACACATGTACGTGACCATCGGCGGCCGCGGCGGCCAGTCGGCGCTCTACCGCATCACCTACACGGGCGCGGAATCCACCGCCCAGGTCGATTGGCACAAGTCCACGCCCGAGCAGGCCCTCCGCCGCGAGCTCGAGGCGCTGCGCCTCCAGCCGGCTTCCGCCGCCAACCTCGAGAAGGGTTGGAGCCTCCTCGGCCACGCCGACCGCTGGGTGCGCTTCGCCGCCCGCCAACTGGTCGAAGCCCAACCCGTCGACGGCTGGCGCGCCCGCGTCGCCGCCAAGCATCCCAACGGCGAGGCCGCCGCCAACGCCGCGCTCGCCCTTGCGCGCTGCGGCAACCAAGGCGACCTCGAAGCCGTCCTCAAGGCGCTCGACCAACCTGCCGCGGACAAGCCGTCGCTGCAGATGCAGAAGGACATCCTGCGCGTGATGCAGGTCGCGTTCTCGCGCCACGGGGCGCCTTCCGCCGCCCGCGCCAAGGCCATCGGCGCCGACGCCGCCAAGCGCCTGCCTTCCGGCGACACCGTGCTCGACCGCCAGCTCGCGCTGGTCGCCATCTTCCTCCAGGAGCCGACCGCGCCCGCGCAGGTGCTCAAGGCCATGAAGCTCGCCAGCTATGGTCCGGCCGTCGAGGCCGACCCCGAGGTCATCGCCCGCAACCCGGGCTACGGCAACTCGGTCAAGGCGGCGATGTCCGTCACGCCCGCCTCCACCCGCATCGGCCTCGCGGTCTACCTCGTGCGCGCCACCGCCGGATGGACGCCGGAAACGCGCAAGGAGTTCTTCCGCTTCCTCGACGAGCTCGGCGCCGCCGAGGGCGGCCACTCCCTCAAGGGCTTCGTGAAGAACATCCGCAAGGAGGCCGTGGCCGCCGCGCCCGCCGAAGAACGCGCCGCGCTCGAGGCGTCCGCGCCGGTCGCCAAGGTCGCGAAGATCCCGGCCGCCGCCGGCCCGGGCCGTCTCTGGACCCAGGCCGACGCCACCAAGGCGTGGCAGGACGCCGCCGCGAAGAAGTCCTTCGACTTCGAGAACGGCAGGAAGATGTTCGCCGCGGCGCTCTGCTCGCAGTGCCACCGCGTCGGCGACCTCGGCGGCGCGCAGGCGCCCGACCTCACCGGCGTGGGCTCGCGCATGAACCCGGGCGACCTGGTGATGAACATCGTGCTGCCCAGCGCGGTCATCTCCGACCAGTACGCGAACTCCGAGGTCTCCCGCGTCGACGGCGGCAAGGTCATCGGCCGCATCCTCAATGAGGAAGGCGACAAGCTGCAGTTGGCCGTCAACGCCTTCGACCCCTCCGTCCAGGTCACCATCAGCCGCTCCGACATCATCGCCATCGACCGCTCGGCGGTCAGCCCGATGCCCGTCGGCCTCCTCAATTCGCTCAACGAACAGGAGCTCTCCGACCTCCTCGCCTTCCTGATCTCCGGCGGCAACCCGAAGGACAAGCTCTACACGAAGTAAGGAGATGCGGGTTGAGGGGTACGGGTTGCGGTGGTGCTGCCTCGGGTAGCGTCGGAACGGCGTTACGCCCTTTTCTTCAGTAGGTCCGGAAAAAGACGTAGACCCAGCAGACGAATGGTGGCCCCGCCCATGCAAGCAGCAGGAAACCGCCGCCGACCCCGGCACCAAGGAAAGCCCAGCAACCCCAGCCGCACGCGAGGAGGCACAGGAGGACGGCCGAGAACTGCAACCATGGGCCGGCCAGACGGTTCGTCGCGGCCAGCCAGACCAGCCGCCAATAGTTGTAGAGGTAGGCGGCCAACAGGCAGGCGCCGCCGAACAGGAACGGATAATAATGACGGCCATCCTTCGCGGCGAGGGCGAGGGTGCCGAAGAACGTCAGGCCCAAGGCCGATCCGGCCAAGACCAGCGTCTGCGGCACCGACACGAGCAACGCCACGACGAAGAGGGCGCGGTTGAATGCGGTCTGGGGCGGGGCTTCGTCCATCGACGAACCACCTTAGCGGATCCCAACAGAGAGGCAAGGTGCCGGTGCGTCACGTCCTTGACCTACCCACTTCCTCCGGAGGTTCTCATCCCTACCTTTTGAAGGTCCTGCCATTCCCTCAACCCGCGCCCCCTCAACCCGATACCCTTGTATCGTTTAAAGTTTCCTGGCGGAGAGGAAGGGATTGGTTCGCTGCGCTCAGGGCGATCGCCCCGTTGCCTGCGGCAACGCCCATCTCCGCAAGGCTGACGCCTTGCTCCGTCGACCCCCTCCGGGGGTTCTCATCCCTACCTTTTGAAGGTCCTGCCATTCCCTCAACCCGCGACCCTCAACCCGATACCCTTGTATCGTTTAAAGTTTCCTGGCGGAGAGGAAGGGATTCGAACCCCCGGAACCTTGCGGTTCATCTGATTTCGAATCAGACGCAATCGACCACTCTGCCACCTCTCCTAACCAGGACCATTGAGGAAGCGATTACGGCGGGAACGGGCAAGCGGAAACTCGCCGCAGCTGGATAAACCAAGGGGTTTTGCGGTATTTGGCGGGGGCTAATTGAACGAACATGATACGTCCGGCGCTCGTGGCGAACTTGCCCAATCCGCGGCGGCGGCAATAGTGCAGGCGTGAGCGTACCCCCCGCCATCGACGTCGTGCCCCAGCGCCGCCGCTCCTTCTGGAGACGGCTCGGCGGAGAGGGCTTCCTCGCGTCCGTGGTGGTCCACCTGCTGCTCGTGCTGATCGCGGGCTACTTCATCGTCTCGGTGACCAAGGACTCGGCGAAGAAGGAGCCCGACTCCTTCACGCCGGGCGCGGGTGGCGGCACGGCAGGGACGCAGGCCAAACAGTTCCAGACGCGGCTGCAGCCGAAGAACCCGAAGGCGACCGCCAAGACGCCGACGCGCATCACCTCCAAGAGCGCGTCCGCGACGATCGCCCTGCCCGATGTCCCGACCGTCTCGATGTCCGCGATGAACTCCGGCCTGGCCGGCGGCGGTTCGTCCAAGGGTTTCGGCGGCGGCTCCGGCGGCGGCATGGGCGGCGGGATCGGCGTCGGCGTCGGGGGCGGCAAGAACTTCGTTTCGCTCTTCGGCGGACGCGGGCAAGGCAACGGCCTGGTCGGCGAGTTCTGGGACATCAAGCACGCCAAGGACAGGAAGCCGCTCATCACCCTGCGCAACGGCGTCGGGACCTACGGCTACACCGACGACGAGATCTCCGACTACTTCCGCGCCATCCGCAGGATCGTCGCGGCGAAGGGCGACGCCACGACGGCGCTCGAGAAGTACTTCCGGGCGGACGCCGTGCTCTCCGCCAACGGCATCTTCCAGCCGACGATGAACGCGGCCGAGGCGCCCAAGGCCTTCGGGGTGGAGAAGGAAGTCGCCCCGGTGCTCTGGCTCGGCGTCTACCGCGGCCGCATCCGCGCGCCCTTCGCCGACCAGTTCCGCTTCGTCGGCGGCTGCGACAACGTGCTGCTGGTCATCGTCAACGGCAAGCTGGTGCTGGACGGCAGCCTCAAGTACATGCCCGGCGGCTCGGTGAAGCACTACTACGCCGCGGACTGGAAGCAGACGACGGAGCCCATCCCGGGCCATCCGGCGCGGGCTGCGACGAACAACTTCAACTTCGTCTACGGGGACTGGGTGCGCCTGGAGCCGGGGACGGACGCCGACGTGACCATCGTGCTCGGGGAGACGGGCGGAGCCTACGGCGCCTTCGTGTCCATCGACTACCGGTCCGCGCCTTGGCACAAGAAGGGCGGCGCCCTGCCCCCGGGCGGGATGCTGCCGCTGTTCCTCGTGGGCAAGCCCGACGCGGAGCTCCGCGACCTGATGGAGAAGGCCGGCGCGCCGGCCGGGGTGAAGCCCTTCCTCGACGGGCCCGTCTTCACGGCCGGCCGCGGGGTCAGGCGCTAGCGGCCGGGACGGCCGGGGCCCTTTCCCGGTGGACTCTTGTATAAACTATGCCACAACAGGAGGCCGCCCCCGCCCGCCGTCCCATGCGCCTCCTCTTCGCCCTGTTCCTCGCGACAACGCTCGCCTTCGCCCAGAAGACCGTCCGCGTCGTCGAGCTGCCCGCCTTCGTCGGCTCGAGCGAGTTCGAGTCCTTCCTCGAGGACGACAAGCTGGTGAAGGCGACCGCCGAGGACTTCGTCGCCAAGAACACGCGCTTCCGCTTCACGTCCGAGAAGAAGGACTCCGCCCGCATCGACGGGAAGATGTTCCCGAAGAACCTCGCCCCGACCTTCCAGGCTTTCCCGCTCGTCGAGTCGGTCATGCGCTTCACCCCGGCCGGCAACGAGCTCACCCTCATCGTCTACTCGATCGGCGACCTCGGCCCGATCACCGAGGAGAAGTTCAACGAGAACGTCGACGTCATCACCAAGTCCCTGACCAAGTCCTACGGCAACCCCGCGGCCCCGGTCGCGGCGGCCTCGGTCATCGTCCGCGCCAAGGCGCTCGCCTGGAAATGCCCCGCCGGCAGCGTGCGCCTCGAATGGAGCAGCACCCGCGCCGACCGCGCCCGCAACGTCCCCTACCGCCCCGAGTTCATCCGCGTGGTCATCGGCGCGGCGCAGACGCTCGCGACGCCCAACGCCGCGGCCCTGCGCTGGAACCCGGCCGACCAGCTGCGCACCAACCCCGAAGGCGACAAGTGGATCGGCACGGTCCCCATGGTCGACCAGGGCCAGAAGGGCTACTGCGCCGTCGCGACCGGCGAGCGCGTGCTGCGCTACTTCGGCAAGGACGCCGACGAGCATGAGCTCGCGCAGGCCTGCCAGACCGAAGGCGGCACCAGCGGCCAGAAGTTCGAGGAGCAGATGAAGCGCATCGCGACCCGCTTCGGGCTGCGCTTCCAGACCTACCTCTCCGGCGGCGACGAGCGCATGATCACCAAGATCATCAAGGACTACACCATCGCCGGGAAGAAGAAGGACGGCACCCCGATCCCCGCCCAGCTCGCGCAGAACCCGTACACGTTCTACGTCGCGCTCGACAACCTGAACCCCAAGCAGCTCGCCGCCGTCCGGCAGGCCGACAAGTCCGGCATGGCCACGCTCGACCGCGCCGTCCGCGAGGCCATCGACCGCGCCAACCCCGTCATCTGGGCCGTCCACCTCGGCATCGTCCCCGAGCCCGACATCCCTCAGGCCCAGGGCGGCCACATCCGCCTCATCATCGGCTACAACGCCAAGACGGCGGAGATCCTCTACACCGACTCCTGGGGCCCCAAGCACGAGCTCAAGCGCATGAAGCTCGCCGACGCGTGGGCCGAGACTTTCGGCATCTACGTGATGCGCCCGAACTGAGCGGGCGAAGACCCGCTGAGGGTTGTGGGTTGAGGGGTGAGGGTTGCGAGAGAGGTAGGGGCAGGACCGCGTCCTGCCCTAGCTTCTTTTGGTAGGGTCGGGACGGCGTCACGACCTTCCCGAAGCGTCGCGTCCGTTCGCCACGCGGCGCACGCGCTCTTGCGTCTCCGGCATACTCGTTAACCTAGCGGGTCACACCACGACCCTTCGATGCTCTCCCTGCTTTTCGCCGCCACGTTCGCGGCCGTCGAACCGACCGCCGCGACGGTCACCGTCCAGGCCGACCGGCCGGGCCTGGCCATCCCCGCCGACTTCGTCGGGCTAAGCACGGAGAAGAAGCTGATGACGCGCGACTGCTTCAGCGGCCGGAACACCCAGCTGATCAACCTTTGCCGCACGCTCGGACCAGGCGTCTGGCGCATCGGCGCGAACAACGTCGATTCGACGTTCTACCAAGCCGACGCCAACCCGGCGCTGGAATCGATGCAGGACAATCGCTACGTGACCGAGCCGCGGACGATCGGGCCGAAGGCCGTCGAGGCGTTCTTCGACTTCGCCCGGGCGACGGGCTGGAAGGTGGTCTACGGGGTGAACCTCGGCGCCAAGGACCCTGCGATGGCCGCCGCCGAGGCCGCCTACGCGCTCCAGGTCGGTTCGCAGGAGCTCCTGGCCATCGAGATCGGCAACGAGCCCAACCTCTATCCAAAGGGCCCGAAGCGCGAGGGCATCCGCCCGGGCAACTGGGGCTACCCGCAGTACAAGGCGGAGTTCGCCGCCACCGCCGACGCCATCGTCGCGCGCAGCCCGAAGGCCCCGCTGACCGGGCCCGCCGTGACCAAGAGCACGAAGTGGATGCCGCTGTTCCTGGGTGACTTCAAGGACCGCATCGTGCTGGCGACGTCGCACGTCTACCCGCTGTCCGCGCCCGAGACCGACCCGAAGGCCGAGCGCTTCACGTCGATCGAGAAGCTCCTCGGGGAGAAGCATCCGGAGGACTGGTCGGTCAAGCTCGCCGACGCCCAGGCCGCAGGCGTGCCGTTCCGCATCGCCGAGTGCAACAGCGCTTCCGGCGGCGGGAAGCGCGGGGTCAGCAACGCGTTCGCGTCCGCGTTGTGGTCCATCGACTTCCTCTTCGACGTCGCGCGCCTCGGCGGCAAGGGCGTGAACCTGCACGGGAGCTTCACCGCCAACAACTACTCGCCCATCGTCTTCGACAAGAAGACCGGTGCCTACGGCCCGGCCCCGCTCTACTACGGGCTCCTGTTCTTCAGCCAGGCCGCGCAAGGGCGGCTCGTGCCGACCGAGACCAAGAGCGCCGCGAACTTCACCGCCCAGGGCGTCCTCGGCGCCGACGGCAAGCTGCGCGTCACGCTCCTGAACAAGGACCTCACCCAAGGCGTCGTCGCTAAGCTCGACCTGGGCAAATCGTACACTAAGGCGGACGTCTGGCCCCTTGCCGCCCCCTCCGCCAGCGCCACCGCGGACGTCACCTTCGGCGGCACCGCGGTCACCCCGGAAGGCAAGTGGTCGCCGGCGCCGTTACGCAAAGCCCTCCGCATCGAAGCCGGCGCCGGGGTCATCGAGGTGCCCGCGGCCAGCGCCATCCTGCTCATCGCGTACTAAGCGCCACGCGCCGTCCTTCTCCTAGGTAGGGTCGGGACGGCGTCACGACATGCCTCGGGTAGGGACGCGACTGCGTCGCGTCCGTTCGCCGATCCACGCATGCCACCGACCATGTCGGCTATTCTCGATGGCGCTAGGTCGTGACGCCGTCCCGACCCTACCCTCGACGCTGCGATCGACCCTACCCTCTCCTGCCCTCTCCGTAATCAGTAATCAGAACTCCGTAATCTTCTCTTCAATCCGGATCTACCTCGCGGACAACGGCCGAGGTTCCATCGAGGCAGAGGTCCACGGTCTGCTTGCAGCGGAGGAACTCGGCCTCCAGCGGCAGGCCAGGAAAACGCCGGCCCGACGCGGTGGCGCCGAAATCGGCCCCATGAGGACCGCGCGGTCCGTAGTTCGCCGACGGGTAGCGGGCGCGCATCTGCTGGACGAACGTCTGCATGAGCCCAGAAGGGGCCTCCATGTAAGGATTCTCCGCGCCGACCGAAAGGGTGAATTGCTCCGGCGCATCCTCCGTCTGGACCATCAATCGATAGAGCCGGTTGTTGGTGATGAAACTGATCGCCACTCCGCCGGCCTCGTCGGCCATACGCAACTGCTGCGTCGCGTAAAGCCGCGTCACCAACGCCGCCAATTCCTCAGGCAATTCAACGCTCATGGAAGACCCCGAAACTACGCCACCCAGCCCATCCGCCCAAGCCCGAAGAATCCGCTCCCACGAAAGATAATTTGATTATGCAACAGGTAGGGGCAGCACTGCGTGCTGTCCTATCTGCTTTGGTAGGGGCAGGACCGCGTCCTGCCCTAGCTGCCTCGGGTAGGGGCGGAACGGCGTTACGCCCTAGCTGCCTTTGACAGCATCGATCGCAGCGTCGAGGGCTGTGTCGATCGATGAGTCGATGACCGAATCGAATGATGTGGCGGCAACGCCGCCGCACTCCCCGCAACCCCCAACCCGCACCCCTCAACCCTCATTTCATCACTTCTTCCCCTCAAACTCCCCGCAGGTCGACCCGGGGGAAACATAGCGCCGATGGCGGGTGCAAAGGCCATCGCCACCGCGGACGGATCCGTAGGCCGAGCTGAGGCTGCTGAGTCCAGGCGAGGCCTGCTCCAGCTTGCGGGGATCGTCCTCGAAACGCCGGCACCGCGCGCAGGTCCGCTCCTGCGGCGCGCGGTGGAACAACCGTCGCAGCCAGGCGCGCATCCGGACCTCAGCGACCGAGGGTCGACCAGTACTTGCCGAACACGACGACGGACAGGAAGTAGCCCAGCAGCACGTTGACGACCACGCCGGCCGTGAAGGCCAGGAACGGCTTGCGGCCGATCGCGGCGAGGTCGCGCCAGCGGGTCGAGAGGCCGATGCAGAGGAAGCAGAACGTGAACGCCCAGACGCGCAGGTTCTTCAGCGGAGCGATGAGCTCGGGCTCGAGGACGCGCTTGAAGTCGGCCGCGCTGTAGGTGGAGGCCACCCAGGCGACGATGAGCGAGCTGAGCAGGAACCCGAGGACGAACTTCGGGAAACGGCGCCAGACCACGCCCGCGCCGACGCGGGTATCGACGCCGGTGTCGCTCCAGCGGCTGACGGCGATGAACGAAAGCACGAAAGCCCAGATGCCGACCCAGAGGTCGCGGCCGATCACCTTCATCAGCGTGAAGGCGTTCACGGCGTCCTCGGGCGTCCCGGCGATGCCGGCGACCTTACCGGCGTAGCCACCGTAGGTCTGGGCGGCGGCGAAGCCCGCCGCATCGGCGAACTCGGAGGTCCCGATCCACGCGCCGGCCACGCCGGTCGGGAGGCCGAACGCGCGCGCCAGCAGCGGCAGCGCGAAGACCATGACGATGGCCCAGAAGACCACGATGGTGATGGCCACGGGGCCCTGCTCCTTCTTGGCGCCGACCGCGCCGGCGACGGCGATGGAAGCCGAGACGCCGCAGACCGCGCCACCGGCGCCGAGCGTGGCGGCGAAGCGCTGGTCCAGGCCGAGGCGGCGGGCGACGAAGAAGATGACCCCGAAGGTGACGAGCGAGACCACCGCGGCCTGGCCGATGGCGACCGGACCGGCCGAGAGCAGGAGGTTCAAGGGCAAGGTCGCGCCGAGCAGCACGATGCCGACCTTAACGTAGTATTCCACGCGCAGGCCTTCGCCGAGCCACGCTGGCAACGGCAGGAAGTTGGAGATCAGCAGGCCGACCGCGAGGGCGACCAACGGCGGCTCCAGCGTGTAGCGCCCCGCTTCGGACCAGGCTCCGAGCAAGATGATGACCGTCGTCACCGCGAAGACGACCGCGAAGGACAGGAGGAAGCGCCCGACCGACAACCCCAGCGCCCGGGCGCCGAGACCGAGCGCGGCGGCCAGCACCGCGAACAGCG
This sequence comes from Opitutia bacterium, assembly GCA_947453335.1. Taxonomy (GTDB): domain Bacteria; phylum Verrucomicrobiota; class Verrucomicrobiia; order Opitutales; family UBA953; genus UBA953. The sequence continues at coordinate 155,146 of CANGFP010000001.1, read as the reverse complement.
CCAGGTAACGCAAAGACGACTGGAACAGCTGCTGCACCGCCGCGCCCGCGTCGGTCCATTTCGCCGGCATGACCGCGAGCCACTTCAGGCTGCTCCCGTTGAGCACCAGCAGCGCCGAGGCGATGACGAAACCAAGACCTAGCAGGATGGCCCAGAAATCCTCGGTGCGGAACCAGGACGACTTGGCGGGAGACGAGTCAGGAGTGCTCATGGGGACGATGCCGCAATCTCGGTCATTCCCTAACTCAGCGCGATTCTATTATGTGTCATCAGCCCACAACCGTGCCCAATCGCCCCTAGGTAGGGTCGGGACGGCGTCAAGTCCTACCCCGGGTAGGGACGCGACTGCGTCGCGTCTGTTCGCCGATCCACGCATGCCACCGACCATGTCGGCTATTCTCGATGACACCAGGTCGTGACGCCGTCCCGACCCTACCCTCTACGCTGCGATCGACGCTGTCCTCGATTCCGCCCCGCCCTCAAACCCAGTTACCCCTCGCGGGCACTCCACCTATGCTCGTGGCACCTCGCCCGAAGATCCGTCGCCAAAACCGATTTTCCGTTTTCGCGTCGGAGCCGTCGGTAAAGCCAGTCGACGGATCGTGGCGACGATGTCGACGAGGGCCGCATCATGGCCATCCACCCTATCTGCCAACTGCCGGACGGATTCCTCCAGCTCCGCATAATTGGCATGGGCAATACGAAGGGCCACGAAAGCCCGGACCACCGCCAAGCCCACTTGGATCGCGCGGGGGCTGTTCAAGACATTAGCTGCCTGAATCGCCCCATGCTCCGTAAAAGCCCATGGCAACTTGCGAACCCCGCCTCGTCCTTTTGAAGTCGCAATTTGCGACTTCAAAGACCGCCACTCGTCCACAGTCAGTTGTCTAGAGGGAACCTCTCATGGTTACGTCGCACCTGTTCATTCAGTCGACGCACAGGTACACCGTACAACTCTGCCAAATCAGCCGCTAAGATCACTCTTTGCTGGCGAATCGTGCGAATCAGAGGCCCGACGTTTTCAGGTAAATGCATCAGCATCAAAGTCGGATTCCTTGACCAAGCCTCAAGCCGCCAAGCCTGGAGTCTTTTACCTGAAAGAAACGCCAGGGGTCTGATTGACAGGCAATCGCTATTAAAGAATGCCCGACCCTGCCAGGATAGGTAATTGCGGTTAGCGATTGGCGGTTAGAGAGAGCGCGCCTCCCATCTTGGGGTGCCGGCTATCTCGACCCTACCCTCTACGCTGCGATCGACGCTGCCCTCCCCCTGCCCTCTCCGTAATCAGTAATCGGCACTCCGTAATTTTTGCCACGCCCCAACCCTCAACCCGCACCCCGCAACCCCCATCTAGGCCCTCTTCCCTCTTGTCACCGTATTACGGCAATACAGCATTACGGCATGACGTACACTCTTCCCATAAGCAAACGCGGCACCTTGACGCTGCCGCCTGAACTCCGCCGGCGCCTCCAGTTGGACCAAGTGGCCTCGCCGCTCGTGATTGTCGAAGAGCGTGACGGCGGACTATTCCTGCAATCAGCGGTGGCCATGCCTATCCGAGATCTCCCCAAGGCGACCATCCGCCAGTGGATCCTCAATGACGAAGCCGACGCCAAGGACCTGAAGGCCTTTAGACGGAAGAAGTGAAGCTGTTCCTGGATTCGAGCGTTTTGCTTGCGGCAGCCGGCTCCTCCTCGGGCGCGTCCCGCGTCCTGTTCCTTGCCGCGAAGGACGAAGGCTGGTCCCTGCTGACATCCGACTACTGCATCCAGGAAGCCGAACATAACCTCCCCAAGCTAGGCCCATTCGCCTCCCGGGCATGGCGCCGGACCATTCGCCCGACGCTCACCGTCCATGATACCTCTGTCGTGCTCGACAGGCCGCTCGTTCATCGAGCGGTCAAGGATCGCCCCGTGGTCATCTCCGCCCTTGGCCTCCGGGCCGATTTCCTGCTCACCCTCGATCGCGACGACTTTCAGGACCTACTCGGCGATACCGTCTACGGCCTCCCAATCCGCACCCCCGGACAATTCCTGAGCCGCCATTAGTGCAAGAGGTAGGGTCGGGACGGCGTCACGACCTAGCTGCTGCCTTGCAAGGTTGCGGGTTGCGGGTTGTGGGTTGTGAGCGGCGTAGCCGATCGACCTGCGCAGAGTCGAGGATGGAGGACTGCGTCGATGACGGAATCGAGGGATGAATCTAATGATGTGTCAGCTGCGCCGCACTCACCTCAACCCTCACCCCGCAACCCACAACCCTACGTCGCGCCTTACTGCGCGACGTAATCCACCACCAACACCTTATCGAGGACCCCGCCGAGCAGACCGACGAAGTCCTTATGCGCCTGCTCGTGGAGGTAGCGCTGTTCCATGTCGGCCTTGGAGGCGAACGTCAGCGTGAAGATATGGGTGAACCCCTGGTCGAGGCCCTCCGGGCTCACGTTCGTGCCCCACTCGAAACCCTGGACCGACGGCAGCTTAGCCGGCAGACCCTTGAACGCCTCGACGACCCCCTGGACCTTGGCGGCCGGCGCATCGTCCTTGAACTTGAACATCACGATATGGCGGTAGGAACTCATCCCCCAAGCCAGCCCGACGACCGCCCATCCGTCAAGCCCACCGCAACGGGGTCAGACCCCCTTAATGGGGTCTGACCCTATTAAGGGGGTCTGACCCCGTTGCATCTTGGCGGACTCGCGAAGGACCTTGGTGAAATTGGTAACGCTGCCGGCATTCAAGCGCCTTGTCAGCCATGGGATCGATACCGTGGTGACCCGGAGCATCTCTATCGCGGCGGCCACCTTCCAACTGACTACTCCATGCTCCTTCTCCAGCATTAAGGAGGACTTCCCAAGGCGAGTCAGGAGAGAGTCAAAAGCCGATTCGACATGTCGTTGTTCGAGCAGCGCCGCCTCTTCCACAGAAAGTCCCGACAGCGCCTCCCTGCCCTTCGGGTTTTTGGCAAGTTCTGCGGCCTCGAGCATCGCTTCATGTGTCCAATCTGCATCGAATACCTTGGCTTCTGGATCCTCCTCGCTGACCTTCTTCAGCCACACGTTGTAATTTGCCCAGCCTTCTGGTGTGTCAGGATAGCCGATGAACCGTTCCAAGGCCTCGCCTGGCCGAAGCTGCCCGCGCTGGGCAGGATGACAAAGGGCCCAGACACCACTGAGGTCTGACCTGCTAAGCTCATCAACCGTAGCCAGTCCCTTCCGGACCCGGTTTAGGTTGATGTAGTCAAACAATCGACCCGCTGACAGTCCACCGGGCATGCGCTTGGCATGATACCGTCCTTGGAACACATGCCCCTGCTCATCGCGTAATCCATTAAAACGACAGGCAAACCCCGAAAGCAGCAGGTGCATCCCTCGGCCCAGATTGGCGCGTGGCGTCCGGAGCATGAGATGAAAGTGATTCGGCATGATGGCATACGTATAGACATGCCAGCCTGCCCTGAGCGCGACCTCGTGAATGGAGGTCAAGAATGACCCGGACGCCCCGACGTCACCAAAGATCTTCTGACGGTAGTTGCCGCGGGAGTAGACATGGAAGATTGCGTCCGGACTTTCCTGCCGAAGTTTGCGAGCCATCGGCAGATGCTCGTCGCCGTTATCGGCAGCTCAATCGCCGCCACTACCTGACCAGGTCACCTTGTTATCTGATGGGGTCAGACCCCCTTAATAGGGTCAGACCCCATTAAGGGGGTCTGACCCCGTTGAGTGGCCTCGCGGCCATTGGACAGGGGTGATATCATGGAGGGAACACGCCCGACATGACGCCCTACTTCTTCTATCAGGATTACGAACATCGGGATTATCCGGCGGAACAGCTGCCGCCCGATTGGGCCAGCCGCGAGCAACACGTCGAGAAGCACCAATGGCTCGCCCTCCAAGCCCATCCGATCAAAGAAACGATCCGGGTCTTCGAGACCGAGTACCAGAAATACCCAAACACCTCGCAGTACCTGGACCCCCTCCGCCGACTCATGCTGGTCGCGTATGGGGCTCATCCCTTGTTCGGGGCGCACGCGACCCTGCGCCTCACCGGATTCATCCGCCTCTCCCTCGACCCCGAGCGTGAATTCGAAGCCATGGCCCTGGCCTCCGACACCTTCGCCCGCTACGGCTTCGCCGTGGAAGAAGCCATCCTCTGCGCCCAGCACGCCGCCGAATGCGCCCAGCTCGCCGGGAAGCCTTTGCCCGTCATCACCGCCTGGCAGAACCGGGCCGAGCAGCTGCACGCCCATCGGGAATCGCTAAGCCCACGCCCAACCAGGCCTGACCCTATTAAGGGTGTCTGACCCCGTTGTGGGTGCGCTTAGCGCTGTGGGACGCGGCGGAGCTTGCTGACGTCGTGTCCTGTCTGGTACAGCAGACCAACGAGTTCCTGATATCGCTTTTCCGGAAGGGCCTTGGAGCGAGCCATGATCCAGGCGTAGCCACGGTCGGGCACGCCGATGACCGTCGTCTCGTAGGTATCGTCGAGGTAGACGATGAGGTAGGCGGACTTGAACGGCCAAAGGAACTGCATCCGCCACTCCGCCTTGGTCTCCTGGTTATAGATGAAGCCCGTCGGGTGGTAGGACTTCAGCGGTCCGTCGAACCCGCCCTTATTGAAGGTATAGGTCGTCGCGATGGTCCCGTCGGCGTCGAGCCGGTAGCTCTCCACCCCGTTGAAAGCCTCGTCCTCGATGAACGCGGGGATATGCGCGATCACATACCAATCACCCATGAAACGCTCCAGCTTGATGGGCCGGTCGATCGCCCGCAGCGGCTCCCGCGCTGGCCCCGACTGACACCCCACCATCAAGACACTTCCGACGAACGTGAGCACCGATCGGAAGACTTGGGCGGCTTTCATGCCAATACTCTACACCCGCAGACCCACTTCGCAACAGACATAAGGCCCGCCTCAACGGGGGTCAGGCACCAATAATAGGGTCAGGCCCCAATGTTGTAGCCTGACCCTATTATTGGTGGGTGTCACTCAACTGGAAACATTCACCAAACGGTCACGCCCGACTTCCAGTTGTCCTGGTAGTGGCAATCGTAACCGATGTTCATACGGTACTCGAGGTAGCGGACGATGCGGAGGGCGACGGGCCGGGGGAGACGCTTGAGTCGGGCGGCCAAGGGATACCACGCAGCGATGACCGGACGCTTCCTTCGGTTGAAGTTCTCGATCTCGTAGAACTCGTAGTCGACCGTGTCTTTGTGCTCCAATTCCGAGGCGTTGAACTGACGATGCATGCCTTCGAGGCGCCAGCCGAGGTAATCGACTTGGGGAGTCATGATGGATCCAGGCGCACGCGACGGGGCGTCCAGCCCCTCGACGACCTGCCGCAGCAGAATCTGGTTGTTTACGTAGTCTCCTTGCTGGTTCACCCAACTGGTCCCCGCGAGGAAGGTCGCGTAGGCGTCCGTGAAGGTATCGAGGTCGTCCAGCAAACCCCTCAATACCGGGACACGTCCGGGATTGTTGGCCTTCTGCTCTTGAATAAGCACATATCCGAGGGCCGCGCCGTAGTCGCCAATATAGCTCGTGTAGATTCCCTCGCTGCATTCCCGCTCGCAGATCGGCTTACGCTTCACCAGCTCGATGACCTGCTCGGCCAGCAACCCTTGGTGCATCTCCCCAAACGAATGATACTCCAGCTCCTCCCCGTTGAAGAACGCGACGAGCAGCAGGCAGACGCCGGCCGCGGACAGCACCCAGGACTCGAAACGCATGACTAGACGCTACCGACGAGCGCACAAGCCAGCAAGCCGGAGATATTAAAGAGCCGTTATATTATAAAACTGATCTCTTGTGCGGGCGGCTGTTATTGCTTTGCGCCCAAATCAAATCGCATCAGCGTACTGCCTCATGCGACGACTAGTTAGTCTGCTAGCCTTAAAGTCTCTGACTTTAACGTGTACTGCTTTTGACTACTTACCACTGAATGCACCAGGCTCACTAGACGGCGGAGGAAGCCCGTCTTACGGGACTTGGGCAACTGGAACATCAACAGCACAAACTGTCGGCTATTTTAAAGACGGCACAGGCAAGACGCATGGGTTTACCTACGACGGTGCAAATACCTATGTCCAAGTCGACGCCCCAGGTTCGCGTGACGGCTCTGGTTCACCGAGCTATGGCACGTGGCTAGGGGGGACAGATGGCGCAACGATCGTCGGCTACTATAACGACGGGACAGGCAAGACTCACGGGTTTGCCTATACACAAGGAGCTTATTCTCAACTCGATGCCCCAGGTTCCTTTAGCGGCGCAGGCGTCCCTTCATACGGGACGTGGGCCACAGGGATCTATCAGGGCAACATCACAGGCTATTACAAAGACGGCACAGGCAAGACACATGGATTCATTTATGACGGCTTCACGTTCACGCAAATGGACGCCCCGGGGTCATTTAGCGGTGCAGGCGCCCCTTCTTACGGAACGTGGGTCATGGGCTCCTCGGCACAATCCTCGGTAGGATACTACAAAGACGGCACAGGCAAGACACATGGATTCATGCTCACGGGCGGATCGTATAGCCAAATTGACGCACCAGGATCCTTCAGCGGCGCAGGCGTCCCTTCATATGGGACTTGGATCACAGGCATCTCAGGGAATAACGTTGTTGGCTACTACAAGGACGGCACAGGGAAAACCCATGGTTTTCTTTTCGATGGTATCAGCTACTCTATTCTCGACGCATCTGGCTCACTTGATGGCGGAGGAAGCCCTGCCTACGGCACATGGGCGAACGGCATTTCTGGTGACACGATCTCCGGGTATTATTTGGACGGCACCGGCAAAGCTCATGGCTTCCTCACAGTCATCCCAGAGCCAAGCTACGTATCGATCGCATACTTAGCGTCCTTACTGGCTATCCTTAGTTCCTCCCGCACCCGTAAACGCAAGGACACCTTATGCGCCATAGCGCCTAAGATTTAAGCCTCACACCGAACTAACGGAGTTACCCTTTAGCCTTCCAGCGGAGGTCCTTGAGGCGCCGGCCGGTTTTGGGATGGGCGAGGTTGTCGGGGTCGTCGCAATCGAAGCCACTGGGTTCGTGGAAAGCATAGGGGCCGCTGGAGTCCTCGATGTCGCCGCCGTCGCCGACGCAGAACTGGAAGGCAACGGTCTGGCCGTTGCGGCTTTTGAGGTGATGGGTGCAGACGGCCCAGTAGGATCGGTCGCCGCAATCCTTGGTGTTGTACAGGAGTTCAAGCACCTCCTTCTCCTTCTTCGTCAGTTTACCTACGTCGAACTCCGCTTCGTATTCGTCGATGCGCCCGGCCCAACGCTGGAGTTCCTCGAAGCGCTTGGGGCTGACGTAGGGCGCCATCTGCGCAAAGTACTCGTGCAGCTGGTCACCGGCGTCCAGGCCATCCCAACGCGCATAGGTCACGCGGTTGGCATCGCCGTCGGCCGGCTCAATGCCGCACAACTTGGCTAGCTCAGTCGTATCTAGGTCTTCGAACCTGTTCGTCTTCAAATCCAGGTCATCAGCCAGCACGTCGATGACATCCTGTGATGTCGGCAACATCTGCAACTCAGACAACAGCATCTGCTTGTCCGCAAACGATACCAGTACTCGCGAGAAATCTTCGGGATTACCGTAGGCCCAGAGCGGGAATTCGACACACTCCTCTTTGGGAAGATGCGGAGGGAAATATTCCATCCGGACCTTTAAATGCCTGAGCATCATCGCGCCGAAGCCTAGGCTGGGGTCAGCAATATCGTTCAATGCCGCCAGTCTGGGCTTGGCTGCCGCGATGCTGGTCAGGTCGGTCTTAACCTTTACCAGATAACGCATGGCCTCATCGACCTGGGGATGCATCACCAGTCTGTCCTGCTGGGTAACGGCCATGATGAACCAACCCGAGCGAGTCAGTCCGTGTACGGGCACCTGATAAGGCCAGTCCTTGACCTCGGACGACAGATAGCCGGCGCGCACAGCCGCACCGAGCACCTGCTGTCCCGTCCAAAACGGCTGGCCGAGCGGATTCCTGAAATGCGTGCTGGGGTGCCGGCCATATGGAGCTCCTAGGTGCAACTTGATCTTTGCCTCCGACCATCCGCCTTCACGCAGTTCGTTCTTGGTAATGAGATGACCAGCGAGCTCTTCCCAGGACTTTCTAAGCAAACCTTCACACAACGTACTTCTCTTCATGTTAGCTGATTATCGACCTTCAAACTTCCAACCATCCTGCGTCCGGATGAAGGTGCCGCTCGGGAGATCCCGGGTCCCCCGGACGTGGAAGCGAGTGTCGGCTGGCGCCCAATCTAATGCCCCTGAATTGACCTCCGCGTGCGATACAATCGTCTTAATCCAGAGCCCTGCGTGCTTTCTGTAGCTAATCATGTCGTAGCTTGAGCCGGATTTATGCGGCACCTTCCTGTCGTAGTAGGTCCCATCCGGAATCTCGTCCTTCTCGAGGTTATCCAACGCCTTTTCCGTCGGGATGTTGCTCACCCAACGCCCGCTTTGAGCGCGCAACAAGGTTTCCCCTCCCACGACAACGCTGTGGAATGGGTAAAACTTCTCCATCTCTTTGGTGAACTCCTCCTTCGTGTACGGCCCCCTCGGAATCAGCCTCGCTTCCACCTCTTTAGACATCTTCACCTTGTGCACCAAGCAATCCATGCTGAAGCCATAGGTACCGTACCAGATGACTCGGACCCAATGGCCTCGATAGGCCGCCAGATGCCCGCGCTTGGCCGGACCTACTTTGATCAGCACCGAGTCATTGCTGCCGACCAACGATAGCGCCTCCTTACGGAAACGGAACATCTCCCCGCGATGACGAAGCACATAGGCCTCCAGCCGTTTCTTGGACTTCCTGTAAACGAACTGGTTATCGCTGGGATTGATCTCTGTGATGAGCCGGCTGACCTCGTCATCCAGCGTGTCGAAGTAGGACTTATTCTCGATGATTACCATAAGCTAAAGTATGCCCAGATAGACGGAGTCGTCCATATGCTCGCCTTATATTTTGTGAATCGCGAGGGGCTCGTTACGCGAGCGACACTTAGTCCAGAAGGTTACTTACAAAGAGATGCGCTGCACGAAACCAACGCGGCGAGCGCCGACAAGCCTGTCGCCATCATCGTCCAGAAGGCGTATCTTGCTACTGATTCATTGACGTCGGACATCCGAGACGAGAGGCGATCCGCCTCCGTCACGCCATAGCGGTCGAACAGCGCCTTAATGGCGATTCCTCGGATTTCGGCGTCTTGAGACTGCCTAAACTCTTCCATCGCACCCACTGGTCGAATCATGCGCTTCATGCAGTGGTCGTAGAACCATGCCTCGAAGTTGTTGTCCTTCGAGTACATCACGCCATTGAGCAGATTTCTGTCGTATCCCTCCTTTACGAATTCAACGTCGAGAAGCGTGAGGTCGTATCGAGTGGCATACAATAAGTATTCCTTGTCCGTGCCCCTTTTATAACAGTGGCCAGGCAAATAAATGAACCGGAGATACTCTTCGCTGACACGGATAGGCTCAGTAACCATAAAATTAGTCAGGCTGTCAGGCGTTCGAGCTTGGTCTTTCGCTTACGCCAGTCGGGCATGACTCGCTCAAGCAGATCCCAGAAGCGCGGGCCATGATGCGGGAAGCGCAGGTGGCAGAGTTCGTGGATGATGACGTAGTCGATGCACTCGATCGGGGCCCGGATGAGGTCCAGGTTGAGGCCAAGGACGCCGTCGGCGCTCATCGAACCCCAGCGAGACTTATACCGGCGCACGATGAGGGACTTAGGTCCGTCGTTCTTAGGGATGTTAAGCTTCACCATGCAGCCCAACATTCGCTCCTGGAACAGATCGGCGGCCTGCTCACGATACCACTGCCATAGCTCAGCCTCCACCAGGCGTGCGGAGGTCGTTTGGCCGGCGCAGACGGTCAGGTGTTGCCTCGTGACCTTCACGCCCTTGGCGGAGCCCTTCGCTACCTTAAGTCTCAGGCGGCGACCCAGGAAGAGGTGTGTCTCCCCGGAGACATATTCCCGGGGCTTGGTCAAGGGGTGGAACTGGCTGAAGTAGCGCAGCTGGGTGCGGACCCAGTCCCTGCGCTTATTCAGCATCTTCATGCAAACCTCTGGCTTGGTGCCTTCTGGCGCGATCATGCGCACGGACATGTCGGGGAGGACCTCCAGTTGGAGGGTCTTGCGACGTGAGAATACGAGACGGCAATCGAGACGCTTGCCGTCGAGTTCCGTACGGAGGACGTAATCAGGCATCCGGGAAACGACGCTGGGCGGTCTTAAGAAGCGAGTCCTGGAGTTCGTCGAGCTTCTGGACGGGGATCTTGATGCCCATCTTGCGACCGACCTCATCGAAGAAGTAATCGTCCAAGGCCCCCTTGAAGCGGTTCAGGGCGTCGTCATTGGCCCAGAAGCGGACGATGCGATGGCTCAGGAGCAGCTCCTTCACCTTGACCGCGATATCAGCCGCCACCTGGTTGGCCTCCTGGCCGGCACCTTTGAGTTCGACTACATAGGGCACGACGAGACCATAGAACGCCGCAGAGTCGCTATCATTGCGCACGCCTTCCGGCAGGGCCTCATCGCGGCGTCCGTCAACCATCTCCTGGGTGATCTTGGCCAAGGACTCCGCCAACTGTTGGTCATCGAGACGCTTCTGGGCATAGGCTTCCAGGGCTTCGGCGATCATATCCGAGAACTTCCGGGCCAAAGCCGGGTCGTGCTGCTCCAGCTTGTCGCGGATGTATTTCTTGGCGGCTCGCTCGATCCGGTCGGCCTTGGCGCGCGACGTCTCGCCTGTCGCGCCGCCGGTGGTTACGCCATACTGGGCCACGGCCTCCTCGACAGCGCCCTTCACGCTCAAGTCGATCGGCTTGATGATCATTTTGGCCGGGTCGGCCACGACGTTGTCATTCAGGAGCTGCAGGATGCGCGGCTCGTACTCCCGCATGTCGATGGAGTCCTGATAGCGGAGCGCGGCGGAACGACGGAGGTTCTTGAGGCGAACCCAGTCCCCGCGGAACTGCTCCATCTGCTTGTCATCGAAGTATTCATAGACCTTCTCAGACCCCAAGGCCTGCTCCATCAGACGGGCGAAGTCGGCAAGACGCTTCGAGAACTCCTTACGAACCTCATCATCGCGGAGGTGCTGTTCCATCTGCTCATGATCCAGCTTGTTCTTCACCGGCTTGAACAGATCGAGCAGTCGGCGATGCGCGCCAGGAAGCTCATCAATGACCTCCTTGATCGGCTTAACCACTCCCTTGAGGTCGTTCTCGTCGAAACCTTGGAGTGCCTTGTAGGTGTTCATGGCCTCGTTGAGGTCCCCCAGTAGCCCCTCATAGTCGTAGATGTAGCCATAACGCTTCTGGATCATGACCGGCTCCCCATCCTCATCCAGGCCGCCTCCCGAAAGAGGCAGCTCGCAATTGCGGTTCACACGAGCAATCGCCTGGAGAAGGTTGTGCTCCGTCAGCGGTTTACAGATGTAAAGCGCCACGTTGCGATCACAGTCGAAGCCCGTGAGCAGCTTGGAGACGACGATGACCACATCAGGCCCCCCCTCCCCCTTGAAGGCCTTCACGATGTCACGGTTGTATCCCGCTTCGTCACGATACTCCTCCATCATCTGCTTCCAGAAGACCTTGACGACGTCGCTCCCATCGGGGACGCCGTCTTCCTCGACCTCGTCCCCGCCATCGCGGGCATTCGGACCGGAAATGATGACCTCGGACTTGATCTGACCCAAGTCGTCGAAGATCTCCTTCATTCGGATAGCCGCCGCCTTGCTCGGGGCGACCACCTGCCCCTTGAACCCGCTACCCTTCCAGACACGGAAGAAGTGCTCTGAGATATCGCGTGCCTTCGCGTAGATGGCGGGGCCGGTCTGGCCAAGAACGTTGATGCGGGAATACTTCTTCTTCAAGTCCGCCATCTGCTTGTCGCTCAAGCCAGCGGATTCCTTCTCGAACCAGGCATCGATTGTCTCCTTGTGCACGTGCTGGGCGACAAATCGACCTTCGTAGATCAGGGGCACGATCGCGCCGTCCTTGACCGCATCCTCAATGGTGTACGTCGGTCGGATGATGCCCCCGAAACGGCCGATGGTGGGCTTTTCCTTGGAAAGCACCGGCGTGCCCGTGAAGCCCACATAACAGGCCTTCGTGAGCAAGCGACGCATGTTCGTCGCCAAGGTCCCGTGCTGGGTGCGGTGACTTTCGTCGACCAACACGATGATGTTCGGGTCCTCGTCCTTGAAACCTGCGGAGCGTTCCACGGCCGTCTCGAACTTGTTGATGACCGTCGTGATGACATCCGTGGTCTTCTCCTTGATCATCGCGAGGAGTTCGGCCCCCGTGCCGGCATGGCGCACAAGACGGTCGCAGTTCTGGAAGGTCTGCTTGATCTGCACATCCAGCTCGGTGCGGTCGGTCACGATGATCAAGCGCGGGTTCTCGAACTCCTTATCGAGGGCGAGGGCCTTGCCCAGCATCACCATCGTCAGGGACTTGCCCGAACCCTGGGTATGCCAGACCACCCCGCCCTTTCGGCGTCCTTCGCCGTCGCGCTGCTTCATCTGTTCGATGACCGCCTTGACGCCGAAGAACTGCTGATGGCGGGCGATCTTGCGCTTACCGTCGTCAAAGAGGGAGAACGTGCGGGCCAGCTCTAGGATCCGCTCCTTCCGGCAAAGGGCATGGAGCACTCGATCCTGCTCAGTCACCGAGACCACCCCGGCCGACCGGAGCTCATCGTAGTAACCTCGGGCCCCGGCGAAATCACCCGTGAAGATGTCCCGCAACTTATCAGCCGAAAGGGGCCGATTGATCAGGCCGCCAATGAGCGCATCATCATGATGCTCGCGCCACTTCAGCCAGAACTTGCGACCCGAACCGACAGCGGCGTAGAGCGCCTCGTTCTTGTTGGTCGCGATTAGCAACTGGACGCTGTGGAACAACGGGGCGATCGCAGCCGGCGACTGGTAGGCGATCAGCTGGCGAACCCCTTTCGTTACCTCCACCCCAGGAGCCTTGTTTTCGATCACACCAAAAGGGATGCCATTCACCAACAGGACGATGTCGCAGCGGCTCGTGTAGGTCCCGTCCTGCTTCCTGACCGTCTTCTCATCCCTGGGGTCGCCCTTGCCGTCGTTACGGTCGACGGAGAATTCAGGGGTAGCCTGGAAGAGGTTATTCTCCGGATTATCCCAGTCGATGAAGCGCATCGTGTAGCTCTTCTTGTCCCCTTCTACCGTCTTCGAGATCGTCGCGCCCAAGACCAGGCGCTCGAACAGCATCTGATTCGTGCCCACCAGCCCGCGCTGAACCGTCGGATCAGGGCGAAGCTGACGGATCGCCTCCGCAGCGTCGGAGGCATCAAACGCATATTCCTTGCCCCGGTAGGTGTAGCGGTTGATCTTCAGCAACTGGTCGATCAGCACCGACTCCAGCAAAACGCGGGACGTGCGTCCGCGGTGTGCTTCGCATTCGGACTGTGGCAAGATCTCCCAGCCCATGGCGGCAAGCATCACCAACGCCGGCACCTGGGAAGTGTGGACCTCCGTCGTCGGCATGATTTCCCGTTTGTTCGTCATTATTTATAAGTTATGCCGCCACCCGGACCTCGCCGGTGAGCAGTTTTTGCATCAACCCGCGCTTTTGGGTGCGGAGGACTTCGATAGCCTCGCCAATGCTTTCGATTTGCTCGTCGCAAGTCCTCATCAGACTTGCAATCAGACGGCGTTCATCGGCCGATGGCCAAATAATCGTGATCTTCTCGAATTGGGTTTTCGAGATTTCCAAAAAAGTGCTTCCTTGCGCCAACCTATTGAACGTGGACTGCATCGAGTTCAGCACGTAATAAAGGAATAGGGTATCATCAGTGCTTGCTGGAACAACGCTCTTAAAGCCTTGGTTAGTTGTCATCGGCACCTTGTTAATTGCACAGACTCCCACGGTTGCCCGAGTGCAGACAATAAGGCTGTCCGCCGGGAGCAAAGCTGCGCTGCTATTGCGGACACCCTCGCTAGTGATCAGCGCTTCAGTGTTATAAATGTAAGGGCTTTTAAGTTTTGTAATCTCCGTTGGGGTAGCCCAAGGCACATCTCCATTCCAATACTCAGGGATAGATGTGCTCGGCGTTCCGCCTGGTACAATCATGCCAACTTGATCCAATCGCTTCTTGTCCCACGGCTTGTTGCACCCTTTAAGCCGGAGACTACCAGATAGCACAGACTGCATCAGCCAGCGCTTGCGCTCCTGCTTGGCCTTGAGCTCGGCTTCGGCGGTTTCGATGGCCTCGTCCCAGGTCCGGAGGATTTTTGCTACCTTGCGCTGCACGTCGAGCGGCGGGAGGGGGATTTTCTTTTTTAAAGTCCTCTTTACTAGTACAAAAGGCTGCGCGCTTCCGCCTCTAATCCAGAAATGTTCGTTGTCTAAAATGAGATTTAGATAGTAGACGTCAACCTTGTCCCTGTCAGGAAAGATGACGTGCGTGTTCGCAATTGCCGACCATTTCCCGCTAGCAATGAAAGTTTTCCCGCATCGCGCACCAACTGCAGAAACGATTATTGCCTCTCCTTCGTGTGAATAATCCGTATGCCAAACATCCTGACCTGATGCAGAATATGCAGGGTAAAGATTACGAGTAGGCATCGAAGCAAGCCTGCCTTTGATGAGAGAAGAGTTTCCAGACTTTGATCGCACAAAGTCTGAAATTGGCGTGGAAGTATACTTCACAGGCCAAGCTCCTTGAGATACTGGCTCATCTTCACGCGGAGTTCGGCCTGCTTCTTCTCGAGGTCGAGGATCTCCTGCTGGACCTTGGCGATGTCGACGACAGCTTCGGCTTCGAAGGTGTCGACATAGCGAGGGATGTTCAGGTTGAAGTCGTTCTCCTTGATCTCGTCAAAGGTCGCGGCGTGGGAATACTTCTCGATCGTCTTCCGGGAGACGTAGGTCTCGACGATTTTCTTCTCCTGGGCATCGCTCAGGGTGACCTGCTTCTTGTTCTCCAGGTAGTCGCGGGAGGCGTCGATGAAGAGGACGTCCTTGCGCTTGGCGTTCGCCCCGCCCGGTTCCCGGCTACGGTCGATGATCATGATGGCCACCGGGATGCCGACGGAGCTGAACATGCCGGCAGGCATCCCGATAACCGTGTCGATGACGTTCTCCTCGAGCAGTTTCTGGCGGATACGGCCCTCGGCGCCACCGCGGAAGAGAACACCATGCGGGATGATCACCGCAGCCTTACCCGATCCCGGCTTGAGGGACTCCACAATGTGCGAAACGAAGGCGTAGTCGGCGTTACCCTTAGGAGGGACGCCGCGGCGGAAGCGATTGAACCGGTCATTTTCGGCGTCCTCCGCGCCCCATTTGTCCAAGGAGAACGGCGGGTTGGCCACGATGCGGTCGAACTGCATCAGCCGGCCGCTCTCGACCAACTCAGGTCCCGTGAGCGTATTGCACCACTTAATGACCGCGGAATCCTGCCCGTGCAGGAACATGTTCATGCGAGCCAGTGCCCAAGTCGCCCCGTTGACCTCCTGGCCGAAGAGAGCGAAGTCGAGGCTTCCAACCTCCTTGGATACCTCCAGCAAGAGAGAGCCGGACCCACACGAAGGGTCGAAGATGGTCTGTCCTTTTTGGACAGCAGCGAGTTTGGCAAGCAACTGGGCGAGGGATTTGGGTGTATAGAACTCGCCCGCCTTCTTGCCGGCGTCGGACGCGAACTGGGAGATCAGGTAGATGTAGCACTCGCCGATCACGTCCACGTCAACGCGGCCGGGGCTCAGATCCAGCTCATCCTTGGCGAAGTCCTCGATAAGGGCCTTGAGGCGACGGTTGCGCTCGGTCGGACGGCCGAGCGTCTCGCTATTGAAGTCGATGTTGCGGAACACCCCTTCGAGCTTCGAACGGTTCTTCTCTTCGATCGCTTCGAGGGCCTTGTTGATGCGCTCGCCGATGTCGGCCTCGCCTCGGGCCTTGTGGAGCTCGTCGAAGGAGGAGCCACTGGGAAGCTGGAAGCGCTCACGCTCCAAGGCGCGAACAAGGCGGACGGTGTCGTCCCCATACCTCGCCATCAACTCGGCGCGGTGGGCCTTGTGGGTGTCGGAAATATACTTCAGGAACAGCATCACCAGGATGTAGTCCTTGTACTGGGTCGGATCGACGGCGCCGCGGAAGGTATCGCAGGCCTTCCAGGCGGCCGCATTGACCTGGTCCTGGGTGACTTTGGAGGAGGGTTTGCTCATAGATTCGGAAAGGGAGGGATTAGGATCGGTTGAAGGCGTGGTTGGCCAGATGGCCATAGCACTCGCTGAGGCGAGAGGAGACCCGGGCGTACTCAGCCCGGGCACGTATCAATTGAACGAGCAGCTTCTGCTCGGAGATGGGAGGAAGGGAGATCGGAAGGTCCAGGATGTCGCTCTTGCTGACGCTAGCGATCAGGGTGCCCTTGCTCTTATTGGCGAGGTGGCGCTGCGCTTCCGAAGAGTTGATGTAGGCGGCTAAGTATTCCGGGTCGAGGCCGGGAGCGTCGTTGACCCCGTCACCCTGCAGACGGATGCGCAAAAGCGAGGAGTTGTAGGCGAAGTGGACTTCCGAGGCGCTCTTACGCAAGTCTCGCAGCGCGAAATCGTGAGCGTCGCGAGCGATGAATGCGGCGACCGCGACCTTTTGGGACCCGACATAGCCGCGACCGCGCAGGAGGATGTCCCCCGGACGGACCACGTAGTCATGGATACCGGGCGAATAGGGGATCGTCGGAGTCTGCGGGTAATCAATCGTGCCATCGCGGTTGAGATCCCCGAAGGAAATCAGGGCGACGTTGGGCTCGCCTTCGGCCTTGAGTGCGCGCGATCCGTATTCCTTGCCATCTTCGCGGTTTCGACGGGGGCCGACCGGACCGGTCAAAATGACCTGGCGCACCTGTTCCTCGCCCCCGACGATGAGTTCGCGGAGCGTGGTCTGGCGATGCTTGGACTGGGGTGTAGCGGCGGGCATTTCAGTTCTTGCGACGAGGCTTCACCTTGCCCGTGGGGGCTTTCGTGTCCACCCCCAGATGTCCACAATGGGCCACGTAATGCCCGTAAAGCTGGTTCATCGCAGGGGCGGGGTCGACCTTGAGGCGGACCAGCACCTTGTAGACCTGCACCAGCTGCTTTTCGGTGATGCGGAGGTAGGGGCTCAACTGGGGGAACCAGGCCTTGGACGTCAGGTAGCCGGGGATTCGGGCGATGTACTTGAGCTCGTGGTTGGTAGATTCAGCGAGGCCTTTGACGCCTTCGGCGAGCTCCTCCATCGATTTGGTGAGCTCGTTGAACTCGTTGTCGGCGTCCTTCTTCGGCACCCCGTTGCGCTCCGCCTTGCGACGGAGGTATTCCTGGTAGGATTTCGGACGTTCCTCCACGAGGCCATCAAACTCGGGCGACGGCGCCTTCTGCTTCACTTTCTTGAGCCAGGCAAGCGCGTGGGAGATCACAGCGCGCATCGCCAAGACCTCCCAGGCGGGCGCCGGGGCGGACTTGACACCCGGCTTCGGGTCCTTGGCACGTGGCTTGACCATGTGGTCGACGAAGATCTGGTAAACAGGCAGGAAGAACGAGGAGAAGTCCGTATTCTCGAGCACCGCAGCCATCGACCCGTCGGTGATGCGATGCATGAAACCCGAGACCTCGCGCGCGAGGGGCGTGAAGATGATCAGGTATTTTTCGTCGGCGTCCTTTTCCTCCGACTCATTAAGCAGGATGGCGAAGCCGGCATCGCGCCAACGCGCTTCAGGCGCGGCATGATCGGGGTGGATGAGGTCGGACAAGCTACCCTTTTCAAGGAGCTTTCCGAGCTGGAGGACCTGGTCTTCGGCCGCGGCGACGGCCTTACGGTGGTTGTACGACATGGGGTTTAGAAGTTGGGCTCGGGGGTGACCGACTTGATGAGCTTCACGGACTTGAGGAGTTCGGGGAACTCGGCCAGAGGCAGCCCGGCCAACTCCTCGAGCTTGGAATCGTCCCCAAGCTCCTTGGCGATGTAGGCATAGGCCTGTCGCTCGTAGCCGATCAGGGCGTACTCCGGATTCCAGAGGAAGAAGTGCGCCAGCTGGGCTGCGGCAGTGGCGCAGCGGCGGGAGGCGGAGAGCTTCAGGAGGTCGCGACCCAAGATGATGTCCTGCGGGACCTTGGTGCCCTCGAGATAAAGAGCGCCCAGAAGGCACGGGGAGTAGGGGTGACCCGCCTTCGTGTTCTCCTTAAGGATGCGCACGGCGACAGGGATGTCAGCCTCGACGCCGGTACCGCGGAGGTAGCACTCCGCGAGGCGGTGTCGGGACTCGGTGCAGCCCATTTCCGCACCAAGGTGGAAAAGTTCGAAAGCCTTCGTGAAGTCGGCCGGAATCAGGGTCCCGTCCAGGTAGGCACGGCCCAGGAAACGGATCGCTTCGTACTGGCCGTCATCGATAGCCGACTGAAGAAGACGGAGGGCCTTCGCGTTAGACGCATCGGTGGGGGTGTCCGCATGGAGGAGCGTCACCGCGAGGGCGGTCTGAGCGAGGCGATCGCCGGACTTAGACGCTTCCTCCAGGGCGAGCCCGACCGAGGCGGTAAGTTCCGCGAGACCGCAGGTGTCGAGCTCAGTGGAGCTGGCAATCTCCAAGGGAAAGAAGGCTTTGGCGGTCGCGACCAGGAAGGGGCGCAGATCAGTCATCTGACCTTTGCTTCCGATGAGGCGGGCCACCTTGCGTCGGGCAATGATTTCGGTAGCCTTCTGGTGTCCGAGTTCGGCCGCCTCCTTCAGGTAGGCCAAGGACTTGACGCGGTCGCCAGGGAGGCGGCGGCGCTCGTGGGCGTAGTTAAGGGTGAAGAGGATGTTACGGTCACCCGAGCAGGCGAAGGGGGTCAGCAGGGTGATGGCCCCGGAGAAGTCCCGGTCGCTGATGAGGCGGCGGGCCTCGGCGAAGGCCTCGCGGGATTCAGGGGTGGAGGTGAACGGGGCGGTGATCGTGGCGGTGGGGGTCATGGCGGTGGTCATAGAAGGGTTGATTTTATTGGGCGGAAGTGGGGTCGGCGCGTTGCTTTGGGTGATCTCGATGGGTGGACTATGGGCAGAAGACTCAACTTTGTCAAGGCTTACCAAACCTGTTTTAGTAGATTTTTGGATGACTTGGTTACGCTAAAATCAGTTGGGTGGAATAATAAGAGGCTTTTAGGTTGTTTTTCCCTATCAAGCCGCAGACAGCCGGCGGGCGTCCTCCAGACGGTTCAGACAGGCCAGGAAGGCCGGGGCGCTGTCGAGGGGGTGAAGAATCGAAAATTGGACCGGGGTAGACCCTGGACGCTCGTCGAAGAAGATGCCAACACCGGAGTGCACATCCAGGCCGAGGTCTCGGCCGAAGATACGCCCCTGCCCTGTCACCAGGCGCACGATACCCGACTCGAGCATGAGGGACTTGCTTAGGAATTTGGCGCAGGTGTTATCCTCGCCGAGTTTGGTGACGAGCAGTACAGGGTACGAGCGCTGCGGGTCTCGGATGGTACGGATCAAGTCGACTACCTCCTCCTCCTTACCGACGGGCTTGTAGCCGAGCTCCACGAATCCATCGAGCGAGGCCACGGCCATCTCCCAAGGGAAGCAACGAGCCTTGAAGTCCTCGTTTGATTGGCAGCTCCCGATGATGCTGTCGACGCGGAGATCGAAGTCTCCGTCGCCCAGGTCGATCACGTGCACGTCGTGAGAGAAGCGAGACTTGGAGATTTCGCCGACGATCGCGAAACGCGCACCACCCTTCCCTTCTGCCACCTGCGGAGACTTCAGCTTGAGGTGGCGTGCGAGGGCGCGGGACATGGAAAGGGCTACACCGGAGGCAGAAACGCCGGCCCCGAGGCGCTCGGTCACATTGACGCGGATCGAAGACCTCAGAGATCCGAGATCTTCAAAGCACCACTCCTTTTCCGCGACATCGAACCACGGGTAGTTAGCGGACGGGCAGTGGACCTCACGGGCGACATTATAGCCTGCGCCCAACCCATCCTTCAGCTTGCGGGCCAATTGCGAACGCGCTTTGTTCGAGCCATGGACCAGGATGTAGTCCATAGGAATATCGAGCGGCTTCCCTAGGCTAAGGGCGTACTTCATCAGCGAACCGGAATCCGCATGGCCGGAATAGTATGGCGAGAGGTCAGCGAGGTGGATCTTCACCGAGTCGGCTGGCTCGGTCCAGAAACGAGGCTTGCCGCCTTTTGCCTCGGAGAGACGGAAGGAGAGAGGGGGCATGGCCGCCCGTTCCGCCACGGAGCGAGGCTCAATGTCACGGAGTTGACTGCCCAAGGACGAATCAGGGCAATACCCGCAAAGCAGCACCGTCGCTTGAGGATTCTTGGCGTGCTCCATGATCTCACGGCAAACACGGCCTTGGATGGAAGTGCCGGAGCCTGCGATCACGATGGTAAGCCCCTCGGAATCCGTGGCCTCGCCCCAGTTGACGACGACCTTGCCGTCAGAGGCGTCATGCAACTGCATAGGCTCAGCCGAAGCCGACAGAAGACGCTTAAGCAACGGCAGCCCACCGAGTTTTACGAGGAGCGAGTGCGGATTGAGCCAGGAGAAATCCCCAGTGCCCTTGGTAGAGGCATAGGACTCGGCAAGGACGTCGGCATATTGCGCCGCTAGCTGGGAACTGACGTTGATGACTGGCACGTCGGTGGAGGTGATGCCGGCGGCATTGCGCATCGAAGCCAGCACCAGGTAGAGATCCGACAGGAGGTCCGTCGTTCGCCCCAGCGAAAACGCCGGCACGATGAGCCGAGGCTTAGGGCCCCTTGAGACAGCCTCCTTGATCACCGCAGCCAGGGCCTTGAGACGTTCCTCGCCGAGCAACGTCAACGGATCGCGGTCAGCACTGGCACCATAGGTCGCCTCTAGCACTACGACGCCCGAGTAAGAAGTCGGCAAGAGCCGGGCGGGTGCAAGCCCCCCGTGCGCGGCCGAGTCGATCACCGGGCCGATGTCGCCAGAGAAGATGATGTCAGCGTGAGACTGCCCCTTGGCCGCGGACATCAGTCGAAGCGCGACACACCCGATGAGATGCGACGTAGGAGTAAAGGAGTAGCGGAGCCCCTCGGCGCCTTCCACCGGGAAGAGACGCCCGTGTGAAGCGTTGGATTTGCGGTCCGGGCAGACGAACAACGTAGGGAGAATCTCCCACAGCTCCTCATCGCCGTCCTGGGGGTGCTGACGATTCAAGGCGTCGCGGAGGCTGAGGAGCGTCAACTTCGACGTGACATCCGTGCAGTAGATCTTGCCGCGGAACCCTGCCCGTAGCCACTCGAAGAGGTTGCCGATGTGATCGACGTGCGCGTGCGTCAGGAAAAGAGCGTGCAAGGCCTTAGGAGGAATAGGCAGATGCTGGACATCGTTCGCTGCCGGATCGCTTTCGCCTTGAAGCAGGCCGCAGTCCACCGCGAAGCACTTGCCGCTAGCGGAGTGATAGACGAAGTGAGCCGAGCCGGTCACCGTACCGCAGGCGCCGAAAGGCTTGTAGAAGAGCGGTGACTTCGAGAGCGCGCGATGATCAGGTAGCCCCAGCTGCATGTAGCCGGAGAGTTTGCCGACGCCTACGGCATCGACTTTCTTGGGGGTGCTCAGCTGGCCGACCGTCTTGGACGAATCGAGCAGGTTGGAGAGCTCTTGGAGGTGCGACATGGGGATGTGCATGGGTGATAAATTGGGCTTAGTTGGCCATAGGTTGGGGAGTAGGCACAGTTGCGTGCCCGAGTAACGACGACCACTGGCGATCGATGGAGCTCGCACTCGGCGTTGGTTCCGAGAGCCGAGTCATGTTGTTAAAGGCGAGGTAGACTTCAGATTCCGTGGCCGCATCGAGAAGAACACAGCATGCCACGGAGTGCTGACCACAGTTGGTGCCCAACCGTGAACCACAGTCAACGGCCTCGAACCCATATTGAGCTGCAAGCAACCCGGCGGCATGCGAGCAATGGATCTCCTCGACGCTGAAAACGTCGGGCGAACGGGTGCACGAGGGCCAAGCGATGCGGCCGACGAGAGCGAGGGCATCACAGGTTGCAAGACAAGCGGAGGTATTAGTCATGACAACTAGAGCATCAGCCAACCAAGCAAGGCGGACAACGATGCCAGACATATGGTCTCAAGAAGCCGCTCCCGAAGTTATCGGCGACGAACAAAATGGCCAACTGGCCCAATTTTATTTGGGGAAGACGTTATCCAAACTTACTTCGCCAAGGAGGGCCCTATCGCCATGCGTAGGCCTTCTTCCAAACGTTCCAATTCTTCTTTTGGGCTAAAGAAGACCCCGTACTGCATCTCGCCCAGAACCTGGAGCGAATTCTGGACGTTCGTCCAGTCCTCCGCGCTGTCTAGGTCATGCCGCTTCAAAGAATTGACAGCAAAATACATCTCGGGCAACGCCCAGGCAATAACCTCACCATCCATGATACCAGCAGCAAGGGGCTCATCCAGTTCCTTGAGGATAGCGGCGTAATGATCGAGCGACGACTGCAGCTCCTGTGCATGGCGGTCGTCATCGCCACGGTGCATGTAGGCGTGGTGCAAGGCCACCCGGGCCTTCGCCAGTCGCACGATGCTCTGCGGGATCAACTTCATCTTTGCGGCGTCCGTGATCAAGTCTTCCACCGTACCGGAGCTGTATACGCTTGCTCGCGACCGAGGATTCTCGCGGATCTTAACCCACGGCTTGATGAAACGCGGGTTCGTCATAAAGCCGATCAAGTAACGCAACGCCAAAGCCCGATGCATTTCGCTGACAGCGGAACTAAGCCGCAGTTCGTTAAGGAGCTCGAAGAGCAATTCTCCGGCGCGATCCAGATTCCTCTCCGCCAAGGGCGCCTCGACCGATTTCCTTCCCAGCAAGTTGTTCCTGGAAAGCAGATAGGCCCAGCCGAAAACCTGATTGACCAGTTGATCGGACAGTTCGCCGCCATTGCTTTTCCTAAGCCGCTCGAGCAACTCGGTCACCGCCCGGTCGCCCGCACTAAAGTCCCTGCGGAACTCCTCCCCTTCATTGGCCATGAGGTAGGCGTAGCGCAGCAGACCAAACCGCGATCGCGCGCAATTGATGATGGGGCCCGTGGCTTGGGCCTTAGGATCGCCACCGACGTCCTCAATCACCCAGGAGACGAGCATCTCATCGACGGCCATATCTCCTGCCGCCAAAATGGAAAGGTCGCGCCACAACTGGCTAGAGCGGGGGTCGGCTTCATAATCCCGGAGCAGCGTCTGCAAGTCCACGAATAGTTCGCCCAGGAACTTCCCGCCCCATTCGTCGCCAAGCGCAAGGCAGGCATTGAAGAGCCGTGTCCATTTTCTTGCCACGTACCTGCTCTCTCCCGGAACGGCCTCCGCCACCGCCTCCTTCCGGAGGGGCTTCCCGTGACGCAGAGGCAGGTCGTCCGAATAGACAAAGATCCGGTAGACCTCGGCGTGCTGCTTGGCGAAGAACTTGAGGTTATGAGCCAAGGCGGGCACCAAGATCCGACGCGCAGCCGCCTTGGTGATCACGTCAAAGTCGACCTCCGGCAGAATCGAGTGCACTCGCAAGCATACTGCCACGAAATGATTCAGGCCGGCTCGATAGGACACATGGCCAGGCCACCGATGTTCATCCAATCCGACCAGATCCGGCAGCACCAAACGGAGGCAAACCTCGGAGTAGGCCATCGCCGACTCAACGCGCCCGTTCCTTTCCAAGACGGCCTTCGCTTGCTTGCTCAACGACGACCCGTCCCTAAATCTGCCGACCAGCTGAAGGCCTGACAAGAAGTCACCCAGTTCACCTGCGGCGTCGCGGATGAAGCTGTTGGCACTAGCCAGCGTCGAACTCGCCGACTTGGGTTTCTTCGAGGCCAAAGTTTTCCTGAGACCTTCAGCACGCTTCAAGGCTTTCTTCGCTCCTTTGTAGTCCCCCACATCGCTCGCGAAATTGGCTTCCGCCTCGTTCCTCAAGGCATGCATCAGCGAAGAGACCAGGAAATGCTCCCACCGTTGATTGGTGACCGAAGAAGTAAGCTGCATCGCCCTATGCTCGTTTTCATCGGCCAGCCGTCAAGTGACACCATCTCTTAAAAATTATTGAAGTCCGCGGTTAACCAAAAAGTCCGTCTTTATTGGGCTTTTATGGCCATCTGAGAGAGTGGGTTAACGATTCTGCCGAAGGGCCGACCCGGAGGCGGGCCGCCTCTTTCGTTCAAATCCAACCATGCAATACTTCACCGCATGAACGACGCACTATCCGCCACTCCCTACGGCCTTGCCGCCAAGGGCTGGACCGTCCTACGCCCTCAGGCCCGTGAGGCCCTGATCGAACATCTTACCCAACTTGGGCTGGTTGTCCAGACGACCGAGATCACGCCGAAGGCCAACGCCAAGGCGGCCTTGGCAACGGACAAGGAGATGCAGCTCCACACGGACCACCCGCGCGCCCGCTGGATTAGCTGGGAGTGCGTCCGCCAGTCCTCTGAGGGCGGGTTCAGCCTGCTCAAGGACACTAAGCCTGCTCTAGATTCGCTGACGCCTGCCGAGCGCCACGAACTCCGCGAGCTCTCCATCCGCACTCACGTCGTCTTCCACGATGACGCCGGCGCGTACCCCGTCCTGCGCAATGATGGCGATGGTGCCGACTGGGTCTACTTCACGCCCTGGATGACCGACGGTCATTCGTCTCCTGCGTTCCGCAAGTTCATCCAGGCGCTCGAGGCAACGCCCACGCAGTCCGTCCGACTCCACCCGGGCGAATCCCTGCTCATCGACAATGGTCGGATGCTCCACGGGCGATCGGCCCTAGGCGGAGACAAGGACCGCCTCCTGATCCGCCGCTGGATCGCTTCTCCTTTCGACACTTTCGGTCGCACACGCGGCCGGGAAGCCAACGCCGTCGGCTAAATCGGCAAACCCAAAACCACAAATACCATGAATACCGAAGTCCCCACGGCCGAAGCCTTCCTGGCCCACGCCTCCACCCTCAACCCCGCGCCTGCCCATATGGTCTTCCCCACCCCGCTGGGACAGGAACGCATCGACTGGCTCGTCGCCAAGGGAGTCGACCCGCAGATCGCGGCCCTCGACCTCGAGATGGTCAAGATGAAGCTGCGCGACAAGGACGAAGGCCAAGGCTGGTCGCTCCAGCAGACCGATGAGTCCGAGCTCGAGTACAAGCGCTGGCTCACGCTGGTGAAGCGCCACGGCAAGGGCATGGTCCCGACCAACGCCATCGACCTCTTCTGGCACCAGCACATCCTCGATACCCGAGCCTACGTCGGAGACTGCGACAAGCTCTTCGGCGGCTACCTGCACCACTACCCGTACTTCGGGATGCGCGGCGAACAGGACGCCAAGGACCTGGAGTCGGCCTTCCGTCGGACCCAGCAGCTCTACCAGGAGGCCTTCAACGAGACCCTCGGCGCCACCGCCGGCGAGAACTGTTGGCACGACTGCGAAAGCCGCTGCTGGCACGCCTGCTCGGGCGGCAAGGACTAACACCCTCACGGCCGGCCCGAAAGGGCCGGCTCTTTATCCCAGCCTTCACCCCATGATCAACTCGAACGACTCTAGCCCGCGCAACTACGCGGAAGCCATCCAGTCCGTCCGTGAAGCCGGCGCAGCCGACTTCATGATGCCTGGCGGCACCATTGTCAGACTCAACAAGAACAAGCTGCTGCAGAACTACGAAGCCATCCTCTTCTGCGCGGGCATCGAACAGATGCTCGGTGAAGCGGTCGGGTTCGCGCCGGGCCATCAGCAGTTCAAGTCCGTGGGATCGACGCTTAGTCGCTACGCGGAAGCCCCCGGCGAATGGATGCCGCCGCTGGGGCTGCTCTTGGGCAAGGCGCGTAAAGCGAAGGCCTTCAAGAAACCGCTGCTCGACGAGATCGAACACTTCAAGCTGGCCCGCGACAAGGTGCTCCACGGCGAGACGCCCTCGTTCGGGATCCGCACCCGCAAGCGGAGCCGGGCCATCTTCCAGGAACTGGCTACCCACTCACAGCTGACCCCGCGAATCCAGCTGGTCGAACGCCTGGCGCAGGTCGATGCGGCGAAGAAGTCGCTGCCGGATGCCACGTCCGACGAGATGCTTTCGACGCTGAAGCTCCTCTACCTCTCGATCGAAGCCGAATCCGACATCCGCAAAGCTCTGGAACCCCATCAGGTCCATAATCTGCCGGCGGTTGAGAGCGCCTTCGAGCTTCTCCGCGTGGAGAGCGCCCACAGACGCTGTCTCAAGCGCGAAGGCGTCGTGCAGAAGTTCCGCGCCAGCGCGCTCATCCGCAACCACATCGTGCACGGCACGATCATCACTCCTTCGCCCCGACAGGCGCAGATCATCACGGAAGCCTACGGCTCCATCGGCCTGGCCCTCGCTGAGATCCGCTTCAGCAAGGCCGGCGGGAAAACCTGCGAAGGCAATTTCAGCAACAACCTCGACATCTAACCCCAACCCTAAACCACCCGAACCCTCTCTCACCATGAACACCATCCTCATCACCGAACTCCACAACAGCGAGCCCCTAGATCAGGCGAAGCACGAACTAGCCGCCGTCCGTAAAGCGCTGAGCGAAGCCCACGCTGCTGCAACAGCCCACGACACCAAGCATAACGAGGCCATGAAACAGATCAACGAGGACATCGCTCAACTCGAGAATACTGTCGACACCCTGCGACGACGTGTAGCCAGCGGTTCCGCATCTGGCCATGACACCAGCCGACACGCCGAATTACTCCAGGACGAGGAGTCGCGTCTTTCTAAACTCAAGTCGCAGAGGGAAAATACGGTAGCCTCTAGCCAAGAAAGCGAGAAGGCCCTTAAGACCGTCATCGAGGAGTCGGAAGGCGAATGGTCTCGACTATGCGCCAAAATCGAGGAACTGCAGCCAGCGATCGAGCTAGCTCAGCGCGCCGCCGAATCATACGCCATCAACCCAAAGTGGGGCATCGGACCTGCCATCCGCTTCAAGACCCTAGGCGATGCAATGGCTCACCATTGTCAGGTTTACTTTGACCTGGACAACGATGCCAACGCAACTCGGGTGACCATCGATGATCAATGGTCTACAAGCATCGGGGGCTGCGCCAAGATCGACGTCCTTCCCCATTCACTACATTGGCTATCGACATTCCAGGAATACAGCCACTTTCCACACGAAGGCCACAGACAACTGCGCTGGAAAGAGCACGAGCGGAGCAATAAGGCCAAAGCCCTTGCCTTCTATTTCATCGAAGAATCAGGCGAATTTCTGACCACGGGAAGGCCCGGAGAGGTGATCATGGCCCACGATCATCGACCCGACGACTCCGAAGGCCTAATCCGGAATCTTACGATGATCCTCGGCAGCTTCGACGAAAAGTTAGCTGCGTACGGAAACCAACTGGCACAAGGCGGTCCGCTTGACCTCGAATCACCAAACCCGGAAAACCCCTTGCACGTACTAGTGGCACAAAAGTGGCAAGCCCTCAAATTGCGCTCTGAAAAGGCTGCACCTACAAAGGCGACCTATGGGCGACTCGGACAAGAGGACATTCTCAAAATCATCGGGCCAGCATGGTGGGCATTCGTGGCATCACCCTGGGAACGCGGAACTCGTGGTACTCATGCTTTGCTGAAGCACCTCTGCCTGCAGCGCAAAACGCCTCATTTCTTCTCCACTGAACATGCGGGCCATTTCGGATTCCGGCTACGCACCCCTGACCACGACTGGATTCTTGGCGAGATTTACTGCCGACCTGACTCCTTCGAAGCCGCCCTAGAAGTTCAACCGGATCAGACAATTAACATGGAAGGCGGATATTGGATGTCTGAGATCGGTCCTGTGAAAATTTACATCCAGGCCGAACAATTTCGCCACTAGGGCACCAACGTAGGCAGTCGCGTCCCCACCTTGAGGCGGGGGATAGGGATTCAGCTGAGTGAAGTTAAAAGGCGGCCCGAGGGCCGCTCTTTTGTTTTCCCGATCAGTCGGGGATGGCGAGCTCGCGAGCGGAGGCGTCGAGGGCGGCGAGGCGTTTCGGGAAGAAGGTGCGCTCGGTGTGCCAGCCGACGAGGGTGACCCAGAGGCCATGCGAGGTCTGGTCCTGCTGCACGGCGACGGCTTGCGGGGTCAGGCGGCTGCCGATCTGCACGCCGGCCGAAAGGACGGCGAGGCCTTGGTGCGCGAGGTGGCGCCGTCCGGCCGCCCAAAGTCCGGCGCGGTCCGCCGAGGCTTCCTGGCAGCGGCGATACCAGGCGAAGAGCGGATAGACGACGCGGCCGACGTGCGCGAGGGTGGTCGAGACGAACCCGTAATGGCCAAAGGCGACCTGCCCGCACTTCCTGCCGATGTGGAAGCGGAGGACGTCGAGTTCGCCTTTCGCGAGCGCGGCGTCGACGAGGCTCGAGCGCAGCAGGAGCTGGCCGTCGTCCCCGAGTCCGAGCCCGGATTGCTCGAGGACGAGGTCCTGCACCACGTAGGCCTTGAGTCCGCTGAGGCCCAGGCGGGCCTGGCAATCGAGGACGATGCGGTGCAGCTCCGGCCATTGCTCGGCGGAGATGAGGATGGCGTTGCCGCGCGCGCGGGCCGAGCGGACGGTGAACCAAAAAGCCGCGACGAACGCGGCGGCCAAACCAGCGCCGACGGTGCCGGCGAGCTGCGGCTCGGTCCCGATGAGGACCAGGATGCCGAACACGACGATGAGTCCGGCGACGAGGCAAAGAGTCTTGGCCAAGGTTTCCCGACGGTGCCGAAGACGCGAAAGCGGGAGCGGGAGCTCCGGCGGCGTGGCGACAGGCAAAGGCGGCGCCGAGGTCACTTCAGGGGCGGGAACAGGCGGAGGTGAGGCTTCGGTAGGCAAGAGCTGATTTCCTACCGGATGAATAGTCGGCGCGAAGCGGTGAGAGAAGCAGAATCGGGGCAGGCGGAGTCCGAGTGGGTTGCGCGTTGGGGGTTGAGGGGAGTGCGCGGATGCCTCGGGTCGGGACGGCGTCACGACCTGGTACGTTGCTCGACGAACGGACGTGACGCGGGCCGGGGCGGCGTGGGTTGAGGGTTGCGCGTTGGGGGTTGAGGGGGGTGCGGCGGCGGAGCCGCCATATCATTCGACTCAGTCCTCGAGGCGGTTACAGCCGCGCCAACGAGATCAGGCCACGTCGCGAGAACGCGACAAAGCCTGGCCCCCTGGCGCGAGGTTGTGACGCCGTCCCAACCCTGCCCGACGCAACTAGGACGTGACGCCGTCCCGTCCCTACCAAAGGCAGCTAGGGCAGCACGCGGTGCTGCCCCTACCTCGCAACGGGACTAGGCGCCAGGTGCGTCTGCATGCGGATCTCGGGCTTGCGGCTTCTGGGCAACTGTTCGCGGCAGCGCAAGACGATGCGGTCGATGTTGACGGTGGCCTCGTGGAAGAAGCCTTCGATGCCTTTGGCGATGGCTTCGTCCTTGTGAGCCAACTTAGCCAAGGCCTCGAGGTGATGCTTCAGACCCAGGGCGTGTTCCTTTACCGATTCCACGTGGGTCAAGGGGCGGCCAAACGTGATGTTGATACGCTGCTTGGACCCCGCGGCATAGGCGCTGATGATGGCCAAGGTCAGGGTCTCATCCCGGCCGGACTCGATCTTGGACACCGCCGCCTGGGTCACGGATAGGCGCTCGGCGATTTCCGCCTGGGTCAGCTTCGCGGAGCGGCGCAGTCGGGTCAGTCCGTCGGTGATGCGGGTATCCTCGACGAGCCGAGCATAGGCCTGCTGGACCTCTGCGGAGACGCCCTCCCCTTTCATGAGCGCTTCCACCGAAGCATAGGCACGCGCACCGGGCTTGAGGTTGGTTTTCTGGGTCGGAGAGGAACGCATGGTCAGGAGGAAGAAGGCAGGGAGGCGACGAACGCGGCGGACAGACGGATGTCCGACGCCTGGGAGTTTTTATTCCCTACAGTTATAATGTGCAAGGTCCAATCGCCGCCTGAGGGGAATACGTAGAGGCGGGTCTCCTGAAGGCGGACCTTGCTGGGGCCATGCTGATCGATGGCCCAGACGCCATGCGGCTCGAAGTGAAGGCAGCCCATCTGCGCCGCGCGGCAATCGGGCAAAGCATCGAGGTGTTCGCGCAGGCGATCGAGGTTGCGCAAGACTGCCGCCAACTCTCCTGGGCGTTTCTTCTCATAACGCTTACGGGCCCTCTCGAACGAGGCGGCAGGTTGCAGTTTCCACATGACGCCGCGGAGTTATGGAACCACCAGGGCCCTGCAGTAGGATTGTCGAAATCTGGAGGGTAATTCTATGAGGGTTGTGGGGTGCGGGTTGGGGGTTGCGGGCGGGGGAAACGCGCTGCGGATGTGTCGGGTAGGGTCGGGACGGCGTCACGACCTGGTACGTTGCTCGGCGAACGGACGCGACGCGGGCCGGGGCGGCGTGGGTTGTGGGTTGAGGGTTTAGGGTTGAGGGGAGTGCGGCGGCGGAGCCGCCATATCATTCGACTCAGTCCTCGAGGCTGCGCCAACGAAGTCAGGCCACGTCGCGTGAACGCGACAAAGCCTGACCCCCTGCGCGAGGACGTGACGCCGTCCCGTCCCTACCCGAGGTAGGACAACTCGCGACCCACAACCCACACCCCGCAACCCTCATCGGTCCCTCCCTTCTTGTATTCTTATGCTGTGGGGATTAGGGATGGGGACGATGAGATCCTGGAAGCAGCGCGTGAATTGGGTCGGGCATCAGGGGCTGCGCGCGTTCGTGCGCCTGCGGTTGCCGGTGGCGCTGGGTTTCGTCGCGGCCTTCGGCGCCTACGAGGGCTGCCGGCTCTACCGGACGAACCTGCTGGGGCTGCCCCACGCGATCCGTCAGGACGTCGCGGATGGGTGGGATGACTTCCATGGCCTGAACGACCTGCGGCGTCCGGCCGAGGAGCTGCAGGCCAAGGCCGATGGGGGCCACGCGTTCGCGCAGTTCGTCTACGGGCTGCGCCGGACGGACCGGTTGCCCAAGGAATACCGGATCGCGCCGGTCGACCTCGCGGTGGCCCGCGCGTATTTCCGAAAAGCGGCCGAGGGCGACCTGGTCCGCGCCAAGGCGGTGCTGGCTTCCTTCCTGCAGCGCGACCTGGCGGCGGATCCGCAGGCGCCGGTCGACCGGGCTCTCCTGGAGCGCTACGCGCAGGAGGCCGCCGACCATCAGGATCCGCTCGGTAGACGGGTGCTGGGCGATCTCCTGCTGGAGCGGGCCCTGTCCGCGCATCCGGTTGACCGCACCCTCGAACAGCGGGGCTACCGTCTGCTGCTCAACTCGGCCGAACGCGGGACGCGCACGGCCTTGCGCAAGGTCGGCGAGCTCTACCTGGAGGGGCGCCAAGGCTTCACCGATGAGGCGGGCGAGGCGATCCTGGTGCAGAACTTCGCCCAAGGGATCGCCTGCTTCGAGCAGGCGGCCCTTTCCCGCGACTTCGAGGCGTGCTGCCGTCTAGCCCAGATCCATGAGGGGAACCGCTACGCGCCCGTCGACGCGAGCAAGTCGTACGCCTGGTCGTTGGTGGCGATGCAGCTGGCGCCTGGGAACGTGGAGCCGTCCCTGCAGCCGGACGCCGCTCAACGCAAACGCCTGCAGGAGGAGGCGGCGAAGCGGGCCGCGGTCGAGGAGCGGCTCAAGGCCCTGCAGGCCCGCCTGTCGCCGGCCGAGCTCGCCGCCGGCCAGGAGCTGACCCGCTCCATCCTCGCCCGTATGCCCACCGAAAAGGATTACGTCGAACGCATCCTGCTGAAGGCGAAGTGAGCACGGGCACGGCCCGTGGAGGGGAGTGCGCGGATGCCTCGGGTAGGGTCGGGACGGCGTCACGACCTGGCACGTTGATTGGCGAACGGACGCGACGCGGGCCGGGGCGGCGTGGGTTGTGGGGTGCGGGTTGGGGGTTGAGGGGAGTGCGCGGCGAAGCCGCCATATCATTCGACTCAGTCCTCGAGGCTGCGCCAACGAGGTCAGGCCACGTCGCGTGAACGCGACAAAGCCTGACCCCCTGGCGCAGGTTGTGACGCCGTCCCAACCCTACCCGAGGCAGAGGGGTTCCCGGAAAATGAACCTTAGGGTGGCGGGGTTGCTGCGCGCGGGCGGGTGGTTTCGGCTCGGGGATGCATTTTCTTTATGTCGACGAGAGCGGCGACGTCGGAGCAAAGCCCGGCTCCAGCCGTCACTTCATCCTCTGCGGAATCCTGGTCCATCATGCGGACTGGCGGAAGGCCAACGGTCGGCTGCAAGCGATGCGGGAACGACTGCAAACTTTCCACGGGCTGCCGCTCGACGCGGAGCTGCATGCTTCCGAGTTTCTGGGCGACTCGAGCAACCATCTAGGCCTCTCCCAAAGGCAACGACTGCAGAGCCTGCTGCATTCGCTCGGATGCATCCAGAAACAGCCCGAGCTAACGCCCTTATGCGTCGTGGTGGACAAAGGAGCCATCGACCCGACCTCTTTAGCGTGGGCCGAGTTAACGCGAATCGCAATCGAGCGCATTGGGATATCCGGACCGCATGCCGACTGTCATTCCAAGGGCCTTGCCATCATCTGCGACAGCCCTCGGGCTTCTCCAGGGCGACTATGGTCCCAAGCGACGCTTTCCGCCCAACCACAACTGGCTGCTTGGCTGATCGAACTCCCTTTCGGCAGAGAGTCCCAAGACAGCCACCTCCTTCAAGCCTGTGACTTGCTGTGTTTCTTGATGAAGCAATCCTTGTTGCCCAATCATTTCTTCGGAACCTCCGGCGGCCAGCAGCTGCTCCGGCGCCATAGCCGGCTCTGGACCGAACGCGGTCAGCGATGTCACGTAAAAGGATAAGGGGCGCTTGCGCGCCCCCTTGGAGATATCTCGGCCAAGCGAGTTGGCCTACACACCTGGACTGAATTTGAGGGTGGAGGGTGGAGATGGCAATTGGGGAAAGTACTTAGGGCACGATGAGGGATGCGGGTTGTGGGGTGCGGGTTGAGGGTTGGGGGTTGGGGGTTGGGGGTTGAGGAAACGCGCGGCGAAGCCGCCATATCATTCGACTCAGTCCTCGAGGCTGCGCCAACGAGGTCAGGCCACGTCGCGTGAACGCGACAAAGCCTGACCCCATGGCGCAGGTTGTGACGCCGTCCCAACCCTACCCAAGGCAGAGGGGTTCGTGGAAAATGAACCTTAGGGTGGCGGGGTTGCTGCGCGCGGGCGGGTGGTTTCGGCTCGGGGATGCATTTTCTTTATGTCGACGAGAGCGGCGACGTCGGATCAAAGCCCAGCTCCAGTCGTCACTTCATCCTCTGCGGAATCCTGGTCCATCATGCGGACTGGCGGAAGGCATATGCCGCCACGACGGAGATGCGGTGCAGACTGCATGCGCAATTCGGGCTGCACCCTCTCACGGAGCTGCATGCTTCCGAATTCCTGGGCCGTGACGACCGTCACCTGAGTCTAGCCAGAAACGTACGCTACCGATGCGCCCTGCACGTGTTGGGCTTCATCTCCAGAAACGCTTTCCTGATGCCCCTGCGGACCACCTTCGCCAAAGCAACGTCGGACATGAGCCCGCGGGAGGAGGCCTGGCGTTGCCTTCTTCAACAAGCATGCGAACTCCTGACGGCCACTCCACCGGAGAATTGCCCCGCCCACGGGATGATCGTGATCTGCGATGACCATCGCTCCGCCCCTCGGCGCGGACTGCTGGAAAAGATGCCGCCCGAGGTCAGGGCCAGCATCATAGAGCAACCATTTGGGATGGATTCACGCGACACGCAGTTCCTGCAGCTCGCCGATCTCCTCGCCTACCTGACAAAGCAAGCGAACGCACCCGCGAAAACGTTCTCGGATGCCCATAGCCGCAGGATTCTCCGGCGCTCGGAACAGGTCTTCTTGAGGCGGCCCGCATGAAAAAGGGGCGCTTGCGCGCCCCTCTGGGAGATATCTCGGCCAAGCGAGTTGGCCTACACACCTAGACCCAAGTTGAGGGTGGAGGGTGGAGATGGCAATTGGGGAAAGCACTTAGGGCACGATGAGGGATGCGGGTTGTGGGGTGCGGGTTGGGGGTTGAGGGGAGTGCGGCGGCGGAGCCGCCATATCATTCGACTCAGTCCTCGAGGCTGCGCCAACGAGGTCAGGCCACGTCGCGTGAACGCGGTAAGGCCTGACCCCATGGCGCAGGTTGTGACGCCGTCCCAACCCTACCCGACGCAACTAGGACAGCACGTGGTGCTGTCCCTACCCGAGGCAGCACCACTCGCGACCCGCAACCCGCATCCCGCAACCCTACTCGCGTCTTTAGACGCTCACTTCCAGATCCACTCGAGGGCGGAGGGGAGCGTGGCTGCGACGGCCTTGCCGTCGACGTGGCCGGCTTTCCTGCAGAAGACGTACTGGTAGGCGTATCCTTTCTTGGCGAGGACTTCGGCCATGCGTTCGTTGGCCATGACCCAGTTGTGCAGCGAGGCTTCGTCGCGGTCCCAACCGTTGTCCTTCTCGCCGACCTGCAGCCAGATGCGGAGGGGCTTCTTGGCGGTCTTGGCGATGAGGTTCTCGTGGTACTCCCAGGCGCCGTGCGGGGTCTTGGGGTCGGTCGGGTACTGCTGGTCGACGAAGGTGCCGGAGTAGCTGAGGACGCGACGGTAGAGCTCGGGGTGGTACCAGGCCATCGTGAGGGCCGCGGCCGCGCCGGAGCTGCCGCCCATGGCCGCGCGTTCGTCGGGGTTCTTGCTGAAGACGACGCCAGTCTCCTTGGTCACGCGCGGGAGGATCTCGGTCTCGATAAACTCGGCGTACTTGCCCGACATCGTGTCGTACTCGAGCCCGCGCTGGCTGCCCTTGCTGTCGCCGCCGCCGGATTCGACCATGACGGCGACCTGCACGGGGACGCGCTTCTCGGCGATGAGGTTGTCGAGCGCCGTGGCCATGCGCTTGGTGTACCAAGGGCCGTCGGTCACGACGATGAAGGGGGTGGGCTTGCCGGCGACGTACTGGGCGGGGATGTAGACCTGGACCTTGCGGCGGTAGGGCACGACCTCGCCGGGCTTGTTCTTGGCGATGCCGGGGTACAGCTTGCTCTCGGTCGACTCGATGACGAACTCCTTGATCGTCCCCTTCGGCACGCCGGGCTTCGCCGCCATCTCCGGCGCGGGCTTGTAGTCGGGACCGATGGACGAGTCGTTGGGGCCGGACGCCGCGACGGCGGCGGCGCAGGCGGCGAACAGGAGGGCGACGGGGTGGCGGAGGCGCATGATGGGATGACCCCATCCCACCCGCGCGGTTCCGCGGACGCAACTGATTCTACTTTATTCTCGTTGACCCGTTTTTGGCGCCGAAGAAGATGACGGCCTCGTGATAGCCGCTTCAGCCAATCTCCATCCGCAGGACTACGGCATACGCCGAGCCCTCGGGGAGACGCGTTGATTTCACGTCAAGTCCACCCGTCGACTCCACCCCCGCCGGGCGCCCATGCGTCCGCGGACCTCCCGCCGCCGGCGCTCCGTGCCGCGCCGCGCGGCCTCCTCTTCGCACGGAAACCCTACTTTTCGCAAAAATGAACATCATCGCCGTCCTGGACGAAGTCCTCCAGGAAGTCCGCCTCCTCCGTGAGGAAAACGCCCAGCTCCGCGCCCAAGTCGCCGAACTCCACACCAAGGTCGCCTTGGTGGAGCACAAGGTGGACACCGTCGCGGAGGAGATGGGGATGATCTAGCGCGCGAGCAAAGCTCGCGCGCTAGATGAGGGTTGAGGGGTGCGGGTTGAGGGTTGAGGGGGAGCGCGCGGATGTATCGGGTAGGGTCGGGACGGCGTGGGTTGAGGGATGCGGGTTGGGGGTTGAGGGGAGTGCGCGGCGAAGCCGCAGCATTATTCGATTCTGTCCTCGATGCTGCCATCTATCCATTCCTCGACGCCGTCATCGATTCCGCCTGTGGCAGAGAGAAGAGCGGACAGAGACGACGTGGCCGAGTTGCTCGGCGGACGGACGTGACGCAGTCGCGTCCCTACCCGCGGGCAGCGCCAACGAGGTCAGGCCACGTCGCGTGAACGCGACAAAGCCTGACCCCATGGCGCGGCGGAGCCGCAGCACAACTCGCGACCCGCAACCCACCCCCCGCAACCCGACGAAAGGCAGCTAGGGCAGCACGCGGTGCTGCCCCTACCCGATTCAACTAGGACGTGGCGCTTCCCCTACCCTCATTCCGCAACCCTCGCCTGAACGTCTTCAGACGTTCAGGCGATCTTCTTGAGTTCGCCGGTGCTGTCGCCGAACTGGACGTCGCGGATGTCCATGCGGTTGAGCATGGAGACCCAGAGGTTGTTCAGCGGCGTTTCCTTGCCGTACTGGATGCTGCGGCCCGGACGGAGCGTGCCGCAACCGCGGCCGGCGAGGAGGATCGGCAGGTCGTCGTGGTTGTGGCGGTTGCCGTCGCCGTTGCCCGAACCGTAGACGATCATCGAGTGGTCGAGCAGCGTGCCGTCGCCTTCCTTCACCGACTTGAGGCGGTTGAGGAAGTACGCGAACTGCGTCGTGTGGAACGTATTGATGTCCTGGACCTTCGCGATCTTCTCGGGATCGCCGCCGTGGTGCGTGAGGTTGTGGTGGCCTTCGCGCACGTTGATGAACGGGTACGAACGGTTGGAGCCCTCGTTGGCGAAGACGAACGTCGAAACGCGCGTCGTGTCCGTCTGGAAGGCCAGCACGACGAGGTCGGCCAGCAGGCGGAGGTGGTCCTCGTAGCTCTGCGGGATGCCCGTGGGCGCCTTGACGCCGGCGGGGAGCTTGGGCGCGGCCATGGAGCCGGCCTTGGAGATGCGCAGCTCCATCTCGCGGACGGCCGTGAAGTATTCGTCGAGCTTGCGCTGGTCGTCGGCGCCGAGGCGCACGTTGAGCTCGCGGAAGTCGTCGCGGACCGCGTCGAGCACGCTCTTGCGCTCGGCGTCGCGGCGCGCGCGATCGAGGTCGGTGCCTGAACCGAAGAGACGCTCGAAGATCAGCTTGGGGCTGACCTCCTTGGGCATCGGCTGGGTGGCGGAGCGCCAGGACAGGTTGGACTCGTAGATGCAGCTGTAGCCGGAGTCGCAGCCGCCGGCCATCTTGCTGGAGTCGGCGCCGACCTCGAGCGAGGCGAGGCGCGTGCGGTCGCCCACGCGCGCGGCGGCGATCTGGTCGACGGACACGCCGGCCTTGATGTTAGCGCCGTCGGTCTTGCGGGGCTGCGCGCCGGTGAGGTAGGCCGCCATCGCGCGGGCGTGGTCGCCGCCGCCGTCGCCGTGGGAGCGGGCCTTGTCGGCGGTGAGGCCGTTGAGCACGGAGAACTCGCCGCGGAGGTCCGACAGCGGCTTCATGATCGGCGGCAGCTTGGCGGGCAATGCGCCCTCGGAGGAGATGCGCCAGCCTTCGGTCACGACGCCGTTGGGGACGTAGACGAACGCCATGCGGTTGGGCGCGGCCTGGGAGACGGGCGTGTTGCCGGCGGCCCAGCTGGTCTGCATGCCCATCTTCTCGAGCCAAGGGAGCGCGAGGGTGACGCCCAGCCCCTTGAGGACGGTGCGGCGGCTGAGGACTTTGTCGTGGAGCATGGCGGGGACGTTAAGGGGGTTACTTCTTTTTGGCGGGCGGCTGGACGCTTTCAACCTGCGAAATGCCGCGGCGGAGGCGGAAGGGGTCGCTCTGCACGACGCCGAGCACGAGGGCCGAGAAGCGGTTCTGGCCCTTGCCGGCGGCGGCGACGATCTTGTCGACCGCCGGTTCGTCGTAGAACTCCAGCCCGCGGCCGAGGCCGTAGGTGAGCAGCTTCGCGGACAGGTTGCGGACGAACTTCTCGCGGTCGGCCTTGAGGACCGCCTTGAGCTGGGTGGCGCCGGCGAAGGCGCGGCCGTCGGGCAGCTTGCCGGACGGATCGATCGGCTGTCCCTCGTCCGTCGTGCGGTCGCGGCCGATGGCGTCGAACTTCTCGAACGCGAAGCCCAGGGCATCCATGCGGTTGTGGCAGGAAGCGCAGCCCGGGTTGACGCGGTGCTCCTCGAGCCGCTGGCGCAGGTTGCCCTTCAGCTGCTTCTGGGCCTCGAGCGAAGGCACGTCGGCCGGGGCGGGCGGCGGCGGCGTCCCGAGGATCTGCTCGAGGATCCACTTGCCGCGCTTCACCGGCGAGGTGCGGTCCGGGTTGGACGTCGCCGTCAGGATGCTCGCGTGGGTGAGCACGCCGCCGCGGTCGCCCGCCGGCAGCTTCACGCGCACGAAGTCGCCGGAGCGACGGGAGTCGACGCCCGAGATCTTGTAGAGGTCGGCCAGCGGGCGGTCGAGGTAGGTGAAGTCCGCGTCGATGATGTCGAGCACGTTGCGGTCGTCGCGGACGATCTCGGACAGGAAGAGCTCGGTCTCCTTGATCATCGAAGCGCGCAGGGCGTCGTCGAACTCCGGGAACATCTTGGCGTCGGGCGTGACGAGCGCGAGCCGGCGCGTCTGGAGCCACTGCAGCGCGAAGCCCGTCACCAGGTACTGCGCGCGCTTGTCCTTGAGCAGGCGGGCCGTCTGGGCCTCGAGGTTGGCGGAGAGCTTGCCCGAGTTCGCGAGCATGAAGAGCTCCTCGTCGGGCATGGAGCCCCAGACGAAGTAGCTGAGCCGCGAAGCCAGCGCGAACTCCGAGATCGCGTGCGCGTCCTTGGCCGTCGGCTGGTCGTCCTGCTCGAGGCGGAAGACGAACTTCGGCGAAGCGAGGACCGTGGAGATCATCGCCTGCGCGCCGGCCTCCCAGGAGTTGCCCGCGGCCTCGGCGGCGGAGAAGACCTTGACGTAGCGCTGGATTTCGGCGGCCGTGGCCGGGCGGCGGAACGCGCGGCTCACGAAGAGGTTGGTCATCGCGCGGGCGCGTTCGTCGCCCTTCTTGCCCGCGGCGAACTCGGCGAGCTTGCGCTGCAGGTCGGTGCGCGTGTCGGTCGGCCCGAGCAGCTGGTAGCGGTAGGTCCCGAGCCGGCGGCTGGACGACGACAGGTCGGACGGCGGGTTGGTCCACGTCACGGCGAGCGCGTGCTTGCCGGGCGTGAGCCTGACCTTGGCGTCGACCTTCTCGGCGCCGCGGCTGGTCTTCACCTTGAGCGTCTGCGTGCCGACCGTCTTGCCGTCGACCACGAGGTTGACGACCGCGGCCTGGTCGCCGCTGTTGCCCATGCCCACGAGGTGGGCGCGGAAGATATACTCGCCCTCGCGCGGAGCCTCGAACTCGGCCGTCAGCGTGGCGGCGTTGAAGACGCGCATCTGGTCCTCGGAGCGGCCGCGCGGCAGCATCCGATAGCCGTCAACGTTGAGCACGTCCAGCTTCTGCTCGTCGGTCGGCATGGCGCGTTCGGCGACGACCTTGGCGGCGGCGAGGAAGCGCTCGAGGTGGACCGGCGAGAACGTGAGCACGTCGCCGATGTTGTCGAAGCCGTAGCCCGTGTCGTCGGCCGGGAAGTCGACGGAGAAGTTGCCGTCGACGTAGCAGAGGTCGCGGACCGTGTTGTTGTACTCGGTGCGGTTGAGTCGGCGCACGGTGACCTTGCCCGGATCGACCTTGGCGGCGGCGACCGCCGCGGTGAGCAGGCCGCGGATCTGGCCTTGGACGGCCTCGACCTCCGGGGCGGCCGGTCGGACCTTGCGGGTGGGCGGCGGCATCTCGCCGGCGACGACCTGGCTGACCACCTGGCGCCAGAGACGCTGGTCGCGGTAGAACCCGGAAGCGTCCTTGTACTGCTCGAGGTTGAGGTCGCCCTTGGCCTTGTCGGCGTTGTGGCAATCGTAGCAATGCTTCTCCAGGAAAGGCACCACCCCGTGGGCGAAGTCGGGCGTCGCCGCGGACACGACCGCGGAAGCCACCCCGAGGACGAGGAAGCTAGCCGAACGCCAGGGGCGCCAGTGGGAGGGGGAGCAAGTCACTGTAGATAGAACAAGACCCCGGACGATTGGTTGCAATCACCCGTCAAAATGGCTCAAAACCACACAAGGGGTATTAATTTAACTTTAAACAACTGACAATGAACGACTTGTGTTGATTATAGACCCCTGAATCACCCCTTGAGCCCAATCCCTGACCCCAAGGAGGGGGTTTATCGTAGGCAAAAGCCCCTTCGACCCCCGAAAAAAGGCGAGATTGCACAAGAACTTACGAAACCAAACACTTCGTTTGGGGTTCTAAACTTACCCACCCCTGCCCCCCCCTCTTCATGCGCCCCGCCCACACCGCCTTGCGACAGCTTCTGATCGTCGCCGGACTTGCCGTCACCCCGGCCCTCGCCGGCGCCGTCGACCTGGATGGCCTCGTCAAGAATTCGCCCTTCGGCGAAGGCAAGGGCACGACCCTCGCCGAGAAGCCCAGCAACCTTGAGTTCCGCGGCATGTACGTCGACCAAGGCGTGACCTACTTCAGCATCTACAACACCACGACCAAGCTCTCCGCCTGGGTCGCGCAGGGCGAAGCCCCGC
The DNA here is from genome assembly GCA_947453335.1 of Opitutia bacterium. GTDB lineage: Bacteria > Verrucomicrobiota > Verrucomicrobiia > Opitutales > UBA953 > UBA953. The sequence goes on along the minus strand of CANGFP010000001.1, from coordinate 114,735 downwards.
AGGGCCTCGTCCCCGTGTCCGTGAAGAGCTACGACGCGGACAGCGAATCCATCGTCCTCGAGAACGCCGGCCAGCCCGTGAAGCTCTCGCTCAAGCAGGCCGTCATCGGCACCACCCCCGCGGCGCCCGTGCCGCAGGTCGGCCTGACCACCGATGCGCAGCCCCAAGGCGGCTTCGGCGGCGGCTTCGGTCGCGGCGGCTTCAACAACGGCCAGGCCCCGACCCCCGAGCAGATCGCGGCCTTCCGCGAACAGATGAAGCAGCGCGGCTTCGACCGCGGAAACAACAACAACGCCGGCGGCGAAGCCGGCGCGGCCCCGGCCGAAGGCGGCAAGCGCGACCGCGGCGGCTTCTCGCGCGGCGGCGACACCGGCGCGGCGACGAACGCGGCCCCGGCCACCGGCGGCAAAGGCGGCCGCACCCGCGGCAACTGAGCCCTCACCCCTCCTTTCCCTACACCATGAACCGTCGTCCCCTCCTGGCCGCCCGCCGCGCCCTGCGCAAAGGCTTCACCCTGCTCGAGATCCTGATCGCCGTCGCGATCGTGGGCATGCTCGTCGGCATCGCCGTCACGAACATCGACAAGATCCTCGGCCAGAGCCAGGAAGGCGTCGCCAAGCTCTTCGTGAACGAATCGCTCAAGGCCTCGCTCGTCCGCTACCGCATCGACCTCGGCGACTACCCGTCGACCGAAGAAGGCCTCAAGGCCCTCATCGCCGCCCCCGAAGGCAAGCAGGACCGCTGGCGCGGCCCGTACGTCGAAGCCAAGGGCGGCGCGCTCCCGCTCGACCCGTGGGGCACCGCCTACCAGTACCGCTACCCCGGCACGAAGAACACCGAGTCGTACGACCTCTTCTCGGTCGGCCGCGACAAGGCCCCGGACACCGCTGACGACATCGGCAATTGGTGAAGCGCCCGGACCAGTCTCGCGCGCGCCGCGGCTTCACCTTGCTGGAGACGCTGCTGGTGCTCGGCCTGATCAGCATGCTCGCCGCCGTCCTCATCGGCGGCTCGGCGTCGCTGCTCAAGGGCACCGCGCGCGACGACCCTGAGTCCGCGCTCATGGCGCTGCTGCAGACCGTCCGCCGCCAGGCCGTCGAGCAGTCCAAGGTCATCGACCTCCGGCCCGACATCGAGCCCGACGGCGAGGAGACCGTGCTCTCCTATTCCTGGGACGACAAGAAGGAGACCCTGCCCGTCGCCGCCGACGTGAAGGTCAAGATCGTCGCCCCCGAGGTGAAGGAAGCCGTGCTCCTCGGCGGCCAGGTCGAGGAACGCGCGCTCACGCGCATCCGCTTCTACCCGGACGGCACGTGCGACCGCATGCGCATCGAGATCCAGCGCGCGCAGGCCCGCCGCGTCATCCCCATCGACCCCTTGACCTGCGCGCCGTTGCCGCCGGAGGACGCCAAATGAGCCGCCGCGCCTTCTCGCTCATCGAGGTCCTCGTGGCCTTGGCCATCTTCGCGCTCGCCGCGGTCGGCCTCGGCGCCGCGTACTCGAACGTCCTCCTCGGCCGCCAAGCCCTCAAGCAGTACGACGTCGGCGCGGAGGACATGGCCCGCTGCCGCGCCGCGCTGCTCGAGACCGTGAACTTCGACGACATCGAGAACGGCGGCGACGTCTACCTCCCCGACGACCGCATGGCCCGCTGGAAGGGCAAGGTCGAGCCCACGACCGTCAGCGACCTCTTCTCCGTCACGCTCAGCGCCGAGATCCAGCGCGAGAGCGGCGGCGAATACGTGCCGATGAAGGAGGAGACCCGCCTGCTCCTGCGCCCCACGTGGTCCAACGCCTCGGACCGCAAGGTCATCCGCGACGCCGCGAAGGAACGCCTCCTCAAGGACCGCGGCTACGACGAAGCCACCGGCGGCGGCACCCAGTTCATCAGCGCGCCCACCCCGCGCAAGCCCCTCGGCGGCGGCAACAACAACGGCAACAACGGCAACGCCAACCCGAACGGCAAGGGCGGCAACAACGGCAAAGGCGGCCAGAACAACAACGGCAAGGGCGGTCCGGCCAACGGCCAGAACAACGGCAAGGGCGGGGCGCAACCCGGCGGCGCGAACGGCGGCAACCAAGGCGGCCGCGGCGGACCAGCCACCGGACCCACCGGCGGCCAGAACGCGAACGGCAACAACGGAGGACGCGGCGCCGCACCCGCGCCGTTCAGGCAATGAACCCCGCGCCCCGGCAGTCCCGCGGCTTCACGCTGCTCGAGACCCTCGTCTCGCTCGCGCTCCTCGGCGTCCTCATGGTGACGCTGAACACCTTCCTCTTCTCCATGAGCGAGCTCTGGGGCGGCAAGCGCGACCAGCGCCTGTTCGACCAGCACGTCCGCGCCGCCACCCGCCAGGTGCGCGAGGTCCTCGAGGCCTCGACGAGCGGTCCGGGCGCGGCCGGCTTCGCCATCAAGGAGGTCCGCGGCGCCGACGGCGTGAACACCCCGCGCCTGACCTTCCTCCTCGCCGACGCGGGGCGCCTCGCCGACTGGCCCGAGGCCCCGCTGCCCGACGTCGACTTCTCCCTCTACGCCGCGCCGGAACGCGGCCTCGTCGTCCAGTGGCAGTCGCGCCTCGAGCTCGAACGCGACCTCAACGACGTGCACGAGACCGTCCTCACGCCGTTCGTCGCCTCGCTCGCGTACGACTACTACGACGCCGACCTCCGCAAGTGGACGACCGAGGAGGAACCCGCGAAGGACGAAGCCGGCACCACGTACCAGAAGCCCGCGCGCCTGCGCCTCCGCTTCGCGCGCGGCCAGCTCAAGACCGAGGTCGTCGTCGACCTCCCCATCAAGCGCCCCGGCGCCTCCCGCCCATGAGGAAGCGCCGCGGCTCCATCATCGTCGTCGTGCTGGTGCTCATCACCTTGGCCTCGCTGCTGCTCGCGCGCTTCATGGAGGACAACTCCCTCGAGCTCGCGATGGCCACCCGCGAGGTCGACCGCGCGCGGCTGCGCATCGACGCGCAGTCGGAGCTCGAGCTCGCCCTCGCCGTCATCGCGGAGATCCGCTCGATCGACCTCAACAAGATCCACGCCCCGAGCCAAGGCTTCGAGGACCCCCACGCCTACGCCGGCATCCCGGTGCGCGAAGGCCTCGAGGTGCACTTCGAATACGAGGACGAGAGCGCCAAGCTCCCCCTCTCGACCCTGGACAAGAACACGCTCATCCAGCTCCTCTACGCCCTGAACCTCGAGCAGCGCGACGCCGAGCGCGTGGCCGACGCCCTCGTCGCCTGGACGAGCAAGAAGTACGAGTCCATCGAGGAGGACGCGACGGACGCCGCCTACCAGCGCGCCAAGCTCTCGTTCAAGCCCGCCCGCCGCCCGCTGCGCTCCTTCGAGGAGCTCCGCACCATCGGCGTGGCCAAGGACTTCTTCTTCGACGACGAAGGCAACCCCACCGAGCTCCTCAAGGCCTTCAAGGAGTGCGTGAGCCTGTACACCTTCGGCGACACCAACATCAACACCGCCTCCGACGCGCTGCTCCTGGCGCAGGGCCTCGACGAGCGCCAGCTCGGCCTCATCCGCGACCGCCAGAACGAGCAGAAGAAGCGCATCACCGGCGTCCCGCCCTACTTCCGCGTGACCAGCGAGGTCCGCCAGCTCATCGGCGCCGCCGGCTCCCTCCAGCGCTTCGACGACGAGGTCCACCTCATGTGGGTGCGCGTCACCGTGAAGGAAGGCCAGGCCAAGTGCCGCGTCAGCGCCCTCGTGGCGATCCGCGACGACGTCACGTTCACCGGCCCGGTGGCCGACCCCGACGCCACGCCCGCCATCGACGCGGTGACCGGCACGGCGACCGGCCGGGGCTTCACCCCGAACACCGCGGCCTCGACCTCCTCGACCGGCGTCGCCGCGACGACCAAGACCATCGGCACCACGACCGACGTCGCCGGCGCGGCGAAGGCCCCGAAGGCGCTCACGCCCGGCGTGGTGCTGAACGCCGCGAGCGCCGTGACGCTCGGCGGGCGCACCGCGAGCACCAGCATCAACTACCCCTTCCAGATCCTCGCGTGGAGCGAGGACAACGGCGCCCCCAAGCAGCCCGAGGCCAACCCCGACGACGAGAAGATCGTCGTCCGCCGCGCCGGCCAACCCGGCGCCACCACCGCCCTCCCTTCCAAGACCAAATGAGCACCCTCTCCCAACTGATCCCCGGCCAGACCCCGCCGGGCGCGGCCGCCCTGCTCCCGGGCAACCGCTTCTTCGTGCGCGCCGTCGCGCTCGAAGGCGAAGACGCCGCCGGCCAGGTCGCGCTCGCCCTCGAGGCCCTCTCGCCCTTCCCCGCCGAGCAGATGCTCGTCGGCCACGTCGTCTCCGCCGACGGCAAGCAGGCCTTGGCCTACGCCGCGCACCGCCGCCGCTTCACGCCCGAGGAAAGCTTCGCGTGGCCCGACGACTGCCAGGTGATCCCCGAGTTCCTCGCCCTCTGCGGCGAGCGCCCGGCCGGCGCCGGCGTGGTCGTGCACCGCGGCGCGGAACGCCTCGTCGCCCTCGCCTGGGACGCCACCAACCCCTTGCCCGCGGCCGTGACCGTCGCCGACGTCGCCGACGCCGACGAAGCCTCGCTCGCCGCGGAGACCGCCGCGAAGGCCGGCCTCCCCGCCGGCGCGCCCGTGGCCACGCTCGACGGCGAGCTCGTGAGCGAGCTCAAGGAGAACGCCCTCGTCCTGCACCGCGCCGGCGGCAAGCCCTTCACCATCCCGCCGAAGGGCCGCGACGAGGCGGACATCCGCGACGTGGATTTCCTGAACGCCCGCCGCAAGAAGGAGCGCGTCAACCTCATCCTCTGGAACCTGACCCGCGGGGCCGTCGCCGTCCTCGCGCTCTCCGTCGCCCTCGAGGTCGCCGCCGCCGGCATCAACTGGCGCGCCAACCGCCTCAGGACCCTGAACGAATCCCGCCACGCCGAGGTCGTCGAGATCGAGGCCGACCAGGCCACCGCCAGCCGCATCGAGGACGTCCGCACGAAGTCCCCGCAGGCGCTCGAGATGCTCGCCCTCGCGAACGAGCACCGCCCGGCGACCGTCGAGTTCACGCGCATCACCTCGAAGACCAACACCACCCTCGAGGTCGAAGCCCGCACCACGAACCCCTCCGACATCTCCACCTTCGAGAAGGCGCTGAAGGACAATCCCGAGGTCGGCGCCGTCGCGAGCAAGGACATGCGCGCCCGCGACAACTTCACGACGTTCACCTTCACGATCACCTTCAAGCCCGACGTCCTCCGGAAGTCCGTCGCCAAGGCCGAGGCCGCGAAGGCCGCCGCAGCCGCGGCCGCCGCCCCGGTCGTCGTCGCCCCCGCCGCTCCGGGCGCCCCGGTCGCCCTCCCGGCGACGCCCGCCGCGTCCGGCACCACCCCGCTCGCGCCGACCACGCCGGTCGTCGTCCCCGCCACCACCCCTGCCGCCAAGTAATCCCCCGCCATGAAGCAACTTTTCTTCGGACTCCAACCTCGCGAACGCTACATGGCGCTCGCCGCGCTCCTCGTCGCCGCGTTCCTCTGGGCGACCTCGTCCTGGGGCCGCACGCGCGACGGCTGGGACGCCCTGCAGTCCCTCGAGAGCGAGGCCGCCACGCAGCAGGCCTGGCTGGACAAACGGACCGAGATCAAGGCCGCGGCGGACGCCGCCGTGAAAGGCCTCGACGCCGGCCGCGGCTACGACGCCACGCGCCTGGTCGAGGAAGCCCTCGCCGCCGCGAAGGACGCCGGCCTGAACCCCAACACCGATTCCCCCAAGACCCAGAAGTCGGGCAAGTTCGCCGTGCACTCGCTGCAGCTCAGCTGCCGCCGCGCGGACCTCGCGTCCGTGGTGCGCTTCTACCAGGCCATCGCCCCGCGCGCTCCCTACCTGGCCGTCAACGCCCTCTCGCTGCAGGCCGACCGCGGCAACTCCGGCACCGTGACCATGATCGTCACGCTCAGCTCGCTCGAGCTCATCGCCCCGGTGAAGTGAGCGCGGCCGAAGGCCGCGCCGGGGTGGAGGATAAGGGTTGTGGGATGCGGGTTGGGGGGAGTGCGGCGGCGGAGCCGCCGCATCTTTCGACTCAGTCCTCGATGCTGTCATCGACTCATCGATCGACCCCGTCCTCGATGCATTCCTCTATCCTCGTTGGCGCTAGGTTGTGTTGCCATCCCAACCCTACCCGAGGCAACGCTGAAGGGGAGCCGGGGACCGGGATATTGGCGCGGCAGAGCCGCAGCACAACCGCTGGCCAACTAGGACGTGACGCCGTCCCGTCCCTACCCGAGGCAGCACCACCGCAACCCCCAACCCTCACCCCACAACCCTCAGCTGATCTCCGATCCGCTCAGAACTTGAAGGACGAGCTGACCTCGAAGACGGCGGCGACGATCGCGAAGGCGATGAAGGCGACGAAAGAGAAGGCGGCGATGAGGACCGTCGCGGAGATCGTCTGCGAGATCGTGCCCAGCCAGCGGTCGAGTTCGGCGCGGTAGGAGCGGGCGATGTCGCGGAGGCCCGGGGCGAGGTTGCCGGTCTGTTCCGCGACGGCGACGCGGTCGAGCAGCAGGCGCGGGAAGTAGCCGGTGCGGGCGAGCGCGCGGGACAGGCTCTCGCCCTCGAGCACGCGGTCGGTCGCCTCGCGCATCTGGGCGCGCATGGCGCGGTTGGGGGCGGTCTTCTCGGCGAGGCGCAGCGCCTCGGCCGTGGTGATGCCGTTCTCGAGCAGGACCGCGAGCGTATGGCAGAAGTTGAGGACCGAGACGCGCATGACGAACGCGCCGGCGAGGGGCGTCTTGAGCAGGAGCGCGTCGGAGGCCAGCTTGCCCGCCTCGGTCTTGCGCCACTGGTAGATCCCGATGACCGCGGCCACGGCGGCCACGCAGAGGATGGGCCCGACCACGACGAAGACCTGGGCGAACCACATGAGCATCTTCGTGGACAGCGGCAGCTTGCCGCCGAGCGAGTTGAGGAGCGTCTGCAGGCGCGGCAGCAGGAAGAGCACGAAGAAGATCACCACGCCGATGGCGATGAAGCAGATGAACAGCGGGTAGGCCATGGCCGCGATCAGCTTGCGGCGGAACTCGGCCTGCTCGGTGAAGTGCGCGATGAGCCGCTCGAGGACGTCGCGGATGTTGCCCGTCGCCTCGCCGGCGGCGATGAGGTTGATCGTCTGGCCGTCGAAGACCACCGGGTAGGCGGCCATCGCGGCGGACAGGCTCTGGCCTTCGCTCAGCTTGCCCCAGATGCCGCCGCAGAGGTTGCGCAGGCGGGACTTCTGGAGACGCAGGGACAGCAGGCGCAACGATTCGCCGGCGGACATCCCGCTGCGGACGAGGTCGGCCATCGCCTCGAGGAACGGCAGGCGCTCCGCGGCGGTCGGCGCCTGTTCGGCGGCCTCCTGGGCGGACGGACCGGACTGCTCGCGGCGCGCGGCGCCGACCTCCTCGACCTTGACCGGACGCAGCCCGCGGGACTGCAGGCGGCGGAGCGCCTCGCGGCGGCTCGGGGCGTCGATGGAGCCCTCGGCGGAGGCGCCGGCGGCGTCCTTGGCGGTGTAGGTGAAGGACGGCATCCGAACTTATTCGTTCGAGCTGAGGTTGCGGACGAGCTCGTCGAGCGTGGTGTGGCCGGCCTTGACCTTCTCCCAGCCCGCGCGGGCGAGCGGGCGCATCCCGTTCGCGATGGCGCGTTCGGTGAGCTCGCGGTTGCTGACGCGGTTGATGATGAGGTCGTGCAGCGGCTTCGGGTGGAAGATCTCGAACACCCCCACGCGGCCGCGGTAGCCCGTGTTGCGGCAGCGGCGGCAGCCCACTGGCTCGCGGAGCTCCGTCACGCCGGCGAGGTCGGCCTCGCCCATGCCGAGCGCGTCGAGCGCGGGCAGGACGCGGGCCTTGTTGACCGGCGCGGTGCGGGCGCAGTCGGGGCAGAGCCGGCGGACGAGGCGCTGGGCGATGACCAGCTCGACGGCGGAACCGACGAGGAACGGCTCGACGCCCATGTCGATGAGGCGCGTGATGGCGCCGGGCGCGTCGTTCGTGTGGAGCGTCGAGAACACGAGGTGGCCCGTGAGCGAGGCGCGGATGGAGATCTCGGCCGTCTCGAGGTCGCGGATTTCGCCGACCATGATGACGTCGGGATCCTGGCGGAGCGTGCTGCGGAGCGCACCGGCGAACGTCAGGCCGATCTCGGCCTTGGTCTGCACCTGGTTGGCGCCGGGCACCTCGTACTCGATCGGATCCTCGATGGTGACCAGGCGCAGCTCGGGCGAGTTGATCTCGCGGAGGAACGCGTTGAGCGTGGTCGACTTGCCGGAACCCGTCGGGCCCGTCACGAGGATGATGCCGTGCGGGTAGTCGAGGACCTTGCGGACCACGGCCTGCTCGTCGGGCGCCATGCCGATGCGGTCCATGTCGTAGGCCTCCTTGCGCTGGTTGAGCAGGCGGAGGGAGACGGACTCGGCGTAGATCGTCGGGATCGTCGAGACGCGGATATCGAGGACGTTCTTGCCGTCGCGGAAGTTGATGCGGCCGTCCTGCGGGAGGCGGCGCTCGGAGATGTTGAGGCGCGCCATGATCTTCAGGCGCGAGATGATGGCGTCCTGGAAGCGCGCGAGGTTGTCGGGCAGCGGCACCGGGATGAGGATGCCGTCGACGCGGTAGCGGATGCGCAGGTTGTTCTCCTGCGGCTCGAAGTGGACGTCCGTCGCGCCTTCGGCGACCGCCTGCGAGAGCACGTCGGTCACGAAGCGCACGACCGCCGCGTCGGCGTCGGCCTCGACGTCCTGGTTGGCGGCCTCGAGCTCGGGCAGGTCCTCGCCTTCGTCGTCGAGGCTGCCGCCGCCGACGCCGTAGTTGTCGGTGACGAGCTGGGCGACGCGTTCGGGCGGGGCCAGGTACCACTTCGGGCGGCGCGGCGCGAACGTCGCGATCCAGTCGGCCGTCTCCGCGTCAGGCGGGAGGGGCGAGATGAGGTTGAGGCGGCCTTCCTCCGAACCCGGCAGCAGCACGGCGATGACCTGCGATTCGGTGGCGATGCGCGCGGGCAGCACCTTGACGCCTTCGGCGTCGACGGCGGGCTCGTCGAGCACCTCGAGGCCGGAGGCCTTGGCGAGCTCGTCGAGCAGGACGGCCTCGGTCACGCCGAGGGCCTGGCAGAGCAGCTTGAAGCGCGCGTCGCGCGGGGCCTCGGCGAACGCGGCGCGGGCCTCGTCCGACAAGCGCTCCGCCAACGCGGCGGGCAATCCATGCCTAACGGCGGTCGACATCGGGGCTTACTTGTTGGAACCGCCGACCTCGAGCGTCGGGCCGGGGAGGCCGTTGAGCAGCGGGCTGGCGGGGGCCGTCGCCGGGGCGCCGGCGGGCTTGGCCACGGGACCCGGGGCCTTGTCGATGACCTTGTGGACGTCCTCGGCGATGGGCGTGGCGTCGACGCGGTTGAGCGCGTTGAGGTTGTCCACCGCGGAGTTGTTCAGCACGTAGGGACGCATGAAGACGACGAGCTCGGTGCGCGTCTTGGACTTGGTGGAGGTGCCGAGGAGGTCGCCGATGATCGGGATGGGCCCGAGGCGGTTCTTGGTCGTCGTGTCGTTGGTGCGCTGCAGGCCGCCGAGGACGATGATCTCGCCGCTCATGGCGCTGACGAAGGAGTCGGTCGAACGGCGGCCGATGATGGGCTGCTCGTTGCCGTCGAGGAGGACGGTGCCGAGGATGTCCTCGACCTGCTGCGTCACCTGGAGCTGGACGGAGCCGTCCTTGCCGATGAGCGGGAGCACCTTGAGCTGGATGCCGATGTCGCGCTGGGAGACCGTGGAGTTGGAGACCAGGCCGGCGGTGCCCGCGGTGGACTGCGTACCGGTGATGACCGGGCGGGACTCGCCGACGAAGATCGTGGCCTCCTTGTTGTGGGAGGTCGTGATCGCCGGGACGGAGAGGACGCGGACGTCGTTCTTCGTCGGGGTGGACGAGAGGTTGATGATGCCCGTGAGGTTGCCGGAAGCCGTGACGACGGCCTGGGTGCCGGCGCCGCCGTTGCCCGTGAGGTTGCCGCCGACGATGGTGCCGGAGACGCTGGCGAGCTTGCCGTTGGTGACCGTCATGCCGAGGGCGCTGACGCCGCTGCTGTCGGTGTCGGTGAGGGTGACCTCGGCGATCACGACCTCGACGCGGACCTGCGGGAGGACGACGTCGACCTTGTCGATGAGCTCATGGAGGAGGCGGAGGTCGTCCTTGGTGCCGGAGACGACGATGGAGTTAGAGCGGATGTCGGCGATGACGGTGACCATCGAGCTGAACTCGTCGGCGCCGTTCTGCTGGGCGCCGGCGGCGGCGGGCGCGCCGGGGGCGGCGGGCGCCGGGGTCGTCACGCGGTTGACGCCGGTGGTGGAGCGGCCGCCGTTGGTGTTCGACGCGGCCTTGGTCTGGCCGGTGATCAGCTGGGTGAGGAGCGTGGCCGTCTCGGTGGCGTTGGCGTGGCGGAGGAAGACCACGTCCGTCTTCGTGTTGGGGTCGGAGGTCGCGTCGAGCGATTCGATCAGGGCGTCGAAGAACGCGTGCTGGTCGGCGGAGCCCATGACGATGACGCGGTTGGTGCGCTCGTCGGCGGTGAAGCTCGTGCCGGTGGAGAGGCGGAAGGGCGCGGCGCCGTTGGCGGCGGGCGTGCGGAGGAGGGCCGTCAGCTTGTTGACCAGGTCGGTGGCCAGCGCGTGCTTCAGGTTGTACATCTTGGTCGCGATGACGTCGAGCTGCGGACGGTCGAGCTGGGCGAGGAGCGTCTCGATCTTCTGCAGGTTCATGATCGAGTCGGTGACCAGGATGGCGTTGTTGCGGCCGAAGAAGACCGGCGGCGTCGCGAGCGTGCCGTTGAGCATGCCGGTGATCTGGGCGACGACCTCCTGGCCGTTGGCGTGCTTGAGGAGGAAGATCTTGGAGGCCACGCGGCCGCTGGCGGGCATCGTCAAGGTGCTCTCCGTGAGGAGCGTGGGGGACTCGGACTTCGCGACGTTGTTCGGGACGACCTTGAGGAACTTGTCGCCCTGCTGGATGACGGCGACGCCGTTCAGGGAGAGGAGCGTCTCGAGGGCGAGGAGGGCGTCGTTGCGGGTGGCGCTCGCCGGGAGGGAGAGCGTGTAGAGGTTGGCCGGCAGGGCCTGGGGGCGGAGGACCGTCTTGCCCGTCCAGCGCTGGAGGAGCTCGAGCACCTGGCCGATGGTCTCGTCGCGGAGGAGGAGCGGGCCGACCTTGTCGCTGCCGTTGAGGCTAGGCACCGGGGTCGCGGCGACCGAGGTGGAGACCACGACCGGCGCGGTCGCGGCGGCGGGGGCGGTCTGGGCGCGGACGGACGGGGCGACAGCGAGGCCGAAGGCCGCGAGGAGGAACAACGGAGAGAGCACCCGTTGCGCAGAAGGGAGAGAAGGACGGTTCACTTTAGATGGGGGGTGATGGGAATAACACCAACGGCATGGAATAGTTCGACGGAAAAGGTGGTTTTTGGCGGAAACTTTAGGTCCCGACCCAAGATAGGATGGACTAGGAGGAGGAAACCCACCCGATGGTGAACAAGATTTCACCTTTTAAGGTAGACAAAACCTCATTTTAGGGGCAAAAAGGCCGCAAAAGCCACCCATGCGCGATGACTTCCCTGAATGGCTCGGCCGACCCCCGCGACGCGGCACGGAGGCTTGGGAGGTGTGGCTGGAGAAGTGGCGAGCCTACGCCCGAATGGAGCTGAAGGACGCCTCCGCCGACGACCCCGAATTCGACTACGGGCTGCTCTCCACCGAGGAGCGTTGGCGGGTAGCCTTGGCTGGGGAGATCCGGAAGCACTTCGAGATCGGCCGGGCCGGAGGCCGTTGCCCCTTCCTCCCCTTGCGCGGAGTCTCGGACCTCTTCCATGCGTCGGTCGTCGCCTGGCAGGTCGGACGCAACGTGCACTCGACCGAGAGCGACGCGCGCTCCGAAGCCGCGGAGGCCTGGGTCGCGAAGCACCAGAAACCCCGCCGCCGGGAGATCGCGCATGCGATCCGCTACGGCTTCCTCGCCGGCCTCGGCGCGGACCCCGCGGCCCCGGAGTCCGCGGCCGCCGACTACGTCGCCGCCTACGAAGCCGCTTGGTACGCCGGCAACACGATGGCCATCGAAGGCGACCCCCGGTGATGGGGTTGCGGAGCGCGGCTCCGCGGGTAGAGTGCCTTTTCTAGAACCCATGGAATACCTGACGCCCGCCCTCCTCCTCGCCGTCCTCGGCCTGCTCGCCTACGTGGCCTTCGGCCGGAAGCCCGACGCGCCGGCGGCGGGCGCCGACGCGGCCAACGCCGCGCTGCTCGACGAGACCCGCCGCCAGCTCGCCGACGCGCAGGCCGCGACCGCGCAGGAGCGCGCCGCCAAGGAAGCCACGTTGGCGCGCGCCTCGGGCGCCGAGTCCGCCCGGAACGCCGCGCAACAGCAGCTGACCGAAGCCGCGCAGGCGAACGCCCGGGCCGTCGAACAGCTCCGCGGCGACCACGCCAAGGCGCTCGCCGACGCCAAGCTCGCCGCCGACCAGGCCCTCGAACGCCTCCGCGCCGACCACCAGCAGGCGCTCGCCGCCGCCGAAGCCCGCTACGCCAAGGCCTTGGCCGAGACCGAGGCCCGCATGCGCGAGGCCTTCGCGAACGCCGCGCAGACCCAGCTCACGCAGAACCGCGAGCAGTTCATCGGCCTCGCCGAGCAGAAGTTCGCGCCGTTCAAGCACCAGCTCGACGAGCTCACCCGCACGAACAACGAGCTCAAGGGCTCGCTGCGCCACAGCACCGAGCAGTCGGAGAAGGTCGCCGCCGAAGCCCGCAAGCTCGCCGCCGCGATGACGTCCACGAACAAGCAGGGCAGCTGGGGCGAGCTGCAGCTGGCGCGCGTCGCCGAGCTGACCGGCATGAAGGAACACGTCGACTTCGAGACCCAGAGCTCGACCGCCGGCGAACAGGGCAACCTCCGCCCCGACATGGTCATCTCGCTGCCCGGCGGCCGCAAGATCGTCGTCGACGCCAAGGCCCCGACGAAGTCCTACATCGAAGCGTCGCAGGCCGGCACGGAGGCCGAGCGCACGCGCCTCCTCCAGGACTTCGCGGCCAAGCTGGCCGACCACGCCCGCAAGCTCGGCGCCAAGGAATACTGGAACCAGCACAAGCCCTCGCCGGAATTCGTCGTGCTCTTCCTCCCCAACGAGGCGCTCTTCAGCACCGCGCTCGAGCTCGACCCGCTCCTCATCGAGAACGCCTGGGGCCAGAAGGTCATCATCGCCACGCCCGTCACGCTCCTCTCCGTCCTCCGCACCATCGCCCACTCCTGGGACCGCGTCGAGGTCGAGCAGCGCGCGGAGAAGGTCATCGAGATCGCCGAGCGCCTGCAGGACGGCGTGCGCATCGCCAGCGAGCACTTCGCCGACGCCGGCGGCAGCCTCAACAAGGCCGTGCGGGAGTACAACGCGACCCTCGAGACGCTGCGCTCGCGCGTCTTCAACAACGCCGAGAAGCTGCTCACCGAAGGCGAGAAGATGAAGGCCGATCGCCAGGTCAGCGACGGCGCCACCATCGACATCCAGGCGCACGAGACGCTCCCCGAGGTGAAGCGCGCCCGCCGGGCCAAGGAGCTCCCGGGCGACGAAGCGCCGCCGTCGGCCTGACGCGGATCCCTGCTGGTGGAGCCGATGAGGTTCGAACTCACGGCCTCGTCATTGCGAACGACGCGCTCTACCAACTGAGCTACGGCCCCAAACAGCAGGAAGGGTAGGCAAGCGAAGGCCCCACGGAGGGTCAAGGTTTAGATGCGGACGGCGCGGCGGACGGACGGAAAACCGCTGGTTCCCCTTGCGTACCCCCGGACGCCGCGTAATTTCCCACCCTCTTCACCCACATGCGCGTCACCAAAGAAACCGTCGTCGGCATCGAATACACCTTGAAGGACGAGAAGGGCAACGTGCTCGACTCCTCGTCCGGCCACGGGCCGATGGAGTACCTCCACGGCGCGAGCAACATCATCCCCGGCCTGGAGCAGGGACTCGAAGGCCTCGCCGCCGGCGACGCCAAGACCGTCGTCGTGCCGCCGGAACACGCCTACGGCGAATACAGCGACAAGCTCATCCAGCGCGTCCCCCTCGACCGCTTCGGCGAGAACAAGGTCGAGGTCGGCATGCGCTTCCACGCGGACACCAACCTCGGCATGCGCGTCCTCGTCATCCGCCACGTCGACGACAAGGAAGCCGTGCTCGACGGCAACCACGAGCTCGCCGGCAAGACGCTGACCTTCGACGTCAAGGTGGTCTCCGTCCGCGCGGCCGAACTCACCGAACTCGCCCACGGCCATCCGCACCAGGCCGGCGGCTGCTGCGGCGGCAACGGCGGCGGTTGCGGCTGCTCCGAAGGCGAAGGCTCCGAAGGCGGCTGCTGCTCGTCCGAAGGCTCGGGCGGCGGGTGCTGCTCCGAAGAACCCGCTGCGCAGGAAAAGCAAGGCGGTTGCGGCTCCGGCGGTTGCGGTTGCTCGCACTGAACGCGACGCCCAGCGCCAACCTCAGCCCCGGACCTCCGGGGCTTTTTGTTTCGGCACGGCGCTCAGGCCCAGCTCCAGTCCATCGCGATGACGATGTCCGGATGGAGCGACTGCTTGACCGGGCACGCCTCGGCGGCGCGCATCAGGCGCGGACGGACGTCTTCGGCGACGCCGGCCGGCATCGCGATGCGGACGTCGAGGCGCGCGATCCGGCGAGGCGGCGTGGTCGTCATGTGCTTGTCGACCTCCACGCGGGCGCCGCGGAAGTCGGCGCCGAGACCCTTGGCCTGGATGCCGAGGATCGTCAGGATGCACGTGGCGACCGCGGTGGCGGCGAGGTCCGACGGCGAGAACGCCTCTCCCTTGCCCTGGTTGTCGACCGGAGCGTCGGTGAGGAGCACGTTGCCCGAAGGTCCGTGCGTCGCGCGCACGCGGAGGTCGCCGAGGTATTCGCAGGAGATCTTCACGCTCATGCGGCGACCTTAGGCGCGGGCGGCGGCGGCTCCAAACAAAAAGCCCCGGAGGTCCGGGGCTTCGTCGAGGCTGGGAGCGGCTTATTCGCCGTCCTTGCCGATGGCGTCGACCGGGCAGCCCTCGAGGGCTTCCATGCACTTGTCGATGTCTTCCTGGGCCTCGGGCTGCTTGAAGACGTAGGAGTAGCCACCGTCATCCTGGCGGGTGAAGAAACCCGGCGCGGTCTCGCGGCAGAGATCGCAGTCGATGCACTGGGAGTCCACGTAGAACTTGCCCGGGACGCTTTCAGGACGCTTGTCGTTTTTGTCGGCCATAGGAGGAAGGACGAAGGTGGTCGGGGACGGCTTGCTGTCAAGAATCCGTCACTTTACGGGGACCATCATGGCCAATTGATGGCTGGCGACGCCGGCCAAGCCGACGGGAAACGAGACCGTCAGGCGTTCGGGCGTGTCATAGACCACGACCAGACGGGCGACGACCAAACGGTTCGGACGCCAACCCGGCCGGGCATCGGCGCCGAACGCGAGCTGGACGTCCGCGGAGCGGAGCGGGTGTTCGGCTTCCTGCGCGAGGAGCAGGCGCATGCGTTGGCGTTCGTCGGCGGAGACGTCGTCCCAGCAGACCAACGAGGCCAACGCGTCCATGTCGCGGGCGTTATGCGCGGAAACCCATGCCGTCCGGAAATGGCCCAAGGCGCGCAGCTGGTAATAGCCGAACAACGCCCCGAACAACACGGTCCACAGGAAGAGGCGCGCCCACAGCGGCAGCGGCGACAGGACCGACCAACGGCGAGGAGCAGGCAAAGGCGTATCCATGGGAGAAGTGCGTTGACCCAGTCGGCGGGCCGGAGATAAGCAGGATTAAAGCCATGGCGAACGATAGCAAGCCCTCCCCCGACTCCGGCCGATACGCCGCCCGCGGCGTCTCCGCCTCGAAGAACGAAGTGCATGCCGCCGTCGACAAGCTCGACCGCGGCCTCTTCCCGGGCGCCTTCTGCAAGATCACAGAGGACCACCTCACCGGCGACGCCCAGCGCTGCGTCGTCACGCACTCCGACGGCTCCGGCACCAAGGCCCTGCTCGCGTACCTCTGGTGGAAGGAGACCGGCGACGCCACCGTCTTCCGCGGCATCGCCCAGGACAGCATCGTGATGAACATCGACGACCTCCTGTGCGTCGGCGTCACCGAAGGCGTCATCCTTTCCTCGACGATCAACCGCAACGCCAAGGCCATCCCGGGCGCGATCCTCGCGCAGCTCATCGAAGGCACCGAGGAAGTGCTCGCCATGCTCCGCGCCCAAGGCTTCGGCATCCGCTCCGGCGGCGGCGAGACCGCGGACGTCGGCGACCTCACCCCGACCCTGACGGTCGATTCCACGGCCACCGCGATCCTGCGCCGCGCCGACGTCATCGACGCGTCCCGCATCACCCCTGGCCTGGCGATCGTCGGCCTCGCCTCCGGCGGCCGTTGCGCCTACGAAGCCGGCGAGAACAGCGGCATCGGTTCGAACGGCCTGACGAGCGCCCGCCACGAGCTCCTCGCCAAGCACTACGCCCAGCGGTACCCTGAGACCTACGACCGGGCCATGCCGGCGGAACTAGCCTATTGCGGACCCTACCGCCTCTCGGACCCCCTCCCCGGCTCGACCCTCTCAGTCGGCCAGGCCCTCCTTTCCCCGACCCGGACCTACGCGCCCTTCGCCCTGCGCCTGCTGCAGGCCCTCGGCCGGGAGCGCGTCCGCGGCCTGATCCACTGCTCCGGCGGCGGCCAGACGAAATGCAAGCGCTTCGGGACCAACGTCCATTTCATCAAGGACAACCTCTTCCCCGCCCCCCCGGTCTTCGCAGCCATCGCCCAGGCCAGCGGCACGGATCCCGAGGAAATGCACAAGGTCTACAACATGGGCCACCGCCTGGAAGTCTACGTGGACCCCGCCGACGTCCCCGCCGTCCTGGCCGTGGCCGCCGGCCTGCAGCTCGAAGCCCGGGTCGTCGGCCGGACCGAAGCCTCGACCCAGCCGGGCGGCGCCAACCACGTCACCGTCGTCAAGGACGGGGCGACGCTGCGCTACTCCTGATTGTCAAAGGAGCGTAAAAATATGACGGGTGGTCGGGCAGACAGGACTTGAACCTGCAACACCCTGCTCCCAAAGCAGGGACTCTACCAATTGAGATACTGCCCGAAAACCCGTAAGGAATGCTGATTTTGTGTTGCCGTTCCTGTCAATCCGCTAATCTCAAACCGTTCCAACCCGAATCATCCTCTCCAATATGGAAAACGACAGCATCTCCTCCTCCTCCTCTGAATCCAAGCTCCCGCTCATCGTGGGCATCGTCGGCTTCGCCCTGGGCGCCGCCGGCCTCGTCCTCGCCATGAAGGCGAAGAGCTCCGCCGAAGAAGCCAAGCTCGCCGCCGGCAAGGCCTCCGACGCCGCCTCCGAAGTGAGCGCCGCGCTCGCCCAGAAGGCCAACGCCGCCGACCTCACCGCGATCAACAACGAAATCGGCAACATCAAGACCGGCATCGACGCCAACAACAAGACCTTCACCGACGCCATCGCCCAGATCCAGGCTGGCCTCAAGGCCAAGACCTCCGCTCCTGCCGGCGGCGACAAGAACTCCAAGGGCGGCGACAAGGCCGTCGCTGGTCCTGGCACCTACGCCGTCCAGAAGGGCGACACCCTCGGCGGCATCGCCAAGAAGGCCGGCCTCTCGCTCAAGGCTCTCCAGGACCTCAATCCTGGCGTGAACCCGAACAAGATGCAGATCGGCCAGGTTCTGAAGACCAAGTAAGCTTCGGCCCATGTCCGCGCCCGCCCGCTGGTCCGTCCAGCACGAAGCGCTGCATGCCGACTGCAAGGTCTTTCGGGTCTACAAGGAACACTTCAATCACCCTCTCGACAAACGGGAGGGTGATTTTTTTGTGCTCCGCTCCAACGACTGGGTCATCGCGCTGCCGGTGACCGACGACGGCCGCCTCGTGCTGGTGCGGCAGTTCCGCTTCGGCCTGCGCGACCTCTCGACCGAACCGCCCGGCGGGATCGTCGACGCCGGCGAAGACCCGGTGCTCGCCGCCGTGCGCGAGACCGAGGAGGAGACCGGCTTCGCGGGTGGCCGCGCGACGCTGCTCGGCAGCTGCGCCCCGAACGCCGCCATCCAGGCCAACCGCTGCCATTTCGTGCTGCTCGACGGCGTGCGCCCCACCGGGGCGACCGCGCCCGACGAACACGAGGAACTCCAGGTCCTGAGCGTCGCGCCGAGCGCGGCCTTGCAGACGGCCCTCGCTTCGCCGCACACTCACGCCCTCGCCCTGCTCGCGCTGCTCCGCCTCCGCGAGGCCAGACCCGACCTCTTCCCATGACCCAACCCCGCCGCATCAAAGCCAAAGGCCGCGCCGAACCCGACAACGTCCTCGTCATCGGTTCCGTCGCCTACGACAGCATCGTCACCCCGCACGCCACCGGGGAACGCATCCTCGGCGGGAGCGCCTCGTACGCCTGCCTCGCGGCCAGCTACTTCGCGCCGCCGCACATCGTCGGCGTCGTCGGCCACGACTTCCGCGACCGCGACCGCAAGAAGCTCGCCAAGCGCGGCATCGACCTCTCCGGCCTGCAGCTCGACGAGACCGGCCGCACGTTCGCCTGGCGCGGCCGCTACCACGAGAACTACAACCGCCGCGACACCGAGGACCTCCAGCTCAACGTCTTCGAGCGCTTCCGCCCCCGCCTCACCGAGGCGCAGCAGGCGATGCCCTACGTGATGCTCGGCAACATCCGCCCCGACCTCCAGCTCGCGGTGCTCGAGCAGCTCACCGCGCCGAAGTTCATCCTCGTCGACACCATCGACATCTGGATCGAGACGCAGCGCGAGAAGCTCGGCGAGGTCATGCGCCGCTCCGACCTGCTCGTCGTCAACGACGCCGAGGCCGCCAAGCTCACGGGCGAGGCCAACGTGATCGTCGCCGGCCGCCACCTGCGCGAGCACGGCTGCCGCACCGTCATCATCAAGAAGGGCGAGCACGGCGCGGTCCTCTTCCACGAGGAAGGCATGTTCGTGCTCCCGGCCTACCCGGTCACCGAGCTCCGCGACCCGACCGGCGCGGGCGACAGCTTCGCCGGCGCCCTGCTCGGCTATCTCGCCGCCGTGGGCTCGACCGATTTCGCCACGCTGCGCCAGGCGATGGTCTACGGCACGGCCGTGGCTTCGCTGACCGTGGAGGCCTTCTCGACCGACCGCCTGGCGAAGTCCGGCTGCGCCGAGATCCGCAACCGCCGCAAGCAGCTGCTGAAGCTGATGAAGGCCTAACGCTTCCGGCCGAGCGCGCGCCACAGGGCCGCGAGCAGGACGAGCGTGAAGACCACGTCGGCGACGACGAGGACCCACGGGCCCTCGCGCTTGGTCGCGAGCGCGAGCGCGACGCCGCCGAGCACGACGGCGAGGATGGCGCCGGCGAGCCAAGGGACGAGCCGGCGGAGCTTGGCGTTGGATTCTTCGGGGGTCATGCGCGGGAACGGCGGTGGGACTCGGCGAGGCCGAGCAAGGTGAGGTGCGGCTCCGGGCGCACGCGGTCGCGCCAGGCGGCGGGCAGGTAGACGGACGCGCCGCCGGTCACGAGGACGGTCGGGGCGACGCCGCCTTGCTTGACGAGCTCGGCGGTGACGGCGTCGAGCAGCGCGCCGATCATCCCGGCGAAGCCCAAGGCGCAGCCCGCGCGCATCGCGTCGACCGTCGACTTGCCGATGGCCGGGCCGCCGAGGAGGTCGGCCGGATCGAGCGCGGGCAGCAGCGCCGTGCGTTCGTGGAGGTAGCGCGTCATCACCCCGAGCCCGGGCGCGATGATGCCGCCCGCGTAGCCCTGCGCCGTCAGGATGTCGACCGTCGTGGCCGTGCCCATGCCGACGACGATCGCCGGGGCGCCGCAGACGAGCTGGGCGCCGACGCAGTCCGCGAGGCGGTCCTGGCCGACCTCGGCGGGACGCGGGTAATCGAAGCCCAGGCCGCGGACGGTGTCGTGGCGGAGGTGGTGGAACGGCAGGCCGCTGCCGAGCAGCACGGGCTCGAGCACCGCGGTCGCGGACGGCACGACGCTGGCGAGCGCGAGGCCCGTCGGGCGATGCGCCGCGATGAGCGCGCGGATCGGTTCCGTCGACAGGGACGCCGTCGGCAGCTCGCCGTGCGCGCTCACCTCGTGGCCGGCGACGAGCCCCCAATGGGCGTGCGTGTTACCGACATCGAGACAGAGGATGGCCACGGCGGGAACCTAGCGGGCCGGACGGCGAGGGCAAGGCCGCACCATCACGGTTTGCGGAGCGTGACCTCGCCCGAGGACACGACCGTCCTGCGGCCGCCGCCGGTGCGCAGGAGCAAGGAACCTTCGTCGTCGATGCCGTCGACGATCCCCGCCACCGGATCGCCGCGCAGGCCGACCCGGACGGACTTGCCGGTGAGGATGTCGTAGCGGCGCCACCGGGCGCGGAAGACGGCCTTCCACCCGCCTTCGATGAACTGCTCCCAGGCCTCGAAGAGCGCCGCGAGGACCTCCGCGGCGACCTGGTTGACGTCGAGTCCGGTGGCGCCGGCCTGCTGGAGCGAGCCGGCGATGGCGCGCAGGTCGGCCGGGAATTCCTTCGGGGTCGCCGCGACGTTGAGGCCCAGGCCGAAGACCAGCTCGCGGACCGCGTCGGCGTCGAGCCGCGCTTCGGTGAGCATGCCGGCGACCTTGCGGCCATCCGCCGACAGCAGGTCGTTGGGCCACTTGAGGCCGAGCTGCACGCCGTAGGCGGACTCGACATGCGCGCAGAGCGCGAGGCCCATCCAGAGCGTGAACGGCTTGAGGTCGTCGGGCGGGATGAACGGCCGGAACGCCAGCGACAGGTAGAGGTTGCCCGGCGGCGAGCTGTGCCACTTGCGACCCAACCGTCCGCGACCGGCCGTCTGCGCGCGCGCGAGCACGGCGAACGGCGCCTCCTGTCCGGCGGCGAGCCGACGCTCCGCCTCGGAGTTCGTGCTGTCGACCGTGGCGAGCAGTTCGACCTCCGGCTGGACCTTGCGTTGACGCAGCTGGGCGTCGAGCCACGCCGCGTTGAGCCCGGTCGGCACGCCCGTGAGCGTGTAGCCCTTGCGGGTCGACGCCTTGAAGGTGAAGCCCGCCGCACGGAGCCGTTCCAGGCGGCTCCAGACCGCGACGCGCGTCACGCCGAGCTCCTTCGCCAGACGATCTCCGCTGACGGGCTGGCCGGCGGCGTCGAGGAACGCGCGGAGGATGCTACTGTCGAGCGCCGGCATCGGCTCAGGCCCAATCGAGGCCGATGTCGACCCACGGCGCGGCGTGCGTCAGCGCGCCGCAGGAGATGAAGTCCGGGCCGAGCTCCGCGATGAGCGGCAGGCTCCCGAGGTTGACGCCGCCGCTGACCTCGGACCAGGCGCGGTCGCGGAGCAGAGGCAGGGCCTCGCGCAGCTGCGGCAGGGAGAAGTTGTCGAGCAGCACAATGTCGGCGCCCGCCGCTAGGACCGGCTCGATCTGCGCGACCGCGTCGACCTCGACCTCGACGAGCAGGTCCGGACGCGACGCGCGCGCGGCGCGGACGAGGTCGGTCAGGCGCGCCGCGGACGTGGCGCCGCCGGCGGCGAGATGGTTGTCCTTCACCATGATGCGGTCGAACAAGCCCAGGCGATGGTTCCAGCCGCCGCCCTGGCCGACCGCGTACTTCTCGAGCATTCGGAAGCCCGGCGTCGTCTTGCGCGTGTCGAGCAGGTGGACGGAGCCCGCGCGCATCGCCCGCAGGTGCGTGCGCGTGTTGGTCGCGATGCCGGTGAGCCGCTGGACGAAGTTGAGCAGCGTGCGCTCGGCGGTGAGGAGCTCGGAAGCCGGCCCCTCCAGCTCGGCCAGCACGACGCCGCGCGAGACATGCATGCCGTCGGCCGCGCGGAGATCGACGCGGCAGTTGCCGCCGTACACGGCGAGGACCGGCTCGAGCAGGCCGAGGCCGGCGAGGACGCAGTCGGCGCGGGAGACGAGCTTCGCGCGGGCGCGGCGATCGCCCGCGAGCAAGGCCGCGGACGGGTCGCCCGGACGCGCGGGCGCCTGCCGCAGGCCACCGCCCGCGACGTCTTCGTCGCGCGCCAGCGCGGCGAGCCGCGCCAGCCAAGCCGGATCGAGCTCCTCCCACCGGAGGCGGCGGATGAGTCGATCGGTCTGGCCGGAGTCGCGAGGCATCGGGGGCAACCTAGGGACGCGGCCGCGCGGGCGCAAGGTCAGGAGAAGAACCGGCGGAACTTGTGCTTCCAGGAATCCGCGACCGGCGCCGAGCCGTCGTTGGACGCGTCGGCGTAGGCCTGGAGCGCCGCGCGCTGCGCATCGGTGAGCTTCTTGGGCACGTCGATGTCGACGCGCACGAGAAGGTCGCCCGACGAGCCCCCGCGGAGCTTGGCCATGCCCTCGCCCTTCAGGCGGAAGGTCGTGCCGCCCTGGGTACCGGCCGGCACCTTGAGGATCGTCTTGCCCTTGAGCTTGGGGACCTCGATCGAACCGCCGAGGGCGGCCACGGAGAACTTCACCGGGACGGCGCAGGCGAGGTCGTCGCCGTCGCGCTCGAAGAGCTCGTGCTCCTTGACGGTGATCTCGACGTAGAGGTCGCCGGCGGAACCGTTGCGGCGGCCCGCGGAACCGTTGCCGCTCGAACGCAGGCGCGTGCCCGTGTCGACGCCCGGCGGGATGCGCAGGTCGACGGTGTGGTCGCCGACGACGCGGCCTTCGCCGGAGCAGGAGCGGCAGGGCTTCTCGATGCGTTCACCTTGGCCGCCGCAGGACGGGCAGACCTGGCGCATCTGGAAGAAACCGTTGGAGCGGACCACGTGGCCTTGGCCACCGCAGGTCGGACAGCGGCTCTTCTTCGAGCCCGGCTCGGCGCCGCTGCCTTCGCATTTGTCGCAGGCCTTGTGCTTACGGTACGTGACCTTGCGGTTCACGCCGGTCGCGGCCTCCTCGAGCGTCAGCGTGACCTCGTAGCGCAGGTCCTCGCCGGAGGTGTCCTGGCCGCCGCCACCGCCGCCGCCGAACATGTCGCCGAAACCACCGCCACCGCCGCCGAACATCTGGTTGAAGATGTCCATCGGGTCGGCGCCATGGCGGGCGCGTTGCCCGCCGCCGGGACCGCCGGGGCCGCCTTGTTCGAAGGCCGCCTCGCCATGCTGGTCGTAGAGCTTGCGCTTCTGTTCGTCGGAAAGGACCTCGTAGGCGCGGGAGACCTGCTTGAACTTCTCCTCCGCGACCTTGTTGCCCGGATTGCGGTCCGGGTGGAACTCCATGGCCTTCTTGCGGTAGGCCTTCTTGATCTCATCGGCCGAGGCGCCCTTCGCCACGCCCAGCAGCGCGTAGTAATCTTCCTTCATGACGGCTTACTTCGCGGCGGGACCGGTGGAGACGAAGACCGCGGCCGGACGCAGGACGCGCTCGTGCAGGGCCCAACCCGGACGCGCGACGCGGGTCACGGAACCTTCGGGCACGGTGTCGCTGGCCTCCTGGGAGACGGCCTCGTGATGCGACGGCGCGAACGGCTGGCCGAGCGGATTGAGCTCGGTGAGGCCTTGCTGCGCGAGCGTCGCGCGGAGCTGGGTGACCGCCATGCGGAAGCCCTCGGCGACGGCGCGTCCTTCGGACTGGCCTTGGGCGGAGGCGAGCCCCAGCGCGAGCGCATCGAGGCTCGGGAGCAGCTCCTCGAGCAGCGCCGTCGTCGCGTACTTGCGCAGCTCCTCGCGTTCGCGCTGGTGGCGACGCTGCTGGTTCTGCTGGTCGGCCTGGCCGCGCAGCACGGTGTCGCGCAGGCGCGCGACCTCGCCTTCGAGCTCGGCGATGCGGGTGGCCGCGTCGGGCGGCATGGATTCGGGGGCGGGCGTGTCGGTCATGGAAATTAGCGGTCGTTCTTGAGGAGCTGCTCGGTGATGGACGTGCGGACCTTGTCCTTGGTGAGGTCGAAGAGGAGGCTCGCGCCGGCGGCGGTCCCCTGCGACAGCACCTGCTTGCCGAGCGGACCCGTGAGCGTCTGCTCGAGGTTGGCTTCGGTGATGTCGTGCGCCTCGAAGACGACGTCGAGCTGGCGGTCGACGACGACGCGGCGCTGCGGGGAGCCATCGGCGGCGAGCACGACGACGTGGCCGACGCGGAGGCGCAGGTGCTCGATGACGAAAGGCGTGCGCGGCGCGGCGGGCGCGGGCTGCCCCGCGGGGGGCGGCGGCTCCGCGGACGACTTCAGCCCCCGGAGGATGTCCTGCGCGTTGTTGTCCTTAAGGTAGTCCTCCTTGCCGACCAACGTGAGCTCGTCGATGTCGAGCTCGGCGCGGTGGACGATGCGGCGGCCGGAGCCCACGAACGTGGCCGGATCGAGGTCCAGGACCAGGCGCTTGCCCTTGAGGAAGCGAGCGTCCGACCAGCGGCTCGGGTTGGTGACCGTGAAATCGACGAGGCTGACGCGGCCGGCGAACAGGTTGGTGTCGTTGGAACCGACCGAGAAATGCGCGCCGGACTTGGACGAAAGCGTCGAGTCGATCAGGCTGGGCGCGAACCGGCCCAAGGACCAGACGGACAAGGCCGCCGCCAGGACGATGAAGAGCATGACGCCCGCCAGGAGGCTGAGGACCCGCCGGGAGACGTTGCCGGGGCGGGAAGTGGAACGGAGACAGGGCATGGGCGGCGCGGGAAAATCGAGCAATAGGCGTGCCATTTGGCAGGGTCAACGGCAGAGCCGAAAAACGCGGTTTATCCCGTTTTTTCGGTGACCCGCCCCAAAACAAAGGACCCGCCGGCAGGAGCAGGCGGGTCCTTCTGTCACGGGGCTGTCTCGCCCCTGGGGTTACTGGGCGGAAGCCGCGAGGACGCCGCAAGCCACCTCGTCACCGGAAGCCAGCTTAGGAGCCTTTTCCTGGTTGGGGATGATGTTGGCGATGATCTCGTTCTTGTCGCTCACGCGGACCACTTCGACGAGGAGGGCCTTGCCGTCCTTGACGAGCTGGAGGCGAGCCTTGACGTCGACCTTGTCGGAGCGGAGGAGGGAAATGAGGCCGGCGGACTCGCGGACTTCGACCACGCGGGCCTTGTTGGCGTCCTTCGGGGCCTCGATCACGGCGGCGGCGGCGGTCTTAGGGGCCTCGGCCGGGGTATCCTTATCCCAGGAGAACTTCACGCCCGGAGCAGCGGCTTCGACGGCCTTGCCGTTGACATCGCTGACGCCGGAATGCGTCTGGGAGGAAGCAGCCCAAGGGCTCTTGCTCTGGCAAGCGGCGAGCAGGAAGGAAACGGAGAGGATGAGCAGGGTGCGCTGCATGGCGGTAGGGTAGGACGCGGAGGGTCTTTTCTGGGCCTAATCGAGTCAACCCCTTAATGCTTGCGGAGGGGCAGTCCGTGGGCTTCCTCAAAGGCCTGATGAGCCAGGAAGCCCTTAAATTGATGATTGGGATGCCCAAGGGGAGCCTCGAGGAGGCCACCCTCCAGCTGTTCGCCCGGGCCGGATTCCCCGTGGCCAAGAGCAGCCGCTCCTACCGCCCCTCCTTCGACGACCCGACCCTCGACGGCCGCTTCATCCGCGCCCAGGAAGTCGCCCGCTACGTCGAGCACGGCTTCTTCGACTGCGGCCTCACCGGCCAGGACTGGGTCCAGGAGAACGCCGCCGACGTCGTCCAGGTCTGCGAGCTCATCTACAGCCGCGCCTCCGCCCAGAAGTCCCGCTGGGTCCTCTGCGTTCCCGAAGCCTCCCCGGTCAAGACCGCCAAGGACCTCGCCGGCAAGCGCGTGGCCACCGAACTCGTCGAGACCACCCGACGCTGGTTCAAGGCCCAGGGCGTGGAATGCGAAGTCGAGTTCTCCTGGGGCGCCACCGAGGTGAAGGTCCCCGAGCTCGCCGACGCCATCGTCGACATCACCGAGACCGGCTCCTCCATCAAGGCCAACAAGCTCCGCATCGTCGCCCAGCTGATGGAGACCACCACCGTCCTCGTCGCGAACAAGGCCGCCTGGGCGAACCCCGCCAAGCGCGCCAAGATCGAGCAGATCGTCCTCATGCTGCAGGGCGCCCTCGCCGCGCAGCACATGGTCGGCCTCAAGTTCAACCTCCCGAAGGCCAAGCTCGAACAGGTGGCCGCCGCCCTGCCCGCCCTGCGCAATCCGACGGTCTCCCCGCTCAGCAACGCCGAGTGGATCGCGGTCGAGACGATCATCGACGCCCGCCAGGCGCGCGAGTTCATCCCGACGCTCAAGGCCGCCGGCGCCGAAGGCATCGTGGAGTACCCGATCAACAAGCTCGTCTACTGACGACCGCCATGGCCGACTCCGTCCGCGTCGGACTCATCCAGCTCACCGCCGAGGACACCCCGGCGGCGAACGTCCGCAAGACCATCCCCCGCATCGAGGAAGCCGCGGCCAAGGGCGCGAAGATCATCGGCCTGCAGGAGATGTTCACGACGAAGTACTTCTGCATCACGCAGGACCCGG
This sequence comes from Opitutia bacterium, assembly GCA_947453335.1. Classification (GTDB taxonomy): domain Bacteria; phylum Verrucomicrobiota; class Verrucomicrobiia; order Opitutales; family UBA953; genus UBA953. The sequence goes on along the minus strand of CANGFP010000001.1, from coordinate 88,289 downwards.
CGAACTTCGACCTCGCCGAGCCCATCGAGACCGGCCCTTCCGTGACCGAGCTCGCCAAGGTCGCGAAGCGCCTCGGCGTCGTCATCGTCGCCCCGCTCTTCGAAGCGCGCGGCAGCGAGGTCTACCACAACACCGCGGCCGTCATCGACGCCGACGGCACCGTGCTCGGGAAGTACCGGAAGATGCACATCCCGCAGGATCCGGGCTTCGAAGAGAAGTTCTACTTCACGCCGGGCGACCTCGGCTTCCGCAGTTGGAAGACCGCGCACGGCAACATCGGCGTGCTCATCTGCTGGGACCAGTGGTACCCCGAGGCCGCGCGCCTCACCGCGCTCGCCGGCGCCGACATCCTCTTCTACCCGACCGCCATCGGTTGGCTGCCCGAGGAGAAGGCCGCCTTCGGCCAGGCCCAGCACAACGCGTGGGAGACCGTCCAGCGCGGCCACGGCGTCGCCAACGGCTGCTTCGTCGCCGCCACCAACCGCGTCGGCACCGAAGGCCGCACCCAGTTCTGGGGCCAGAGCTTCGTCTCCGACCCCTACGGCGAGATCGTCGCCCGCGCGTCCGCCGATAAGGAGGAAGTCCTCCTCGCCGACTGCGACCTCGCGAAGCAGCGCGCCTTCCGCCGCATCTGGCCGTTCTTCCGCGACCGCCGCATCGACGCCTACGGCGACCTGACGCGCCGCCTGCGCGACTGACCTTCCGCATGTCCACGCCTCGCTCCCTCGGTTTCCGCATGCCTGCGGAATGGGAACCCCAGTCCGCCACCTGGCTCTCGTGGCCGTCGAACACCGCGCTCTGGCCCGGCCACTACGGCCTCATCCCCGCGAAGTTCGCGGAGTTCGCCGCGGCCATCGCGAAGTTCCAGCCGGTGAAGATCAACGCCGCCGGCAAGCTGCGCGCCGAGGCCGAACGCGAGCTCAAGGCCGCCAAGGCCGACCTCTCCGTCATCGAGCTGACCGACATCGCCACCGACGACGTCTGGTGCCGCGACCACGGCCCGATCTTCGTGAAGAACGACGCGACGAAGGAGCTCGCGCTGACCGACTGGGAGTTCCACGGCTGGGGCGGCAAGTTCGAGGCCTCGCTCGACAACCAGGTCCCGGGCAAGGTCGCCGCGCGCCTCGGCTCGAAGAAGTTCAGCTACCCCTTCGAGCTCGAAGGCGGCGGCATCGAAGTCTCCGGCGATGGCCTGCTGCTCACGACCGAAGCCGTCCAGAACAACCCGAACCGCGCCGAAGGCCGCGATGACGCCGCGTTCCACGCCGCCATCCGCGACGGCCTCGCCATCGACGAACTCCTCTGGATCGGCGAAGGCCTCGCCAACGACGACACCGACGGGCACATCGACAACCTCGCGCGCTTCGTCGCGCCGCGCACGATCCTCGCGGTCAGCGAGTCCGACCGCGCCTCGCCCAACTACGCCCCGCTCCAGGAGAACCTCCGCCGCCTGCGCGAGATGCGCCCGCGCGGCCAGCGCCTCGAGATCCTCGAGCTGCCGATGCCGAAGGCCATCCGCCTCGCCGGCCGGGACCTCCCGCCGAGCCACGCGAACTTCCTCATCGTGAACGACGGCGTCCTCGTGCCGCTCTACGGCCAGGACTCCGACAAGGTCGCGCTGGGCGTCATCGGCGAGTGCTTCCCGGGCCGCAAGGTCGTGGGGATCGACTGCCGCGTGCTGCTCATCGAAGGCGGCGCCCTGCATTGCCTCAGCCAGCAGCAGCCTGCCTGAGAACCGCCAGTTGCCGCGCAAAGGCGCAACGGCGGCTGAGCCGCGTGCGCGACCGCTCCGTCATCCGTACTCCGCACTCCTCCTAGACTTTCCTCACTTCTTCGGCTGAATCTTCGACGAGCAACCGCAACCGCCGGCGCAGCCGCCGTTTTTGCGGCGGCGGGCGGCGGCGATCCAGCGACGGAGGAGCCAGCCGCCGGCGAAACCGACGATGACGCCGACGATGACGATTTCGAGGGTCATGCGAGGCGGATGACCACCTGGTAGACCACGGCGGCCACGATCCAAGCGAGCGCCGTCATGTAGACGAAGGAGATCGCCGCCCACTTCCAACCGCCGGTCTCCTGCGCGAGGGTCGCGACCGTCGGGCCGCACTGCGAACAGAGGGCGAAGAAGACCATCAGCGCGAGCACCGCGGCCAGGGAGAAGATCGGCGTACCGGCGCGGGGTCCCTCGGACCACTTCGCGTCGCGCATCGCCTGCTGCAGGTGGGCGCTGTCGGCCTTGGCGCCTTCGCCGACGGAATAGGTGACGCCCAGCGTCGAGACGATGACCTCGCGCGCGGGGAAGCTCGCCAACACGCCGACGGTGATCTTCCAGTCGAACCCGCAGGGGTCGAAGAGCGGCTGGACCGCCTTGCCGAAGCGTCCCATGTAGGACTGCTCGACGTAAGCCGCCTGGACCTTGGCTTTCACGACCTCCTCCGCGGCGGCGGGGTTCGCCGCCTTGATGCGCTCGGCGACGGAGACGTCGCGCGGGAAATAGGACAGCGCCCACACGACGATCGTGATGGCGAAGATGACCGTGCCGGCCTTGGAGACGAACTCCGCGGCGTTCTGCCACATGCGCCACAGGACGTCGCGCGGCTTGGGCATCTGGTAGCGGGGCAGCTCGAGGACGAACGGCTGCGGCTTCACCTTGAGCACGAGGCGCGTGAGCACGAAGGCCGTCGGGACGGCGAAGAGCAGCCCCACGCAGTGCATCCCGACCATGACGACGGATTCCCAGCCGGGGCCGTAGAGCGGGCCGATGAAGGCCGCGCACATGAGGGCGTAGATCGGGAAGCGCGCCGAGCAGCTCATGAACGGCACGGCGAACGCGGTGGCCAGGCGGGCCTTGGGGTCCTCGATGGTGCGCGTGGAGAGCAAGCCGGGGATCGCGCAGGCGAAACCCGAGAGCATCGGGACGAAGCTCTTGCCGTTCAGGCCGCACCAGCTGAACAAGCGGTCCATGATGAACGCCGCGCGCGCCATGTAGCCGCTGTCCTCGAGGATGCTGACGAAGAGGAAGAGGATGAGGATCTGCGGCAGGAAGGACAGGAACGCGCCGACGCCGCCGATGAGGCCGTCGGTGACGAGGCTCTGCAGCATCGGCATGGCGTCCAAGGACGGCGCGATGACGGCCTTCAGCCAATCGGCGCCGGCCGCGAGCGCCTGCATGGGGAACTTCGCCAGCCAGAAGACCGAGGCGAACATACCGAGCATGATCGCCGCGAAGACGACCGGGCCGAGCACGCGGTGGAGCAGCACGCGGTCGACCGCGGCGCTACCGGCGGAACGGTCGCCGCCGCCTTGGACGACGCCGTCCAGCAGACGCCGGAGGCGCTCGTAGTGGATGAGCGGCTCGGCGGCCAAGGGGTTGTAGCCGGCGCGACGCACCTTGTCGCGCGCGGCACGGACAGCGGCGTCGCGGCCCGGCGCGGCCCATCCGAGACGTTGACCGACCGAGGTCGTCGAATCGAAGAGCAGCCTTTCGACGTCGGCGCGGGTCGGCGCGCGACCGGTGTCCGCCTGCACGGCGGCGGCGATGTCGGCCAACGCTTCGGCGACCAAGGCCGGCCAATCCACCGCGGGCATGCGCACGCGGCGGCGCAGGGCCTCGGCGAGCGCGCGACGGACGGCGGCGATGCCTTCGCCCTTCCACGCGGACGTAAGCACGACGGGCACGCCACCCAAGCGGCGGGAAAGCAGTTCGCCGTCGATGCGCAGGCCTTGCTCGGCGGCGACGTCGGCCTGGTTGAGCACCAGCACGACCGGCAGGTCGAGCTCCGAGAGCTGCGAGGCGAGGAACAGGTTGCGCAGCAGGTTGGTCGCGTCGACGACGACGACCACGGCGTCGGGGCGACGGTCGCCGGCGAGGTGCCCGCCCAACGCGTCGATGACGACCTGCTCGTCGGGGGACGCGGCGGACAACGAGTAGAGGCCGGGCAGGTCGACGAGCTCGACCTTGGTGCCGTCGCCGCAATCGCAGAGGCCGGACTTGCGCGCGACGGTGACGCCGGGGTAGTTGCCGACGCGCTGGCGGAGCCCGGTGAGCGCGTTGAACAAGGTCGACTTCCCGGTGTTCGGGTTGCCGACCAGCGCGACGGTCAACTGGGCTTCCGGGGCGCTCATGCCTGCGGGCGCGGACGCTGGATCGGGCAATCCGCGGCGACGTCGATGAGGATGTTCTGAGCCTCGGTCAGGCGCAGGCTGACCACCTGTCCGGCGAACTCCACCGCGATGGGGTCCCCCAAGGGCGCCTTACGGACGAGCTTGAGAGCCATGCCTGGCAGGAGTCCCAAGGCCATGAGACGCTGGTCCACCGCCCTCTCGGGATCGAGCGAGAGCAGCTTGCCATACTGGCCGGGCAACAATTGGGACAAAGGGGTCACGCTTATTGAGAATCGTTCTCAAGAAGTTAGCAACGGGGAGAGCCATGTCAACGCATCCCTAGGGTTTCGGGCAAATGCGTTGCCTGCTTTCGGGGCTTGGGGCTGTCTCTTCTGACCCCTCCGCGATGCGCGCCCCCCTCCCCTCCCCAGATCCAGCCCCCCACGTTCCCGAGGAAATCCACACCGGGGGCATCGCCGGGCACCCCAAGGGCCTGAGCAACCTCTTCTTCGCGGAGCTCTGGGAGCGCTTCTCCTACTACGGCATGCGGGCGCTCCTCATGCTCTTCATGATCGCCCCCATGGCGGCCGGGGGCCTGGGCTTCACCCAACAGCAGGCGGCCTCGGTCTACGGGAACTACGTCATGTCGAGCTACATGCTCTGCATCCTCGGCGGATTCATCGCGGACAACTTCATCGGCGCGCGGCGCGCGGTGCTCATCGGCGGATTCATCATCACCCTCGGCCACTACACCCTCGCCCTGAACTCCGTCACGACGTTCTACGCCGGCCTCGTCCTGGTCGCGGTCGGCACGGGCCTGCTCAAGCCGAGCATCAGCACGCTCGTCGGCGGACTCTACCGGCGCGGTGACGCGCGGCGCGACGCCGGGTTCTCGCTCTTCTACATGGGCATCAACATCGGGGCGTTCGCGGCGCCGCTGGTGACCGGCTACCTCGCGCAGGACGAAGGCTTCAAGCGGATCCTCGTCGGCTGGGGTCTCGACCCGCTGCACGCGTGGCATTGGGGCTTCGGCGCCGCCGGCGTCGGCATGACGCTCGGGATGTGGGTCTATGTCCGCCGCCTCAACTGGATCCGCCATGTCGGCGACGCGCCCGAAGCGCACCATCGCCGCCCATGGGAACGCCTCGCGCTCGTCGCCCTCGGGACGGTCACGCTGCTCTACCTGATGATGAAGTCGGACGAACATGTCTGGCTGGCCTACGGCATCTATTCGCTGCCGGTCCTCGCGGTGCTCTACTTCGGGGTCTTCCGGAAGGACGAGGACAGCAAGCGCATCGCGGCGATCGGGGTCTTCTTCATCGCGGCCGTGCTGTTCTGGGCGGTCTTCGAGCAGGCCGGCACGTCGCTGACGCTCTTCGCCGACGAGCTCACGCGCACGGAGATCCTCGGCTGGTCGTTCCCGTCGTCGTGGTTCCAATCGGTGAACTCGCTCTTCGTCATGGCGCTGGCGCCGGTCTTCGCATGGCTATGGGTGACGCTCGGCACGCGCCAACCGTCGGTGGCGGCGAAGTTCGTCTTCGGCCTCGTCTTCCTCGGCCTGTCGTTCGCGCTGATGGTGCCAGCCGCCCAAGGCATCGTCGCCGGCAAGGTCAGCCCGTGGTGGCTCATCGGCGTCTACTTCCTGCAGACGCTCGGCGAGATGTGCCTGAGCCCGGTCGGCCTGAGCACGATGAGCAAGCTGGCGCCCGCCCGCCTCACCGGCCTCGTCATGGGCGTATGGTTCCTGGCGACGTCGCTCGGCAACAAGCTCTCCGGCACCTTGTCCGCCGACTTCTCCTCGAAGGACCCCGTCGCGCTCGCGCACTTCTTCCGCAACCAGGCCATCGTCGTCGGCGTCATGGCCGTCGTGCTGCTCGCGCTGGTGCCCTGGGTCCGCCACCTGATGGGCAAGGAGCACCACTGAGTCCAACCGTCGCCCTCAGAGGGCCGCCTGCACCCGCACCGACACCGGACAATGGTCCGAGCCCATGACCTGGTCGTGGATCTCGGGCTGGGCGAACTTGAGCCCATCGGAAGTCAGGCAGTAATCCAGGCGCCACCCGATGTTGCGGGCGCGGATGCCGGGACGGTAGCTCCACCAGCTGTAGCGCTTGGCCAAGGTCGGATGCGTGGCGCGGAAGGTGTCGGTGAAGCCGTGGCCGTCGAGGAGTTCGCCGAAGGATGCGCGTTCCTCGTCGGTGAAGCCGGCGTTGCGGCGGTTCGAGGCGGGGTTCGCGAGGTCGATCTCCGCGTGCGCGACGTTGAGGTCGCCGCAGACGACCACGGGCTTCTTCTTGGCGAGCTTGGCGAGGTGCTTGCGGAAGTCGGCGTCCCACTGCAGGCGGTAACCGAGGCGCTCGAGCTCGCGCTGCGAGTTAGGGACGTAGGCGCTGACGACGTAGCAGCCGGCGAACTCGGCGGTCACGACGCGGCCTTCGCGCGGATGGTCGCCCGGGAAGTCGGTCGCGACGGACAGCGGGGCGACCTTGGAGAGGATGGCCGTGCCGGAGTAGCCCTTCTTCTCGGCCTCGTGCCAGAACTGGTGAGGGAACGCCAAACCGAGCGTCGACGCCGTCGCCGTCTCGCACTTCGTCTCCTGCAGGCACAGGACGTCGGGCGCCGCGGTGGCGACGAAATCGGCCAGGCCCTTGCCCAGCGCCGAGCGGACGCCGTTGACGTTCCAGGAGAAGACCTTCGCCGCGCTCACTTGGACGGCGGGGATTTCTTCTTGGCGTCGGCGGCTTCCTCCGGGGTCGCCTTGCGGCCGAAGAGCGAATTCATCTTATCGTCCATGTTGTCCTTCGCCTTCGGCTTGGTCGCGGTCGCGGCAGGGGCCGGCTTTTCCGCGGCGACCGGCGCGACGGGGGCAGGCTTCTCGACGGGCGCGGGCGCGGTGGGCAGAGGGGCGATCGGCGCGACGTAAGGACGGTCCGTCTTGTAGGGCGGCGGGAGGGCGCTGCCCTTGTCGGCGAGGTCGGCGATCTTCTTGCGCACGCCGGCCTCGAAGTCGGTCAGCTTGCCATCGATCTCGAACTTCAGGCCTTGGGCGCGGACCTCAAGCGTGCCGTCGCCGAGCACCTTGGAGATCTGCAGCACGGCGCCGACCTCGAGCGGGATGTCGGCGACCTTCTTGCCCTTCTCGAGCAACGGGGTGCTGGTGGCGGTGGTCACGAGGACCGAGGCGGGCCAGAAAACCGGGCGCGCGTTGAGGGCGGTGTAGTCGAGCTTCTGGTCGCCCTTCGGCTTGACCTCGACCTTGGCGACGGGTTCGACGGGCTTCGCCGGTTCCTCGGCCGCGGGCTTGGCAGGTTCGGCGGGTTTCGCCGGTTCTTCGGCCTTGGCCACCGGCTCGGCCGGCTTCGCGGGCTCTTCGGTCTTCGCCACCGGTTCGGCGGGTTTGACGGGTTCCGCGGGCTTGGCGGGCTCGGCCGCCGGTTCGGCGACCTTGGGCGTCTCGGCGACGGCGACCTTGGCGGAGCCGGCCGGGACGTTGGTGAAGGTCGCGGAGAACGTCGGCAGGAAGAACAGGATGCCCACCGCGCCGGCGATGCCGCCGAGCAGGAAGACCATCAGGTAACGGAGAAAGGCGAGCATGGGAGGAAAGGCTGTCAGGAACCGGCCTTGATTTCAATCACGTCATGCGGGGCTGCTTCGCGCTGGCCGGCCGGGGTCACGCGGATGTAGCGGGCGTTGGCGCGGTGCTCGGCGAGGTTGCGGGCGCCGAGATAGCCGAGGCCGCTCTGGACGCCGCCGGCGAGGGTGCCAAGGACCTGGTCGACCGTACCCGAGACCTCCTTGAGCGCCTCGATGCCTTCGGCGGCGACCTTGTTGAACTTGCCGGCCGCGGAATGGCCGTAGCGGGAAGCGGAGCCCTTGCGCATGGCTTCGTGCGAACCCATGCCGCGGTACTCCTTATAGGTCTTGCCGTTGATCTCCATCAGCTTGCCCGGGGCCTCGCGGCTGCCGGCGAGGAGACCGCCGAGGATGACGACATCGGCGATGGTGAGCGCCTTGACGATGTCGCCGCTCTTGGTGATGCCGCCGTCGGCGATGAGGCGCACGCCCTTGCGCTTCGCGGCCTGCGAAGCGACGTAGAGCGCGGTGAGCTGCGGGATGCCGACGCCCGCGACGATGCGGGTCGTGCAGATGGAGCCGGGGCCTTGGCCGATCTTGACCGCGTCCACGCCCGCGTCGGCGAGGAAGGCGACGCCGTCTCCGCTGGTGACGTTGCCGGCGATGAGCGTAAGGCCCTTGTGCTGCTTGCGCAGGAGGCGGATGGCGTCGCCGACGCCCTTGGTATGGCCGTGAGCCGTGGAGACGGCGAGCGCATCCGCGCCTTCGTCGACCAACGCGGCGGCGTGGGCCAGGAAGCGGTCGCGGTCGATCTCGCCCTCCGGGGTGCGGGGCACGGAGACGGCGACGCCCACGCGGAGGCGGAAGTCGGCGTCGCGGGTCGGACGCACGTGGGCGCGCGACTCCTCGGAGATGCGCTCGATGTCGCTGAGGGTGAAGAGGCCGCGGAGGCGGTTCTTGGCGTCGACGACGAGGAGCTTGTTCTGGCCGACATGGTCGGAGAAGAGCCGGTCCGCCTTGGCGATCGGATCCTTGCCGAGGTCCTTCTCGAAGACCGAGAAGACCTTGTCCCGCGGGATCATCACCTCGGCGACCTTGCGCTGGCCGTGGCGTTCCTTGACGGCGCTGCCCGGCAGGAGGCCGAGCAAGGTGTTGTCGCGACCGACGACGGGGAAGGTGCTGAAGGCGAGACCGTCGGCCTCGATGCGGTGCAGGACCTCGGCGATGGTGTGCTCGGGCGCGACGACGGCCGGCTCGGCGATCATGCCGTGGATATGGTTCTTCACGCGGCGGACCTCGGCGACCTGGTCCTCCTGCTTCATGTTGTAGTGGAGGAGGCCGATGCCGCCGTTGAGCGCCATGGCGATCGCCATGCGGTGCTCGGTGACGGTGTCCATGTCCGACGAGACGATCGGCAGGGAAAGCGCGAGGTGGTCGGACAACGACGAATCCAGGCGGGTCATGCGCGGCAGCACCTCCGAATAGCGCGTGGCCAGGGAGACGTCGTCGTACGTCAGGCCCAGCCCGGCGTTGGCCGCGAAGAACTTGTCGGCAGGAAGGTAGAAGCGTTCGTCGAGGGAAACGCGGCCCTTGGTTTGGGAGGAAGCCATGGCTGGTCGGTTTCCCCAAAGGGTGTTAGGCACCCCCCTAAGAGGTGGCAAATTGTTTTTGCGGCAGGAGCCGAAAATGGGATGCTCCACCCATGAACGAAGGCCAATTCGACTTCCGACGGGTGCGACGACGCTTCCGTCGCCCCCTGCGGACGGGCGCGGGCGAGGTCGAGGCGGTCGAAAGGATCCTCCTCCGGACCCGGACGGCGGATGGGCACGGCTACGGCGAAATCGCCCCTTGGCCGGGCTTCCCGACCGAAAGCATCGAGACCGCCCTGGAGGTCCTGCGCTCCGCGAACGGCCAGCTGGCCCATCTCACGTCCGTCGTCGCCGCCTCGCCGGCGCTGCCCTGCCTCGCCGCCGCGCTGAGTTCCTGCCGACATTGGGACGGCATCGTCGCCTGGAGCGGCGCCCTGCCCTGCGCTGGCCTGCTCGGCGAGGACCCCGCGGACCTCGCGCGGAAACAGGCCGCAGGGTTCCGCACGCTCAAGGTCAAGCTGCTCCCGACGACGACCATCGCCGAGGTGCGCGCGCTGCTGGCGACCTTCGCGGGTACGCTGCGGCTGGACGCCAACGGCGCGCTCGACCTGGCCGCCGCGCGCGCGTGGACGGAATTCGTCCGCGCGGAACCTCGCATCGAGTTCCTCGAGCAACCCCTGCCCGTCGGCCATGCGGGCTACGCGTCGTTGGGCGCCGCGAAGGTCGCGCTCGACGAATCGTTCCTCACGCCCGCCGGACTCGACTGGGCCGGCCCGGTCGTCGTGAAACCCTCGCTGGTCGGGGACTGGGACGCGTTCCTGGCCTGGCGGCGCGCGCACCCCGCCCGCCTCGTGACGTATTCCTCCTGCTTCGAGACGGCCATCGGCCGGCAAGGCGCGCTGTGGCTCGCGGCCCAGGACGGCGCGAACGCGGCCGTGGGCTTCGACACGCTGGGCCGCTTCGAGATGGACGGGCGCGAACGCCACGCCGCCGGCCCCGAAGCGCGCGGCGCGCTCGACGTGTCGTGGGAGCAATTCTGGGCCGAACTCGCATGAACGCCGTCGCCGTCTTCCACCGCGACCACGCGGAATACCTCGCGGAAGTCGCCGCCGCCTGGGGCGCGGAGCTCCCGGTCTTCCTGGGGAATCCGCAATGGGGCCCGGAGGAGATGGCGGAGGCCGCCCGGCTCATCCCGACCGGCACGCGCGTCGTCGGCGCCGAACTGACGCCGCAGGGCGACGCTCCCGCGGATTGGCCCGCCGCCTGGCGCGGCCGCACGATGATCCCGACCGGCGGGACCGGCGGCCACGTGAAGTTCGTCGTCCACGATCCCGCTTCGCTGGCCGCCTCCGTCCGCGCTCTGCGCGATTTCCTCGGCGCGCGCGGACTGGGCCCGGTCCTCCATGGCGCCACGCTCACACCGCCCTGGCACGTCAGCGGGTTGCTCCCGTTCGTGCGCGCGGCCGTCACGGGCGGCAAGCACGTCGTGCTCGACGGTCGCTTCCGTCCGGACGCCCCGCTCCCGGCGACCAACCTGCCGACGGACGGCGCGCGCATCGCGTCGCTGGTGCCCGCGCAGCTGCTGCGGCTGCTCGCCCGCCCCGACGGCGAAGCCTGGCTGCGCCGCTTCAACGTCGTGCTGCTCGGTGGATCCGCGGTGCCGCCGGCATGCCTCCGCGAGATCCGCGACCGACGCCTGCCGGTGTACCTCACCTACGGCCTGACCGAGACCGCCGCGGCCTGCGCGCTCTGCCCGCCGGAAACCATCTGGAAGAACCGTCCGCCGCGCGGCATCCCGTTGCCGGGCGTGCGCTTCTCGCTGAAGGACGACGTCCTCGTCGTCGCGACGCCCGCGCTGGCGGAGGGCCTCTGGCCCACCGGGAAGTTCGCGCGGGAAGGCCACCTCACGCAGGACCGCGCGGAGCTCGGCGCGGACGGCACGGTGCGCATCCTCGGCCGCGCGGACCGCGTCATCGTGACGGGCGGCGAGAAGGTCGACCCGTCGCGCGTCGAAGCCGCCTTCGCCGCGGTCGCGCCAACCCAGGCCATCGGCCTGCCGGATCCGGAATGGGGCGAGCGCGTCGTCGCGTTGGTCGTCGGCGACGCGCAGTTGGAGCCGGAACTCCGACGTCTGGCGGAACGCCTCGAACCGGCGGCGCGCCCGAAGCAGTACGCGTTCGTCGCGGAACTCCCGACGGATGCGCGCGGCAAGCTGGACCGCGCAGCGGCGCGAGAACTCTTCGGCGCCTAGGCGCGGACGGCCTTCCAGACGCGCAGGCAGGTCTCCACGAGCGCCGGGAATTCGGCGAGCGGCACCTGCGAAGGGCCGTCGGAGATCGCCTTCTTCGGATCCGGATGCGTCTCCATGAAGAGACCATCGGCGCCCGCGGCGAGGGCCGCCTTGGCGAGGACCGGGACGAACTCGCGCTGACCGCCGGAGGAACCGCCGGCCGCGCCGGGCAGCTGGACCGCGTGCGTCGCATCCATGATGGTCGGGTGGCCGAAGCCGGCCATGATCGGGAAGGAGCGCATGTCGACGACCAGGTTCTGGTAGCCGAAGGTCGTGCCACGGTCGGTCTGCCAGATCTCGGCGGCCTGGGCGCCCTCGAGCTTGTCGACGACGAAGCGCATCTCGAACGGCGAGAGGAACTGCCCCTTCTTCACGTTGACGACCTTGCCGGTCTTGGCGGCGGCGACGAGGAGGTCCGTCTGGCGGCACATGAACGCCGGCACCTGCAGCACGTCGACGACCTTGCCGACGGCCTCGCACTGCTCGGGACCATGGATGTCGGTCAGGACCTTGAAGCCGTAGTCCTTCTTGACCATCGCAAGAAGTTCGAGACCGGCCTGCATGCCGGGACCGCGATCGCCGGAGAGCGAAGTGCGGTTGGCCTTGTCGTAGGAACCCTTGAAGACGATGTTCAGCTCCGGGTGCTTCGCCGCGAGGGCCTTGAGCTCGGTGGCGACGGTGCGGCAGTTGGCCTCGGACTCGAGGGAGCAAGGACCGGCGATGAGGAGCAGGCGGCGTTTGTCGTGCAGCATGCCTCCTTCATAGGAGGGCCGACCCCGTCAGGGCGAGCCGGAACCCGCCGTCAGCGTCCGAGCCACTTCAGGACCTCGGCCAAGGGGCGCGTGTTGAGCACCTGCTCCTTGGTCAGCCAGCCCTTGCGGGCGATGCGCACCCCGTGGGCCGCGAAGGCCAGCTGGTCGACGTCATGGGCGTCCGGGTTGATCGAGCACAGCACGCCCTTCTCCGCAGCGCGGCGCCACCAGCGCCAGTCCATGTCCAGCCGCCAGGGGTTGGCGTTGAGCTCGATGATGGTGTCGTTGGCCGCGGCCGCGTCGATGACCTTGGCGACGTCGAGGTCGTAAGGCTCGCGCTTGTTGAGGAGCCGACCGGTGAGGTGCCCCACCATGTCGACGTGCTCGTTCTCGATCGCCTTGATGATGCGCGCGGTCTGCGCGTCGCGGTCCAGGGTGAAGAGGTTGTGCACCGAGGCCACGACGAAGTCCAGGCGCGCGAGCACGTCGTCGGCGAAGTCGAGACGACCATCCTTGAGGATGTCGACCTCGCTGCCGGAGAGCACGCGCAGCGGGAAGCGGCCCGACGCGTTGAGCTTCGCGATGGCTTCGAGCTGACGCCCGAGACGTTCCTCGTCGAGGCCGCGCGCCTGGAAGCTGGACTTCGAGTGGTCGGAGATGCCGAGGTATTCCCAGCCATGGGCCGCGGCGGCGGCCGCCATCTGCTCCAGCGTGTGGTCGCCGTCCGATTCCGTGGTGTGGTTGTGGAAGACGCCGCGCAGGTCTGAGAACTCCACGAGCTTGGGCAACGCGCCCTTCTCGGCGGCCTCGATCTCGCCGTTGCCCTCCCGGAGCTCGGGCGGGATCCACGGCAACCCCAACGCGGCGAAGACCTCGGCCTCGTCCTGCGCGCCAGGCGCGACGGCCGGGCCGCCTTCCAGGGCCTTGAAGCCCCACTCGCTCATGCTGAGGCCGCGGCTGAGGGCGCGATGGCGCATGGCGACGTTGTGCTCCTTCGAGCCGGTGAAGTGATGCAGCGCGAAATAGAACTGCTCGAGCGGCACGACGCGGAGGTCGGCCTGCAGGCCGCTTTCGAAGCGGACGCTGGACTTCGTCTCGCCGTGGGCGGTGACCTCCTTCACGCCGGGATAGGCCGTGAACCAAGCCATGATCGGAGCGGGGTCCGAGGAGGCGACGAGGAAGTCCAGGTCCCCGACGGTCTCGCGCGACCGACGCAGCGAGCCGGCGGATTCGGCGCGCTGCACCTGCGGAAGACCGCGGAGCCCGGCGAGGATCGGCTCGGCGACCTCGGCGGCTTCGTACCAACGGTGGCGCTTGGCGTAGGCGACGCGGTTCTTGATGCCTTCGAGGATCTTGACCTGGGTCTTCTCACCGAACCCCTTGAGCTCGGCGACGGCGCCGCTCTCGCAGGCCGCCTGCAGCTTGGCGAGGTCATCGACCTGGAGCTGCGTCCACAGCGCGCGGACCTTCTTCGGGCCAAGCCCGGGGATCTGGATGACCTCGAGGAGGCCCGCAGGGATGCTGGCTTTGAGCTTCTGGTGGAACGGCAGGACGCCGTCGCGGTGGAGCGTCGTGATCTTGTCGACCAGCGCCTCGCCCATCCCAGGGACCTCGGCGAGCTTGCCCGTGGCGATGAGCTCGCCGAGGTCGTCGGTGAGGGACTCGAGCGTGCGGGCGCCGGCGGAATACGCGCGGATCTTGAACGGGTTCTCGCCGGTCAGCTCCAGCAGCGTCGCGATCTCGTCGAGCACCGCGGCGATGTCGGACTTCGCCATCATGGGTGGCGCGTCTTCTCGCGGCGGTACACGCCGTCGAGCGCGGCGAAGTCGGCCTCGCGGGTGCCGCTCTCGATCACGTGCTGGTAGTCGCCGGCGTGGCTCAGCTCCCATTCGGCGGCGCGGACGCGGCGGTCGATCTCATCGGCCGGATCGGTCCCGCGGCCGGTCAGGCGGCGGCGCAGCTCGACCGGGTCGAGCACGCGGACGAAGATGGTGACCAGGGCCGCGGCGAGGCGGGGATCCGAAGCGGCCTGCGCGCGGATGGTCGCGGCGCCTTGGACGTCGACGTTGAGCAAGGCGTCGAAACCCGCGTCGAGGTGGGCGGCGACATCCTGCGCGCGCGGGCCGTAGAGGTTGCCGTGGACGGTCGCATGCTCGAGGAAGACGCCGGCCGCGACCTGGCGTTCGAACTCGGGGCGCGCGAGGAAATGGTAGTCGACGCCGTCGACCTCGCCGCCGCGCGGAGCGCGGGTCGTGCAGGTGATGACGCGGCGGATCGCCTGCGGATAGGCCTCGGTCAGGCGGCCGCACAGCGTGGTCTTCCCGCTGCCGGCGGGACCCGAGACGACGATGAGAAGCGGACGGCTCACGGGAGACGGGTGGACTGGACGAGGCAGGCGACCGCGAGGGCGAAACTGGCGCCGCCGACGGCTTTGCGGCGGAGCGGCGTGGCGAGGACCCAGTCGCACTGCTGGTTGAAGGCGACCGGCGAGGCAGCCCACCAGAAGCCGAACAGGACGAGCACGCCGTAGGACACCGAGGCGTCGAGGAGGCTGGACGGCAGCTGACGGTAACCGGCGTCGAGGGTAAGGCGCGCCAGGAACAGCATGAGGACGGCGAACGCGCGCACCGACAGGAAGTCCGGCATGTAGACGTAGGTCAGCAGGCTGCAGCCGACGAAGACGACAAGGACGAGGTTGCGGGGCATCCCGGCGAGGTCGGGGTCGGGCAAGGTGTAGAGCTGCCAGGCGAACCAACCCGTCGCGAGGAGGAGCAGGAGCAGCGTCGCGGACCGGTCGCGGCGGAACGAGACGAGCAGCGAGGAGCCGCTGAAGACCAACCCGCCGACGAGGCAGAGGAAGGCGGCGAGAGCGTAGTAGGCTTGGGCGAGCGTCACGCCGGGAAGTTAGGACAACCCGACCGCCTGAAGCAACAAGGGAGGTTCAGGCGCGGGCGGCGAGTTCGCGCTCCGCCCAGGCGGCGTGTTCGGCGACCATCGCATCCGGATGCCCCAGCAGCGAACGGACCGCCGGGAGGTCGGCGGCCGTGCCGGTGTTGCCGAGCACCGTCAGGGCGTTGCGGAGCCAACGCCGCAGGCCGAGCCGCTTGACGGGCGTGCCGCGGAAATGCTCCACGAAGCGCTCGTCGGTCCAGGCCAGCGTCTCCCGCAGGGGCGGCAGCTCCCGCGGAGCGAAGCGGGCCTCCTGCGTCGCCTGCGCCCAGCGGTTCCACGGGCACACGTCGAGGCATTCGTCGCACCCGAAGACGCGGTCGCCCAACGGCCGGCGGTACTCCTCGGGAATCGGACCGTCGTGCTCGATCGTAAGGTAGGCGAGGCAACGCCGCGCGTCCAACCGGTACGGTGCCACGATCGCGGCGGTCGGACAGGCGTCGAGGCAGCGCGTGCATGAACCGCACCGGTGCGGCTCCTTGCGGGAAGGCTCGAGCTCCAGGGTCGTCAGGATGACGCCGAGGAACAGCCACGTGCCGAACCCGCGCTGCAGCAGGATCGTGCTCTTGCCCTGCCAGCCGAGGCCGGCCTCGGCGGCGAGCGGCTTCTCCAACACGGGGCCCGTGTCGACGTAGGGCTTCTGGTCGCCGCCGAGCGCGCGCATGACGCCGCAGAGCTTCTTCAGGCGGGGCAGCATCACGTCGTGGTAGTCCGCGCCCAGCGCGTACTTGGCGATGCGGTAAGCCGCGGGCGGATGCGGTTGGTAGTAGTTCAACCCGACCACGACGATGCTCCGGGCCTCGGGCAGGACGCGCGTGGCGTCGGTCCGGCGGTCGGGGTTCTTCGCCAGCCAACCCATGTCGCCGTGCATGCCGTCGGCGATCCACTTGCGAAAATAATCCGCGCGGACATCGGCCGCCACAGGCGCGACGCCGAACGCGTCGAACCCCATCGCCAACGCTTCGGCCCGCAGGCGTTCCCGCAGCGCGACCGGGTCCATGGCTCAGCCCAGGATCAGCAGGACACGCGCGACGATCTCCTCGACCGGGGCGAGCTTGCCGACGCCTTCGTAGCCGCAGGCGAGCATGCCCTCGGCCGGCTCGACGACGGCGTGGCCGCGGCCGCGCAAGGTCGTGAGGTTGGCCTGGGTCGCCGGGTGTTCGTACATCTTGCCGTTCATCGCCGGGCAGAGCAGGACCGGACCGCGCGTCGCCAGGTAGACGGACGTCAGCAGATCGGGGGCGAGGCCGTGGGCGAACTCCGCCATCGTGTTGGCGGTCAACGGAGCGACAAGGAGGAGGTCCGACGAATCGGCGATCTCGATGTGGCTCGGCTGGGAATTCCGGCCCTCTTCCCACATGTCGACCGCCACCGGGCGGCGGGACATGATCTGGAGGGTCATCGGGGTGATGAACTGGGTCGCGCTCTTGGTCATGACCACCTGGACCTCGGCCCCGTACTTGACCAGCTGGGAGACCAGGTCGGCGGCCTTGTAGGCGGCGATGGAGCCGGTGACCCCGAGGGTGATGCGTTTGCCGACGAGCTGGGACATGACCTCTTCTATAGAAGGAAGGCCCCTTGGGGTGGCGAGGGGAAAGGGCTTCCCCATCCCACCCCCCGAAAAACCCCTTTCTACCCCCGGAAACCCTCTTTCTGGTTTGCCACCGTGGGCGGCGGGGGTTGCGATGCTCCCACTTATGCAATCCGACATTGGTCTCATCGGTCTGGCCGTCATGGGTCAGAACCTTGCCCTCAACATCGCGGACCACGGTTTCGCGATCTCGGTCTACAACCGAACCGCCGCCAAAACCGACGAATTCGTGAAGGAAAACCCCAAGACCCCGGGTAAACTCACGGGTTACGCGACCATGAAGGACTTCGCGGCCTCCCTGAAGAAGCCCCGTAAGGCCATCATCCTCGTGAAGGCCGGCGCCCCGACGGACGCCGTCATCAACGAACTCGCCGCGGTCTTCGAACAGGGCGACATCATCATCGACGGCGGCAACGCCCTCTGGACGGACACCATCCGTCGCGAGAAGGACCTCAAGGCCAAGGGCCTGCGCTTCATCGGCTCCGGCGTCTCCGGCGGCGAAGAAGGCGCCCGCTTCGGGCCGTCCCTCATGCCCGGTGGCGACCCCGCCGCCTGGGCCGAACTCAAGCCCATCTGGGAAGCCGTCGCCTCCAAGGTCGACGCCGAGACCGGCGTGGAGCTCACGGGCGCCAAGCCCGGCCAGCCCATCAAGGGCGGCGTGCCTTGCGTGACGCACATCGGCCCCGACGGCGCCGGCCACTACGTCAAGATGGTCCACAACGGCATCGAGTACGGCGACATGCAGATGATCTGCGAAGCCTACGACCTGATGCGCGGCCTCCTCGGCATGACCCCGAGCGAGATCGGCGACGTCTTCGAAGAATGGAACAAGGGCGACCTGAACTCCTTCCTCATCGAGATCACCGCCAAGGTGCTCAAGCAGAAGGACCCTGAGACCGGCAAGCCGCTGGTCGACGTCATCCTCGACACCGCCGGCCAGAAGGGCACGGGCAAGTGGACGAGCGCCAACGCCCTCGACATGGGCGTCGCCGCGCCGACCATCGCCGAAGCCGTCTTCGCCCGCTGCCTCTCCGCCGTGAAGGAAGAGCGCGTCGCCGCCGCCAAGGCCCTCCGCGGCCCGAAGCGCGCGATGACCAACCCCGACAAGGCCAAGGTCATCGAACAGATCCGCGACGCCCTCTACTGCTCCAAGATCTGCTCCTACGCACAGGGCTTCCAGCTCATGCGCGAAGCACAGAACGAGTACAAGTGGAAGCTCCACTTCGGCGAGATCGCCCAGATCTGGCGCGGCGGCTGCATCATCCGCGCCCGCTTCCTCCAGAAGATCACCGAGGCCTTCGGCAAGAAGCCCCGCCTGGCCAACCTGCTCCTCGACCCGTACTTCAAGAAGACGGTCAAGAAGGCGCAGAAGAACTGGCGCAAGGTCATCGCCCTCGCGGTGAAGCACGGCATCCCCGTGCCGACCCTCGGCTCGGCGCTGTCGTACTTCGACTCGTACCGCACGGAAAGCCTCCCGCAGAACCTGCTCCAGGGCCAGCGCGACTTCTTCGGCGCCCACACCTACGAGCGCACCGACAAGCCGCGCGGCGAGTTCTTCCACATCGACTGGCCGGACCCCAAGCGTCCGCAGATCAAGGCCTAAGCAAAAGGGCTCCCGCAAGGGAGCCCTTCTTCTTGCCCGCAACGCCGGCGCTCAGCCGCCGGTCGCGGCCGCGAGGCGCACCGCGGCTTGGCGACGCTCCCAGACGACCAAAGACAACGTCCGGCGCGCGAGCGCTTCGTCGCGGCGCGCGACGACGACCTCGGCCTCGTTGGCGACGCCGGCGCGCTGGCGGGCTTCGGCGTTCCGCAGACGCTCCTGGACGGCGACGTGCACCTGCTGCGTGAGCTTTTCCTGCAGCTCGAGTTCGCGGAGGTCGGCAAGGGCGTCCTCGACCTCGCGGAAGGCGGCGAGCACGGCCTTCTGCCATTCGGCGGCGGCGCCGGCGAGACGCGCGCGCGTGACCTCGAGGTTCGCCTCGCGGCGGGCGCCGTCGAAGAGCGGAAGGTCGATGTTCGGCGCCAAGCCCCAGAAGGCGGAGGAACCGCGGCCGACGCGCGACGCGGGATCGGCCTGCCAGCCGGCTTGGCCGTTCAGCGTGACGGAAGGATAGAAGTCGGCGAGCGCCGCGCCTTCGCGGGCGACGGCGGCGTCGAAGCGCGCGGCGGCGGCCCGGAGGTCGGGACGACGCTGGAGGAGCTCGGACGGCAACCCGGCGCCGAACGCGGGCATCGCGACGGACGCGGCCGACGGACGCGGCAGCGCTTCGCCGGGCGCGGCGCCGATCAGCGCGCGAAGGGCGTTCTCCGCGGCGGCGAGGCGACGGCGGCCGAGGCCTTCGTCGACCTTGGCCTGCGCCGCGGCGAGCTTCGCGGTGGACAGCGGATCGGTCGGCAGGAGCCCGGCGGCGACGCTGCGCTCGACGATCTCCATCTCGCGGTAGCGGGAAGCGAACTCTGACTCCAGGCAGGCGAGCTGCTCGGCGGCGCCGCGCACGGCGAACCAGACGCGCGCGATCTCCGCGGCGAGGGCCAGGTCGGCCTGCGCGACGGCCGCGACGGAAGCCTTGGCGTCGTTCTCGGCGGCGGCGACCGCGGACGACTTGCGTCCCCAGAAATCCAGTTCCCACGAGGCCTTCACGCCGAGGCCGGCGACATCGGTGCGGCGCGGGATGCCGACCCCGACCGGAACGCGGCCCGTCTCGAGCGAGATGCGCGAGGACTCCAGCCCGGCCTGCGCGGAAAGCGTCGGCTGCAGGGCCCCGCCGGCGGCGACGAGCGCCGCTTCGGCTTCGCGCTGGCGCGCGCGCACGATCGCGAGGTCGGGGTTGCCGGCGCGGGCGCGCTGGACGAGGGCGACGAGCGCCGGATCGGCGAACCGGCCCAGCCAATCGGCGGGAGCCGCCGGGGCCTGCGCCGTGAAGGCCGCGGGCGCGACCGGCGTGTCCGGACGGGCCGCGGGTTCATGCGCGCAACCGACGAGCAAGGCGGCCGCGACCAGCAGGCTCTTACTTGCGGGGCGCATCGGCGGTCGTGTCGATGTAGACGTCCATCTGCTGGCCGACGAAGATCGCGCGGTCGGCAGGACGGTCGAACTGGTAGATGACCTGGAGCACGCGCGTGTCGACGCGCTCGGCGCTGCCGCCGGTGAGCGAGACCTTCGGGATGACGTAGGGCTCGATGCGGACGAACTTGAGCGGGATGGCGCGCTCGCCGCCGCCGACGCGGCTGCTCTCGCCCTTGAGGTAACCCTTGGCGGGGAGGCCCGCGCGCATGCGGGGCGCGAGCTGCTCATCGAGGTCGCAGCGGATCTGGAGGCGGGCGATGTCACCGAGGACGACCGGCGCCTTGAGGCCGGCCGCGACGAACTCGCCGACGCGCACGTTCACCTGGAGGACCGTGGCGTCGATCGGGGCGCGCAGCACGAGACGGTCGAGCAGCACGCGGGTCTGGTCGACCTGGGCCTTGGCGAGCGCCAGGCGCGCGCGGGCTTCCTTGGCAGCGACCTGATAGGCGAGCAGGTCGCCGGCGCTGACCGCGCCGCTGTCCTTGATGCCCGTCCAACGCTTGGCCGCGTCGTCGGCGCGTTCGGCCGTCGCCTCGGCGGCGACGACGCCGGCGAGCTGCACCTGGAGCTGCGCGGCGAGGTCGCGGTCGTCCAAGGTGATGACCGGATCGCCCGCCTTCACCTTGTCCCAGACCTTCACGTGGACCTTCTGGACGGTGCCGGAAGTCGGCGAACCCAGCTGCGTGTTCTCGGCGACGGCCTCGACGAGCCCGGCGGCGGCGATGAGCCCGTCCTTGTCGCGGGTCGCGGGCGCGTAGGCCGGCGGCAAGGTCGGCGTCTCGGAAGCCGTGCCGCGGGTCAGCTGCAGCGCGGCGCCGGCGCCGGCGAGCGCCAAGGCGATCAGAAGATGGCGTTTCTTGAACATAAAGGTCAGAGGTGGGTGGCGTCCAGCTGGCTGGGGTCGTCGACGACGCGGCGGATGCGCCCGTCCTCCATCTCGGCGATGCGGTCGGCGAACCGGAAGATGCGGTGGTCGTGCGTCACCACCACGACGCAACGGTCGGGCGAGCGGGAGAGGTCCCGGACCATCTGCATGATCTGCGCGCCGGTGTCCTTATCGAGGGCCGACGTCGGCTCGTCGCAGATGAGCAGCGACGGCTCATGGACGAGGGCGCGCGCGATGGCGACGCGCTGCTGCTGGCCGCCCGAGAGCGCGTTGGGCCGGCCGTCCTCGCGGCCCATGAGACCGACCTTCTCCAGGATGGCGCGCGCCTTGGCTTCGGCGACGGACTGCGCCGCCCCTTGGATGAGCAGCGGCACCATCACGTTCTCGAGCACGGAAAGCGTCGGGATGAGGTTGAAGGACTGGAAGACGAACCCGAGGTGCTTCCGGCGGAAGGCGGTGAGCTCCTCCTGGCCGAGCCCGTCGAGGCGCTGGCCGAAGACCTCGACCGTGCCGGCCTGCGGCGTGAGCGTCCCCGCGATGACCGAGAGCAGGGTCGTCTTCCCGCAGCCCGACGGCCCGACGAGCATGACGAGCTCGCCGCGGTTGGCCTCGAAGTCGGCCTGCTTGAGCGCGGTGACCTTGGTCTCGCCGTCGCCGAAGAACATGTCGATCCCGCGGGTGCGGACGGCGACGGAATGGGCGGAGAGGGCGCTCATCCGCGGAAGACGGTGGCCGCGTCGACGCGCGAGACCTTGATGATGCCGATGACGGCGGAGACCAGGCTGATGCCGAGCACCAGCGCGAGCGTCGCCCAGAAGATCTGCGGGAACATCACGAACGGGGGCATGCCCTTCTCGATCATCGCGCGGCCGATGGCCTGGGCCATCCCGACGCCGAGACCGAAGCCGAGGAGGCCCGCGGTGAAGGCCTGGACGAGGAGCATGCGCGCGATGACGCCCATCCCCGCGCCCATCGCCTTGATGGCCGCGAAGTACTTCAGGTTCTCCAGCACGAACGAGTAGAACGTCTGGCCCGAGACCGCGATGCCGACGAAGAGCCCGAGCGCGACCGCGGTGCCGAAGGAGAACGGGATGCCCGTGTTCTTCCAGAACCACCAGAACGTGTTGCGGGCCAGGCTGCGGTCGGACCAGTCCCAGATGACGGTGTCGGAGGTCCACGCCTTGAGGCCGGTGTCGGCCTCGATGCGGTCGCACAAGGCGGAAGCGTCGACGCCCGGCTGCGGCTCGACGAGCATGAAGCTGAGCGTGCGGCGCGCGCCGAGGGTGTACTGCTTGGTGCGGTCGTAGGTGGTGTAGACGAACGGGCCGCCGGTGAACGCGCGGCGGACCTTGCAGATCCCGACGATGCGGGCCTCGAGGTCGTTCACCTCGAAGGTGTCGCCGACCTTGAGCGGCACGGTGGTCTCCTTGCCGTCGGGCCCGACCACCGGCCGGCCCATGAGCTGCGCGCCCCATTCGTCGACGATGACGGTGTTGGGCAGGCGGAGGTCCTCGATGCGGCCGGCGGAGAGCGTGGCCGGAGCGCCGGCGAACGTATCGGCGTCGAGGCCGATGAGCGTGATCAGCTTGAAGTTGCCGTCCTGCATGCGCGCCTGGACGAAGGACGTGTGCAGCGGGGCGGCCCAGGCGACGCCGTCGACGGAACGCACGCGGTAGAGGTCGGTGTCGCGGAGCGGCTTGGCGTCGTTGGCCTGCTCGACCATCGGGTCGCTGACCCAGATCCGCGCGCGGATGTTGTGCACGGGCGTGTACGTCCAGCTCATGATGCCGAAGAAGACCGAGGTCTGCTGCGCCATCAGGAGGGCGGAGAACGCCAGGCCGCAGAGGAGCATCGCGAGCTTGGCGCGATCTCCGAAGAGCATGTTCAGGGCGAGGCGATACATGGACGGGGGCGGGCCCGGCGGACCGACGGCGCCTTACTTGGCGGCGGGCGCGGAAGCGACGGCGGGCGCGGACTTGATCAGGAGCTTGCCCTTGAAGAAGTCAGGGCCCCAGGGGGCGTTGACGGACCAGGCGAGCACGAGCAGGCCGAGGGCGATGGTGAAGCAGCGGACGACCTTGGCGCGGTCCTCGCTCTTCGCGCCGGCGTGCAGCAGGCCGACCGCGCCGAGCGCGAAGATCGGATGGAGCCAGGAGATGTTGCGAGCCCCATCCTGCAGGACCGCGAAGAGACCGACGACGAGGTTGATGTCGACGAGGACGGCGACGATGCGCTGGAACTTCGTGTTGGGGCCCTTGAGGAAGGCGACCAGGATCACCGCGGCGATCAGGGCGAGGACGAGGGTACCGTAATGCTTATGGGCGACGAAGAGCGGGTTCATGCCACGACCTTGCCGGCAACCCCCGTGGACTCAAGCCCACGGACGCGATTTCGCTCAACGATCTTCCGGGAAGATGGCCAGGAAGGTCCCGGCGGCCAAGGCGGCGCCCAGGAACTGCCCAAGAACGCCGAGGATAAGCCGCGGCGTCGAATGGGCCAGGTAGGTGAACTCCTGGCTGAAGGCCGGCCAGACCGCTCCTTCGGCGTTCAAGGCCCCGAACGGACCCTCCAACGCCTTGCTGAAGGAGACGGCCGGGTTGAAGTCAGGGAAAAAGGCGCCGAAGACACCCATGAGCCCCGCGACGGTCGCGGCGATGGCCAGTCCGTAGTAGCCGTTGCCGACGGTGCGGCGGGAGGTCGCCACCATGAGGATCACGAAGGCCAGCAGGAAGGTGCCGAGGAACTCGACGCAGGTCTCGGCGAACCAGCCCTCGAACACGGGCTCCTTCAGGGCCTCGAGGATCCGTTGGCTGCTCTCGTCGTTATGGCCATGGAGCAGGCCAGCGACGGACGCCGCCACGAACGCCGCGCCGAGGTGGATGGCCGCGTAGGCCAAGCCGGCGGACCAGGCTTGGCGGCGGCGCAGGCAGAAGGCCAGCGTCACGGCGGGATTGTAGTGCGCCTGCGAGATCGGCCCACCCATGTAGACGAGGGCCAGGAGCAAGGCCCCGACGACGAAGGGGGCGACCGGCCCTTGGGCGAAGGCGCAGGCCAGGCAGAGGAAGAACGTCGCGAGACCTTCGATCAGCAGCTTAGGGCGCATGCCCGGAATCTTGCGAACCCCGTGGGCTTCTCAAGCCCCGACTACTTCGCCTTCTGCGCGAGCCAGTTCTCGGAGAACTCCGCCATCTGCTCGAACGACGGGAGGCGGTTGGTGCGGCGGCGGAGCTCCTTGGCGGACTCCTCCTGCTGGACGAACAGCTCCTTCATCGTCTCGTAGAGAGGCGTCTTGCGGTTCTTGTTGTCGACCAACCAGAAGCCGACCTGCTGCCCGTCCTTCACCTCGTTGTTGTAGAGCTGCCAGTACAGGACCAGCGGCGGGCGCCAGGAAAGGAACTTCGTGAAGATCTCCCGGTTCTTCTGCTCATGCGCCTTGCCGTCGCCGCCGCAGGCCGTCCAGGACAACCCGCACTCGCCGATGAAGACGCGCTTCGCGGGCAGGTTGGCCTTGGGCGGGAGCTGCGCGTTGAGCCAGTCGAGGGTCTTGGTGACGTCGGCGGCCGGCAGCAGCTGGCAGTCGTAGGCCGAGTACGAGACGAAATCCACGTTGACCTTCGGCAGGACGAGGTTGGCCATGCGCTTCTTGCCGTCGACCATCGCGTCGCGCACGCGGTTCACCTCGGCGTACGTGTAGACGCGGCAACGCGTGTAGGGGACCTCGGCGCGGGCGTCGTCGACGGCCTCCTGGCGGGCGTTGAGCCACTCGACCATGGCGGCGGCGGCTGCCGGACTGGCGTCGGCCTTCGTGTCCCGGTCGGGCAGCAGGTACCAGTCGCCCTCCCAATGGCCGATGAAGAACGTCTTGCCGGTGGTGTCGCGGCGCGTGAGGAGGTCCTTCGTGAAGGCGTACATCGCGTTGTACTCGCGGCGGCGCATCTCCGGCGTGAAGCCCTTGGCCCAATCGTCGTTGGACCGGTACCACACGAGGTAGTGCGTGAAGGGCATCGCGATGAGCTGGTTCAGCTGCGGGCCCGGCGGCACCTGCACCTTGAGGATGCGCGAGCCCATCGCCTGCACGACGAGCGCGCCTTCGACGATGGGATCTTCCTTCGTGAACTTGTACGCGGGTCCGATGACCTGCGTGCCGATGACCTGCGGGAAGGCATCGGGAAGCTCGGGCACCTGCGGCAGCGGCGGCGCGGTGATGACGCGGTTGCCGCCCTTCTTCTGCGCGACGGCGACCAGCGGCGCGAACAGGAGCAACCCTAGGAGCAGACGGGAGAGAAATTTCATGGAATGGGCCTTACGGGGGTACGCTTGCAGTATCGGCGGGGGACCAACTTCCTCAAGCCCGTTCCCTCACACCATGAAACTCATCCCCCTCCTCCTCGCCGCCGGCCTTCTCGCCGGCGCCCTCCCCTCCCCGCTCCTCGCCGCCAAGGCGAACGCGCCCAAGCACGAGCCGGCCGCGCCGGCCCAACCCGCCGCGGCCGAAGGCGACACGGCCGACGGGAATCCCGAACAGGACAAGCTGAGCACGGCCAAGCACAAGGTGCATGCCCTGCCCGAGGTCGCCGAAGCCCAACAGCAGGCCAAGGCCGACCGCGCGTTGGCCGCCAAGGCCGCCGCCGAATACAAACACGCCCGGACCAAGGCGGCGGAATCCGAGACGGCCTACCGCAAGGCCTACGAAGACGCGCTGGCCAAGCAGGATCCCGAAGCGGCGGACCTCCTGAAGAAGCAACGGGCCGCGTTCCGCGAGAAGATGCTCAAGGCGCGCACCGAGAAGAAGACGGCGACCGGCAAGAAGACGGCGGCGAACGACGAGGACGCGACGGACGGCCCCGACGACCACGGCGAAGGTTGAACGACGGCGGCGGCACGTGGGCCCACCTTCGCGGTGGGCCTACTTCTTGAGGGCGGCCTCGAACGCCGCCCAGATCTCCTCGATGGGCTCGAGGCCGACCGAGACGCGCAGGAGGTCGGGGTCCAGGCCGGCGCGGCGGATCGACTCGCGGCCTTCCGGCGTGGTGACCTCGTTGAAGTGCGCCAACCAGAGGAACGGCGAAGCCAACGTGAACTCGAGGCCGAAGCTCGGGCCCTTCACGACGCGCAGACGGTCGTAGGTCGTCCGCAGGTCGGCGTTCAGCTCCAAGGTGATGAGGGCGCCGGCGCCGGCGCCGGGCCGCTGCAACGCGCGGTAATGGGCGGCGGTCGCCGTGGTGAGCGCGGTGCGGACGCGGCGGACCGACGGATGGGCGGCCAGGCGACGGGAAAGCTCCGCGGCCTGCGCGGACAGCCGCGCGGTGATCTCCGCCATGCGGAGGACCTGCGCCGCGAGCTCCGCGGCGTCCGTGCCGTGGGGCGCATCGGCGAAGGCCTGCGCCTCGCGCAGGAGTTCCGCGGCGTCCGGGCGGTCCGGATGCACCGCCAGCACGCCGGCCATGACGTCGCCGCGGCCCGCGGCGTACTTCGTCAGGCTGGAGCACACGATGTCGGCGGACGGCAGCACGTCGACGGACGCGAGCCCGACGGAGCTCGGATCGAGGACGAGCTTGGCGCCATGCCGGTCGCACAGGCGTCGGAGCGCGGCGACGTCGGTGGTCTCGAGCTGCGGGTTGTTGGGGATCTCGGTGAAGACGCCCGCGACGTCGCCCTGCGCGAGCAGGCGCTCGACGGCGGCGAGGTCGGCGACGTCCGGCACGAACACGTGGCGCGTGCCGGCGGCCTTCTCGAAGAGACGCGTGGAATCCACGTAGAGCCACCCGAGCTGGATCCAGGTGCGGCGGCCGCGCGGACGCTGCACGGCGTCGACCGCGGCGATGGCGGCGGCGACCGCGTTCATCCCCGCCAAGGTCACGACGAGGTCTTCGGCGCGCGCCGGCGCGAGGTACGGCGCCAAGGTCAGCCGGATGGACGCGAGGTCGGCCGCGGCGCGGGCGGCGTCGGTGGCGCGGCCCGCGAGATGGGCTTCGGCCTGGCGCGACGAGATCAGCGCACCGGTGTGCTGGACGAACTTCGCGAACGGCTCGGAGCGGTCGCCTTCCGGGAAGGAGACGAGGGTCCAGTCGCCGACCGCGTCGATCGACGCGCCCTGCACGCCGGTCCACGCCAAGATGCGTTCCGCGGCGCGGCGCGACGCCAGCGGGAAGAGCGAGCCCGCCCGGCCCAACGCCCGGGCGGCCTGCGTCGCGGCCTGCTCGACGAGCGCGTTGCGGACGAAGCGCGGGTAGCCCGCGGTGATGCGGCTCCAGGTCGCGGCCTCGCGCCGTTCATAGCCTTCGACGTCGGCGAGCGTCGGGAGGCAGACGACGGTGCCGTGCGGAGACGCGGGCACCGTGGCGCCCA
Organism: Opitutia bacterium; assembly: GCA_947453335.1. Taxonomy (GTDB): domain Bacteria; phylum Verrucomicrobiota; class Verrucomicrobiia; order Opitutales; family UBA953; genus UBA953. Next base: position 61,140 of record CANGFP010000001.1, on the reverse strand, counting down.
ATGGCGGACACAGCGGCACGGCTCAGAGGCCTTCCGGGCCGACCTCGTTCTGCAGGATCTGGTCGAGCGTCTGCCGACGGCGGATCAGACGGAAGCTTTCGCCCGCCTGCAGCAGGACCTCGGGGGCCTCGGGGAAGGAGTTGTAGTTCTTGGTGCTCATGCCGGCGCAATAGGCTCCGGCGCCGCCGATGACGACGAGGTCGCCGGCGGCCGCTTCGGGCAGCGCGCGCGTGGCCAAGGTCTCCGGCTCGCCCGGGGCGCAGCTGATGAGGTCGCCGGATTCGCAGCAGTGTCCGACCACGACGTAATCGCGGACGCGACCGGTCGGTTTCGCCGGATAGAGGTGCACCGGATGCTGCGAACCGTAGAGCGACGGCCGCAGTATCTCGGTCATCCCCGTGTCGGTCTTGAGGAACTCGCGGGCGCCCGTGGAGACGACGTCCTGCACGCGGCAGAGCACGGCGCCGGCGTTGGCGACGAGGAAGGTGCCCGGCTCGATCTCGAGGCGCAGCGGCCGGCCATGGGCGGCGGCGAACTTCTCGAACGCCAGCTTCACCGGAGCGCCGACGACCTGCGGGTCGGTGCCCTTCTCGGTCGCGACACGGGCGACCTTGTAGCCGCCGCCGAGGTTGAGCGCGACGACATCGGGGAAACGCAGCACGAGCGCGAGGCTCGCGGCGGAGACTTCCTGCCAGACCACGGGATCGCTGCCCGAGCCGATGTGCGTGTGGATGCGGACGACCTTGAGGCCGTGCTTGGTCGCGAGGGCCTGGGCCTGGTCCGCCCATTCATGCCAGATGCCGAAGGAGGAGTCGGGGCCACCGACGTTCGTCTTGCCCGTGCCGCCCGAACCGCGGCCGGGATTGAAGCGCAGGCCGACATGGTGGCCGGGCAGGGCCTGGCCGATCCGCTCCAGCTGCAGGAGGGAGCAGGCGTTGACGTGCACGCCCAAACGGAGGAGTTCGGCGAAGTCGGCCGGCAGCTCCTGGGAGGACAACGAGATGCGGTCGGCGGGGACGCCGGCCTTGAGCGCGCGGCGGACCTCATGGCCCGAGCTGGCGTCGAGGTGGAGACCCTTGGCGGCGAAGAGGCGGAGCACCGAGGCGTTGGGGCAGGCCTTCATCGCGAAACGGACCGTCAGGCCGAAGGCGTTCGGGAAGGCCAGCATCGCGTCGGCCTGGGCCTCGAGCGTGGCCTGGTCGTAGACGTAGCAAGGGGTGCCATGGGCGGAGGCGATCGCCGCCGCGGCGGAAGGAGAAAGGAAACGATGGTGTTCCACGGGAGTGATGGGGCGAACTGTGCCGTTCCCCTCCCGCCCTTCCAGCCTTTTCAGCCTCGATGACACCGCTTGCCTCCCCTGCCCCGCCCCCTTGGGATGGTCCGCCGCATGTCCACCACCGAGACCATCGTCGCCGTCGCCACGCCCGCCGGCCGCTCCGCGCTCGCCGTGCTCCGCGTCGACGGCCCGCTCGCCGCGGAGATCGCGCGCGCCGCCTGCGGTCGCGCGACGCCGCCCACCGCGAAGCGCGCGACGGTCGCCGTGTGGCGCGACGTCGCCGGCGACCCCATCGACCAGGTCGTCGTGGTCCTGTCGCGCGCGCCAAGCTCGTTCACCGGCGGCGACTCGCTTGAGATCACCTGCCACGGCAATCCGCTGCTCGCCCGCCGGCTCGCCGAGGACTGCCTCGCGCGCGGCTGCCGCGCCGCGGAGCCGGGCGAGTTCACGCGCCGCGCGTTCCTCGCCGGCAAGCTCGACCTGACCCAGGCCGAAGCCGTCGCCGACCTGATCCACGCGAGCTCCGAACGCGCGCTCGCCTCGGCCCGCCGCCAGCTCGCCGGCGAGCTCGGCCGGCAGGTCGCCGCGTGGAGCGACCGCCTGCTCGCGGCGCTGGCGCACCTGGAGGCGCACATCGACTTCCCCGAGGAAGACCTCCCCGCCGAGGACCCGACGGGACCCCTGCGGACATTGGCCGGAATCGAGTCAGAACTTTCCGGATACGCCAGGACGGCCCGGCACGACGCCACGCTGCGCGCGGGCCTGCGCGTCGCCGTCGTCGGGGCGCCCAACGCGGGGAAGTCGAGCCTGCTCAACGCGCTCACCGGCACCGCGCGCGCGCTCGTGAGCGCCGAGGCCGGCACCACGCGCGACTTCCTCGAGGCGCCCGTCGCCGGGCTGCCGCTCGCCGTCACCGCGGTCGACACCGCGGGGTTGCGCGACGCGGGCTCCGCGCTCGAACGCGCGGGCATGGAGCGTTCGCTCGAGCAGGCGCGCGCCGCGCACTTCCTGCTCCTCGTCGTCGACCGCTCCGCGCCGCCGCCGACGTTGCCGCCCGAACTCGACGGCCTGCTCGCCGCGGACCGCACGCTCGTCATCGAGAACAAGACCGACCTGCCGGCGCATCCGGCGCACGCGTCGTGGCGGACGGACCTCGTGAAGATTCCCACGTGCCTCCTCGACGGCCGCGACGCCGAAGCGCTCCGCGCCCGGCTCGGCGAGATCCTGGTGGCGCGCGACGTGGCCCCGGGCGCCGAAGACCTCGTCGTCGGCGTCCGTCACGCCGACGCCCTGCTCCGGGCCGCCGGGTCCCTGAAGCAGGCCCAGGACCATCTCCGCCCTCCGGCCGCGACGGAACTGGCGGCCGTCCGTTGCCGGGAAGCCTTGGACGCCCTCGGGGAGATCGTCGGGCGCATCGACAATGAGCGTATGCTGGACAAGCTCTTTGCTTCCTTCTGCATAGGGAAGTGATTCCCTTCGCTAGGAGGGAAGCCTCCTATGCGACCACCCAAAGAGATCCGCCTCGGCCCCAGCCGCCCTTATGACGTCATCGTCTGCGGGGCCGGGCATGCCGGCGTCGAGGCCGCCCTGTCGGCCGCCCGCATGGGGGTCGAGGTCCTGCTCCTCAGCGGCAACATCGATACCATTGCCCAGATGAGCTGCAACCCCGCCATCGGGGGCCAGGCCAAGGGACATATCGTCCGGGAAATCGACGCCCTCGGCGGGGAGATGGGTTTGACCGCCGACACCACCGGCATCCAGTTCCGCCTGCTGAATTCCTCGAAGGGACCTGCCGTCCAAGCCCCCCGCGCCCAGTGCGATAAGAAGGCCTACCAGTTCCGGATGAAGCACCTCTGCGAACTGCAGCCGGGTCTGACGATCTTCCAGGCCATGGTGACGGGCCTGATCTTTGAAGGCGGCGCCGTCGTCGGGGTACAGACCAATCTCGACCTCTCTTTCTATGGTAAGACCGTGGTCGTAACGACGGGTACTTTCCTGCGCGGATTGATGCACATCGGGGCCAACAAGACCGAAGGGGGACGCCTTGGTGATTTTAGTGCTAAGTCGTTGTCCAACAGTTTCTTAGAGGCTGGAATTGAACTGCAGCGCCTCAAGACTGGCACCCCTCCGCGCATCCTTGGGTCGTCTATTGATTTCAGTCAGTGCGAGGAGCAACCGGGCGACCCCTCCCCTACCCTTTTTGCCTTCCACGACACCCGCCAAGAGTCGGACATGTTCCACGTGGAACAACGGGGCGAACGCCTGCCCGGCTGGACTCCTGGCAGCGACCAGGTATCCTGCTGGATGACCGAGGCCTCGGGCCTCACCGGCAAGATTGTCCACGATAACCTTCACCGATCCCCTCTCTATGGAGGCGAAATCAAGGGGGTCGGTCCGCGCTATTGCCCCTCTATCGAAGACAAGTTCGTCAAGTTCTCCGAAAAGGAGTCCCATAAACTCTTCCTCGAACCTGAGGGGCGAAACACCGACGAATGGTACATCAACGGCCTGTCGACCTCCCTCCCCTTTGAGGTTCAGCTGGAAATGCTCCATTCCATCCCTGGATTAGAGAAAGCCGTGATGCTACGCCCCGCCTATGCGGTGGAATACGACTTCGCGCCCCCGACCCAGCTCTACCCTACCTTGGAATCCAAGAAAGTCGCTGGCCTCTTCTTCGCTGGACAGATCAACGGGACCTCTGGCTACGAAGAAGCCGCCGCCCAAGGCCTCGTGGCCGGTGTTAATGCTGCCTGTCGGGTCAAAGGCCTGACCCCCATGGTCATCGGCCGCGACGAAGCCTATATTGGCGTATTGATCGACGACCTGGTCTCCAAAGGAACGCAGGAACCCTACCGGATGTTCACCAGCCGGGCTGAATACCGCCTGCTTTTCAACCACGGCAGCGCTGAATTGCGCCTAAAGGAGAAAATCGCCAACTATGGACTGGTGCCGCCCGCCAGATTGGTCCGCATTGAGGCCAAGGCCGCCCAAGTCGCGCATTGGACCGAATACCTGGAGAAAATCACCATCTCCGGCGGCTTGGCTGGCGACGTGCTCCGCCGCCAGATGGATTCGGTCCCGGCGGACCTGCCGCCGAGCTTCTTGGCGGAAACCCCTGAAGTCCAAGCCGAGGTCATGTACCGGGTCAAATACCGCGGCTACTTGGACCGCGAGCGCCGATCTGCCCGCAAACTCCACGACCTTGAAGCCTTCAAGGTCCCTGTAGGATTTGATTTCCTCAAGGCCTATGGATTGGGCATCGAGGCTCGACAGAAGCTACACGCCATCCAACCCCAGACCCTTGGGCAGGCCAGCCGCATTAGCGGAGTAAACCCAGCAGACATCTCACTGCTGATGGTCCTATTCCGGGCGCAGAAAGCCAACTAAAGGAAGGGGAGGGTGGTCCATTGTTCCACGTGGAACAGACCCGTGTAACACTTACGGCGACGGCTTGAAACAATCCGGTGTCTTAAATTTGTAAGATACTGTAAATCATATACTTACAAATCAAAACCACCTACGTCACCCGAGCGCCTTAATTGACACCTAAATCTGGCGCAGCCTATCGAATGGTCTTTGAGTAGACCCATGGCCAACCAAGACGCCGAACACCTCAAGCGCATCCTCGTCGTGGACGACGAAACCGATGTCACCGAGCTCTTGGACTACAAGTTCCGGCAGGCCGGCTATGCGGTCCGCGCGCTCAACGACCCGCTGCGCGCGATCGGCCTCGCGCGCGATTTCCGTCCGGACCTCATCATCCTGGACGTGATGATGCCCGAGCTGACCGGCGTGCAGCTCCTGCGCATGGTGCGCGCCGACGCCTTGCTCCAGGATACGCCCGTGATCTTCCTCACCGCGAAGGGCGAGACCGCCGACAAGGTGCGCGGGCTCGAGTCCGGCGCGGACGACTACGTCACCAAGCCTTTCGACGTGCGCGAGCTCATGCTACGCGCCCAGGCGCTGCTGCGCCGAGCGAAGTCCGCGGCCGCGAAGCCGACGACCCGCCTCGCGGCGGGCGCGCTCGTGCTCGACATCGAGCGCCACGAGGTCACCGCGCAAGGCAAGGCGCTCGAGCTCACGGCGACGGAGTTCAAGCTGCTGCGCCTGCTGCTCGAACGGAAGGGCAGGGTGCAGTCGCGCGAAGAACTGCTCGCCGACGTCTGGAACTATTCGCCCGACCTCGAGACGCGCACCGTGGACACGCACGTGCGGCGCCTGCGCGAGAAGCTCGGCACCTCGGGCGACGTGATCGAGACGGTGCGCGGCGTCGGCTACCGCGTCGTCGGCTGACCGCTTTGCGCTCGCCCGCGTCCTCGCCGCCGCGCACGCTCCTCCACCGATGACCTGGCTTCCCTGGACGCTCCTCGCCGGCGGGCTCTGCCTATCGGGCTGGTGCGTCGCGGAGCTCCTGCGTTGCCTGCGCTGGTCGCGGCGCGCGCTGCTCGGCGCGCCGGCGGAGGCGCGGCCGACGGGCTGGCTGATCCGCCGGCTCCGCCTCGACGAGCTCTTCAGCGCCATCGAAGGCCGCACGCTGACCGAGACGGAGATCCGTTCCGCCGCGGCCAAGCGCGTCGAAGCGCTGCTCGCGCCCCTCACGGACGCGGTGCTGGTCGTCGACGCGCAGGATCGGCTGCGCCTCGCGAACCCCGCGGCGCGCGCGCTGTTCGGCCTCTCGGACGCGGACCTCGGCGGACCCATCGTGCCGCTCGTGCGCAGCGCGGACTTCATCGAGCTCATCCGCCAGGTGCGGCGCGAAGGCCGGGCGGGGGACACCATCCTCCTGCACCGCGCGCCGCTGGCGGACGCCTGGATCCAGGCCGCCGGCGCGCGCACCGACCCCGAGGCCTTCGGCGAAGGCGCGGTCATCTTCGTGCTCGCGGAAGTCACGGCGCTCAAACGCCTCCAGGCGATGGAGCGCGACTTCGTCACGAATGTCTCGCATGACCTGCGGACGCCCGTGACGATCCTCCGCGGCTACGCCGAGACGCTCGCCGACGACCACGCGACGATGACGCCCGAGGACCGGGCGCGCTTCATCCAGAAGATCGTGTCCTCGGTCGGACGCCTGCAAGGGCTCGTCGAAGGGCTGCTCGCGCTGGCCAGCCTCGAGAGTTCGCCGCACCTGATGCGGCGCGAGGCCGGCGCGCTGCATCGCGCGTGCCGCGAGGTCGCCGAAGAGCTCGGGCCGCGCTGTCGCGCGGCGAAGGTCGCCGTCGAGCTCGAGCTCCGCGCGGAGGAGACGGCCGCGGCCGACCCGGTCCAGGCCCGGCGTCTGGTGCAGAACCTGATCGAGAACGCGCTGGCGCACGCCGCAGGAGCTTCGCGGCTCCTGATCCGCACCTCGCATGTCCCGGGCGGCGTCGCGCTGGAAGTGCAGGACGACGGCGCCGGCGTCGCCGCGGTCGACCTACCGCGGCTCTTCGACCGGTTCTACCGGACGGACAAGTCCCGCCGGGCGGGCGGCAGCGGCCTGGGGCTCAGCATCGTCCGCCAGGTCGCGGAACTCCATGGTGGCTCGGTGACGGCCGACAACGTCCGACCGAAGGGCCTCAAGGTGACGGTGACCCTGCCGACCGCCTCCTAAAACAGAAAACCCACCGTTGAAGGTGGGTTTAAAGTGGAGCGCGCGACTGGACTTGAACCAGCAACAGCCACCTTGGCAAGGTGGTACTCTACCATTGAGCTACGCGCGCTTTCGGAAGGGAAGCAGACCAATCTGCCTAGCGGCTGTCAAGCCTTTGGGCTAAACGCTCCCGAATAGCCTTCGGGGCAGGGTAGAGCCCGGCCGCGCGGATCCTGTCGGCAGCGGCCTCGGAAAACAGCCATTTCAGGCCCTCTTTATGGGCGGCTTGGCGGTCGGAACGCACATAGAGGTACAAGGGTAGGCGAAGAGGGTAATCCCCGTTGTAGATATTCATCTCATCGGGAGCATAGGCCGTCTGGGACTTCCCTGGACGCCCATCGGAGACCTGGAGCACCCGGCCCTCGGAACCAGCAGGCAAGGCCGGGGCGAAAGCCAAAGTCGCCGGACGGTTGGCCAAGCTCTGGCCGACCGGCGCCCAATCCATGACCCAATTGACCTCCGCACGGTAGGGTTGACCGACGAGCACGACGCCTTGGAGCAGTTCCCTGGTGAAAGCCCCATGCGGAGCGTAGAGATAGGTCAGGATCGTATCCGACTGGTTGCCTCCGGCGAGGTCGTTCCAGTTCACGTAGTAGACCTTGGGATCCTTCGCCAAGAGGCTGTTGAGGTCGGCGAAGCTGACCTGCGGTTGCGCGTTGGTCTTATGGACGGCGACGACCACGGCGGCGTTCGCCAACAAGTAGCGCTGGAAGCTTTGGCCGGACGGCGCGGCGGGTTCCGCTTCCCCTTCCTTCAGGAAAAGCAGCCCGACCGACGCACGGCCGTCGGCGAGGGCGCGGCGGCCCGGCAGGCTGCCGGCGAGATCGACGGTCGACCGCGGCGCAGCCTGACGCAACCCGTCCGTCAACGCGGCCTTCAGGAGGTCGGAGCCCACGATGTCGGCGCCGAAAGCGGCGACCGCGGCGAACAGCCAGACACCCGACCTAAGCATGCGGCGTCTCCCCGGCTTCGAGCTCGGGCCATTGCAGCAGCTTGCGATGCAGCGTACGGCGCGAGATGCCCAGCAGTTCGGCCGCCTTGGTGCGGTTGCCGGAGGCCGAGGCGAGCGCCTGCTTGAGCAGCTCCTTCTCGTTCTGCTCCTTGTCGAACATGCCGCCCGAGGCGACGGGCAGGATGGGCCGGGACACGCCGGCGCCGGCGATCGGCTGCGTGTAGCGCGGATCGAGGTCCGCCGCCGCGACCACCTTGCCGGCGCGCAGCACCGCGAGGTTCTCGCACGTGTTGCGCAGCTCGCGGATGTTGCCGGGCCACGGGTAGCGACCGAGCGCGGCCAAGGCGTCCGCGGAGAGGCGAGCCTCCGGGAGGTTGTTCTCGCCGGAGAACCGCTTGAGGTAATGGGCGAGCAGGAGCGGGATGTCGTCCTGGCGTTCGCGCAACGGCGGCATGCGCAGGGGCACCACGGACAACCGGTAGAAGAGGTCCTCGCGGAACTTCCCCTCCTTCACCATCTGCTGCAGGTCGCGGTTGGTCGCGCACACCAGGCGCAGGTCGAGGGGGATGGGCTTATGCGACCCGAGGCGCTCGACGCTGCGCGTCTCCAGGAAACGCAGCAGCTTGATCTGCGTCGTCGCGTCGATCTCCCCGATCTCGTCGAGGAAGAGGGTCCCGCCGTCGGCCGACTCGAACCGCCCGACGCGGCGTTCGTTCGCGCCGGTGAAGGAACCCTTCTCGTGGCCGAAGAGCTCGCTCTCCAGCAGGTTGGCCGGGATGGCCGCGCAATGGACGGCCATGAACGGCCCCTTCGCGCGCGGGCTGGCCTGATGGATCATCTGCGCGAAGAGCTCCTTGCCCGTGCCGGTCTCGCCGAGCAGGAGGACGGTCGCGTTCGAGGTCGCCACCGAACGCACCTGCTCGATGGCATGCTGCAGGGCGGCGGAGGAACCGACGACCTCGCCGAGCGAGAACTTGCGGTCGAGGCGCGTCTTCAGGACGGCGACCTCCTTCTCGGTCGCGCGCGCCTTGAGGCCGCGCTCCAGCAGCAGCTCGACCTGCCGGAGGTCGACCGGCTTCTGGAGGAACCAGTACGCCCCGTGGCTCATCGCGCGCACCGCCGTCTCGACGTCCCCGTAGGCCGTCATCATGAGGCAGACGGGCTGGGGCGAGAGCTTGAGCGCGCGGTCAATCACGGCCATGCCGTCCTCGCCGGCCATGCGGAGGTCGGTGAGCACGGCGTCGGGCGGGACGTCCTGCATCAGGCGCGCGGCCTCGGCCGCGTCCTTCGCGACAAAGGTCTCGTACTTGTCTTCGAGCGCCGCGCGCAGGCCGTCGCGCGTGTGCTTCTCGTCATCGACGATCAGGACGGTGGGCTTCATGGGGTTCCGGATTCAGGTCGTTGGGTGGCGCCCCAGGCGCGGGCGGCCTTCTCGCCGAGCGCGGCGCGCGCGCGGTCCACCTCGGCCAGGCGGGCCTGGAGGTTCGCATTGGCGACGCCGGCGAGGTCGTCGAGGTCGCAGAGGTAGGCGCCTTCGACGGAACGGCTCGCGGCGTCGAAGTTGCGCGGGACGCCGAGGTCGACGAGCAGCAGCGGGCGGCCTTGGCGACGGCGGGCGAGTTCGCGCACCGCGTCCGCGTCGAGCAGCGCGCGCTCGACCGACGCGCAGCCGACGATGACATCGTGGGCATGGGCCTGCTGCAGGGCGTCCGCCAACGTCAGCGAGGCGCCGGCGAACTCCTCGGCGAGGACGCGCGCGTTCTCGAACGTGCGGGAGGCGACGGACACCTGCGTGGCGCCGCGCGAGACGAGCGCCTGGACGACCTGGCGGCCGACGTCGCCGGTGCCGAGGACGAGGACGCGCGCCTCGGCGAGCCGCCCGAAGACGCGCGTCGCGAGCTCGACGGCGACGTTGCCGAGGCTGACCTGGCCTTGCGAGATGCCGGTGTGCGTACGCGCCCAGGCGCCGGCCTGGAAGGCCCGCTGGAAGATGCGGTTGAGCACGGGACCCGTCATGCCGCGCGCCAAGGCGTCGGCGTAGGCGTCCTTGGCCTGGCCGGCGATCTCGGCCTCGCCGATCATCTGCGAATCCAGGCCCGACACGACGGCGAAGAGGTGCTCGACGGCCTGCAGGCCGGGGATCGGCCGCAGATGGCGGTCGAGTTCGGCGGGCGGCACGCCGGTGGCCTGGATGAGCGCGGCGCGAGCGTGGAGCGCCGCGGCCTCATCGCCGATCGCGTAGGCCTCGAGCCGGTTGCAGGTCGCGAGCAGCACGACCTCGCCGAGACCCGCTTCGCGCGCCGCGCGATAGAACGCCTCGACGCCCGCCGGCGGGACGCTGAACGCGGCGCGCGCGTCGAGCCCGGCGGTGTGGTGCGTGGCGCTGAGCGCCACCAAGGTGGAAGGACGCGCGCTCATCGGGCGGTCGGCAAGGCGAGCCACAGCGCGGCGAGCGCGGGCAGGAGGATCCACAGGGAGCCGCGGGCGAAGGCCGCGCCGCCGATCGCCCCGCGCCGCCGGAGGAAGAGCAGGGAAGCGGCCGCGCCCAAGGTGACGGCGGCGAGCAGGAGCTTCGGCGGATTGGCGAAACCGGTGACGGAGGCGAAACCATCGACCGCGCCGATGACGACGGAGAGGCCAAGCATCCAGACCGCCGCGCCGAGCAGGTTGGCGCCGATCTTGTCCAGCGGGACCAACGCCGGCAGGAGACCATAGATGCCGCCGAAACGACGGCGCGCCAACGCGCGGTCCTGCAGGAGATAGACGAGCGCGTTCAGGGCCTGCGCGACGAGCAGACAATAGGCGAGGATCGTCGCGCCGATGTGCAGGCGGATCAGCGGCTTGACCGTGGACGCGAAGGCATGCCCTTCGCCGCCCAACCGGGTCGCGACAAAGACGCTGACCATGGTCGCCGAGGAGATCACCCAGACCGGTAGGCGATGGTCGAACGTGAGATCCAGGAAGATCGCCACGCCCGCGAGCCCCCAGCCGATCGACAGCAGGAGCCCGGCGGAAGTATCGACCGGCAGCGTGTTGCGGGTCAGGCCATCGTAGGCCAAGCCAGCCGTAAGGAGCAGCCAGCCCAGGCGCAGGAACCAGAGTCCACCGGAACGCATGGCCGGGTCCGCAGTCCCGGACTTGACCTGCCAATCCCAAGCCGCGCCGATCAAGAAAATGAACGCGCAGGCCATGGCCAAAGCCCCTTGCGGAAAGGGGAGGGGGGTATCACCTGCCAAGAGGGGCATCCCTAGAGTTAGAGTGAGGTGTGACATTTTGGCAACCCCCCATCCATAGGTATTATCCCTGTTTTCTTGCGAAACCCAGAAAAAGCCCCATTTTTGCCAAATTATGGCCTATAACCCCTACGACCTGACTGAACACCCCCCTCGCAGCCCCCGTTGCCGCCTAGGCGGAATGGTGATCCTACCCCGCATGCTCGACAAAGCCCGGGCTACCCTGATCGGGAAAAACGGTGAGTACACCTATAACTGCTCCTTGGACCAGAACGTCCTGAACTTCCTCGGTATCGACGCCGAAGCCCTCAAGGCCCAGGTCGCCAAGGGCCTCGGCGACGGCGAAGTCCTCGCTTGGATGCTGGCCAACGCCAAGCACCCCCGCGCCGCCTACGAGATCGCCGCCTTCAGCGCCTTCCACGAGCAGCGCGCCCCCTCGGCCCCCGCGGGTCGCGAGCGGCTCAGCCATTACCAGTCCTCCACTCCCGCCGGCGCCAAGCGCGAGGACATCACGACCTGGTTCGACGTCCTCGACTTGGACGACCACCAGAGCTTCGGCGGCAAGGTCTGACCCCGCCTGCAGCCATGGCCGCCGCGCGGCGCAAGGTCCTCTTCGTCTGCATGGGCAACATCTGCCGGAGCCCGACCGCGGAAGTCGTGCTCCGGGAACAGGCCCGGCGTCGCGGGATCGAAGTCGAGGTGGATTCCGTAGGCACGGAAGCCTACCACGTCGGCGAACCGCCGGACCCGCGCTCGATCCATCACGCGCGGCTGCGCGGGTATGACCTGACCCCGCTCCGCGCCCGCCAGCTGGCCGCCGATGACTTCGCGCGCTTCGACGTCATCTACGCGGCCGACGCGCTCAACCTCCGCGAGATCCGACGACGTTGCCCCGCCGAACATCTCCCGAAGGTCGCGCTGTTCCTCGGCACCGAACCGTTGCCCGATCCTTACTATGGCGAAGCCGAAGGCTTCGAGGAAGTCCTCGACCTGGTCGAGAAACGCGTGGATTTCCTGCTTTCGGACTGGTCGGCGGCCAACTGTTAGGTTGCGACCCCGCCCTAAGCCGGGTTCGCTTTCCGCACCGATGTACCAAGTCAATTTCAGCGACCAAGCGATCCGCGAGTTGGCGAAGCTGCCGACCCTGGAGCAGATGGAGGTCGTCGAAGCGTTCTCTTCCCTGACGCCCGAGGAACTGCTCCGCGGCCGCACCGACCTCGGCACCGTGCGCCGGGACGGGCACGTCTACCATCGCCTGCGCGTCGGCGAGTTCCGCATCTACTTCGAAGCCACCGAGAACGCGCTGCTCGCCAACTACGTCCTGCATCGCCACACCTACGCGGACTTCGCCTTCCGTTCGCACCTGCCGTTCCCCGAGGACGAGGCGCGCATCGAACAAGAAGGCGGTTTCTGGAAGTACCTCGACGGCGACAAATCCTGACCGTGAGCACCCCGACCCCCCAGCGCTACAACTCCCCGGAGGAAGCCGCGCGCATCTACCTCCTCCCGAACCTCTTCACCGCGGGCAACATGCTGTGCGGCTTCCTGGCCATGAAGGAGTGCATCGAAGCACGCTTCACCACGCCCAGCGCAGCCGACCGCTCGGACCACTACGTGATGGCGGTCTGGTTCATCCTGTTCGCCTGCGTCTGCGACCTCTTCGATGGGCGCGTGGCCCGCGCCACGCAGCGCGAATCGCTCTTCGGGGCCGAGTTCGATTCCATTGCGGACACCGTCTCCTTCGGCGTCGCCCCGGCGCTGATGGCCTGCTTCCTCATCATCAACCCGGGCACCAACGACGACATCCAGCTCGTGACCTGGCTGTTGGCCTTCATCTACCTGCTGTGCGTCGGCGTCCGCCTCGCCCGGTTCAACGTGCTCACCAACCCTCTGGTTCCCGGGAACGAAAAACGCGCGGCAGGAGGTGATTTCGTGGGCCTGCCTTCGCCCGCGGCGGCAGGCATGATGGCCTCCTTGGTGCTCGTGCTCTCCAAGATCATCAAGGTCGCTCCTGGCGCGCAGACGGACGTGCTGCCCTTGCAATCCTGGTCGTGGACCCTCCTGCCGCTGATGCTGATCATCTCCTACCTGATGGTCAGCAACGTGCGTTTCCCCAGCTTCAAGAAGGTCGATTGGAACACGAAGACACGTTCCCGCGGCTTCATCCTCATCATCTTGGTGGCCGTGGCCGCCTATCGCTACCGCGAATTCGCCCTCCCGGCGGTCTTCCTCGGCTACATCGCCTGGGGGGTCATCCGACACTTCTTCCTGCTCCGCAAGGAGGAGACGGACCCCGCTCCTGAGGATGAGGACGAAACCGAGCCTGGAGTGTGAATAAGGGGTGAGGCATCGGGGCTTCTGGGTCCATGTGAACAAGGGTGGCCCTATTCGCAGCCTATGCACAGTCCTCCGAAAAGCCCATCCCACCTGCTTTCAACACCTTGGGGAACTATCCACGGGCTTCCGACCCTTACGGGTGTTACTGTATTTAATTCAAAGGGTAATCTATTAATACACACCCTCCGGAAGTGGGCATTGATGGATTGCAACAGACCCCTCGCAGCCTCAAACCTGTCAGCATCATGAAGTTCAAGGTAAACCGTAATCATTTCTTCAACGGCCTCTCCAGCGTCACCAACGTCGTCGGCAACCGCGCCACGATGCCGATCCTGCAGAACGTGCTGATCGAAGCCGAAGGCGATACGGTGACCTTGACGACGACCAACCTCGACCTCGGCATCTGCTGCCGCATCAAGGCCACCGTGACTTCCCCGGGCCGCATCACCTTGCCCGTCAAGAAGCTCGTCCCGATCGTCCGCTCGCTCTCGGGCGCCGAGACCGTCGTCGAACTCACCGGTAAGGATCGCGTCAAGGTCACCTCCGGCAGTTCCGTCTTCCAGATCGCCGGCCTGCCTGCCGACCAGTTCCCCCCGATCGCCAGCTTCTCCGGTCAGCCCACGATCTCCATCGAACAGGAGGATCTCGGTTCCATGCTGCGCAAGGTCAGCTACGCGCAGTCGACCGACGAGAACCGCTACATCCTCAACGGCGTCTTCTTCGAGTTCTCGAACGGTAAGCTCACCGTCGTCGCCACCGATGGCCGGCGTCTCGCCAAGTGCGAACGCGCGCTTGAAGGTCCGGACAAGGCCCTCGCGCTGATCCTGCCCGCCCGCACCATCGCGGAACTGCAGCGCCTCCTGAAGGTCGGCGGTAAGGCCCACGTCTCGCACAACGAGCGCCAGGTCGGCTTCACCATCGACATCCCCAAGAACGACGAGGGTCTCGTGGACCGCATCCAGCTGGTTTCCAAGGTCGTCGAAGGCAACTACCCGAACTACCGCCAGGTCATCCCGAAGGAGGCCGGCAGCAAGGTCCGCCTCGAGCGCGAGAAGCTCCTCGACAGCGTGGCCCGCGCCGCGCTGATGTGCGACGACCGCAACAACACCATCCGATTCAGCGTCTCGAAGAAGAACCAGAACCTCGAGATCACCGCGAAGTCGGACTCCGGCGAGGCGCATGAGCCGATCGCCGTGAAGTACGACGGTCCCGAGGTGAACATCGCCTTCAACCCGCAGTACGTCACCGAGCCGCTCAAGGCGGTCACCGAGGACGAGCTCGATTTCGAGTTCAAGGACGACCTCTCCCCGGGCGTCATCCGCGGCCTGAAGGAAGACTTCCTCTGCGTCGTGATGCCGCAGCGCATCTCGTAAGCGCCGCGGGCGCGCTCAGAGTCCAGGCGTCGGGCAATCCGGCAGCGACTTGATCGCCGCGAGGATCCGCCGGGAGGCTTCCATCGTGCGGCCGGGGGCGCCTTCGCCGGGATCGTAGTCGGCGGGCAGCAGCGGCTTGCCGAAACGCACGCGCACCTGGGCGCCCCCGACCGGGAAGAGCGCGCCGCGCGGAAGCACGTTGCGGGCGCCGCGGATCTGGATCGGCACGACGGGGACGCCGGACTTGCAGGCCAGCAGGCCTGCGCCGGCCTTGGCTTCGCCGAACTCTCCGTCCTTGCTGCGCGTGCCCTCTGGGAAGATCAGCAGACCGCGGCCTTCGGCCAACGCCGCGAGCGCGACCCGGATGGCGCCGATGTCGGCTTCGCCGCGGTCGACCGGGATGGCGTGGCAGGCGCGGATGACAGAACCGAATAACGGATTGTCGAAGAGCGAACGACGGGCGATGAACGCGATCTCTCGCGGGAGGCACGAGCCGATCAAGGGCGGGTCGAGCATGCTCTGGTGGTTCGACGCGAAGAGGCAGGCGCCGGTCGGGATGTTCTCCCAGCCTTCGACCTCGAGCGTGGCGAACACCTCGGCGAACGCGCGCGCACCATGGTACACGGCCTTGTAGACGAGGTTGTTCGACGAGAGGATCATCCGAGGCGCGCGGCGGTGCCGATCATGGCCTTCACCTGTGCGACGACTTCCGCGAGCGGCAGGTGGGTGTTGTCGAGGCGCGTCGCGCCTTCGGGACAGACCATCGGGGCCGCGGCGCGGGTGGAGTCCAGCAGGTCGCGTTGCGCGACGGCGTCCGCCTGGCCTTCGGCGGCCCGGCGCTGGGCGCGCGCCACGGGGTCGGCCTGCAGGAAGAGGCGGACTTCGGCGCGGGGCAGGACCACGGAACCGATGTCGCGGCCTTCCATGATGACGCCGGCGAAGCCCGCGGAACGGGCGAGCTCGACCTGGGAACGCTGGTAGGCGAGGAGGAAGGCGCGCACGGCCGGGAGGGCGGCGAAGCGCGACACCGTCGCGTTCACGTCCTCGGTGCGCAGGGTGGCGTCGGCGGGCTGGCGCCCGTCGAGCGTGAGGCCCGACGAAACGCCGCTGACGACGGAACCAAGCTGGAGCCTGGAGAGGGCCTGTTCCACGGAGCCGATATCGTCGGGGCGTGCGCCGCCGTCGAGGAGGGCGCGCGTTACCGAACGGTAGTGCGCGCCGGTGTCCACGTGCAGGAGGCCGAGGTCGCGCGCCACGGCGCGGGAGGTGCTCGATTTGCCCGACGCCGCGCCGCCGTCCACGGCGACCGCGACGAAGCGCGTGCGCAAGGCCTCGAGGGCCTGGAAGAACTTCGGGAACGTCTTGCTGGTGCAGGCCGGATCCTGGATGGCGATCCAAGGACGACCGTCGCCGAAGAGGTCAAAGGAACCCAGGATGCCGAAGCTCATCGCCATGCGATGGTCCTCGTACGTGCGGATCTCGACGGGACCGCGGGCGGCGGCCTGCCGGAGCGCCTCGCGGGCCGGATGGATCGTGAGCGTGGCCAACCGGTCGTCGGCCCGCAGCTCTGCGGCGGTCGGTTCGACCCGGACGCCCAGGCGTTCGAGTTCGGTCGCCATCGCGAGCACCCGGTCGGTCTCCTGCTTCCGCGTGTGGCCGATGTTCCGGATCGTCGTCGGCGACGAAGCCAGCGGGGCCAACGTCGCGAGCGTCAGGAACGTGTCCGAGAAGTCGTTGAAGTCGAAATCGCCGCCGCGGAGGTCGGACCACGTGCCGACGACGAGCGCCGCGCCTTGCGGGGCGAGCGTCGCGCCGCAGCGGGCGGCGACGTCCGCGAACGCGGTGTCGCCCTGCAGCCCATCCTTCACGTAGCCCTGGAGGCGGACGGAGGCGCCGGCGCCGGTGACGGCGGGCAAGGCGATGAAATAGCTCGCGGCGGTCGCATCGGGTTCGATCGCGTAGGTGCCGGCGGCGCGGTAGGGCCCGGGCTGGGCGCAGCGCCAGGCGCCGTCGGCCGCGCGCGTCAGCGGACGGCCGAACTGCGCGCACATCTTCTCGGTCATCGCGACGAACGGCTCGGAGACCGTCGCGCCCTTCATGCGGACGGAGGCGCCGGGAGAGAGCGGAAGCGCCATGAGCAGGGCGGACAGCAGCTGGGAGGACGCGGAGGCGTCGACCTCGAGCGCGCCAAGGCGCCCGGCGGTATGCAAGGTGAACGGGAAGTGCGTCGCCGGCTCGCCGTCGGCGCGCACGGCGCGGCAGCCGGCGCCACGCAGGGCCTCGAGCAGGCCGGCCATCGGGCGGGCGCGCATGGCTTCGTCGCCATCCAAGGCGTAGACGCCGCCCGGCGCCAGCGCGAGGAACGCGGTGAGGAAGCGGGCCGCGGTGCCGGCGTTGCCGACGTGGATGCTGGCCTGGGCCTTGGGGATGCGGCCGCCGAGGCCGATGAGGCGGATCGTCTGCGCGGCTTCGTCCGCGGAGACGTCGAAGCCGAGCGCCTGCAGCGCGGCGATGAGGATGCGCGTGTCGCGGCTGAAGAGCGCGCCGGTGAAGAGCGTCTCGCCCTCGGCGAGGGCGGCGAGCAGCAGGGCGCGGTTGGTGATGCTCTTGGAGCCGGGGACTTGGGCCACGCCGCGGGCGGGGGAGCGGAAGGGCGTGATTGTCAGGGTCGGGCTCATGCGGGACGGTCGAGGGATTGGCGGAGGACGCGCGCGTCGGCCAGCAGCTGGCGGACCAGGGGGGCGTCGCCGGCCTCGAGGGCCAGGCGCAGGCGGGCCGTCTGTTCTTCCGCGGCGCGCAGGCCCGCGGCGACATGCGTCGCGTTCGCGAGCAGGATGCCGACCCAGAGGTTCTCCTCGCCGGCGGCGATGCGCGTGGCGTCCTTCAGGCCGGAACCCGCCGTCGCGGAATCGAAGCCCGGCAGGCCACCGACCGCCAGCATCAGCGCGGAAGCGCTGGCGTGCGGCACGTGGCTGATGGCCGCGACGATCTCATCATGACGTCGCGCGCCGCATTCCACCGTGCGGCAACCGAGCCCCTGCCAGAAGGCGTGCGTGCGCTGGACTTCGGCGGTGGCTTCGGCGCCGGTGGGCGTGACGAAACAGGGTCGGTTGACGAAGAGCTCGGCGGAGGCGTGCGCCGCACCGGCTTTCTCGGACCCGGCCATGGGATGGGCGCCGACGAAGGCCACGTGCGTGGGCAGGACCCGGGCGGCGGCCTGGATGGCTGCCTTGACGCTGCCGGCGTCGGTGACGAGCGCGCCCGGGGCGAGCCCCGGCGAGATCTGCCGGAAGGATTCCTCCATCTTGTCGACCGGCGTCGCGACGACGACCACATCGGCGCCGCGGACGGCGTCCACGGGGTTGTCGAAGACCTCGGCGACCCCGTAGCCTTTGAGCATCGCGCGGGCTTCCGCCGAACGCGACCAGCAGGCCAGGGAGCCGGCCAGTCGGCGTCGGGCAGCGGCGAGGAGGACCGAGCCTCCGATGAGGCCGGCTCCCACGACAGCGATGCGTTTGAATTGAGGCATTTCGAAGGTTGAAGGTCCTTCTTTCATGAACCAGCCTAGCAAACTATTAAAGCAAACAATCAGCCGGACCCGAAACCGGCGGATGACGTTCCATGTCCCTAGGCCCCCACGACCCCCAGACCGATTTCCTGCCCGGCAAGAAATCCCTCCCGCAAGCCGGACCAGGCTTATGGGAACGCCTTTGGGATAAGGCCGGCACCCCCCTCATGGTCGTCGCCTCCATCGGCTTGCTCCTGCTCGCCGGCTGGTTGGTGACCGAGGGCCAGCGCTCCGCGGGCAGCAGCCTCGCCGCGCTCAGTCCCGCGCAGGCCGAGGAGCTCCGGCAGCGCTCGCTGACGAAGGAGGCCGCCTTCGAACGACGTCGCCTCGAGAAGCCGCTGATCGACGACGGCGACATCGCGCTGCTCGGCGAGGCCGTCCAGGCCCAGGAGGATTACCTTGCCTGCCGCGGCGCCTTGGCTTCGGAGAACGCGCGCTTGGAGGCCTTGCGCCGCCGCTACCACGTCATCCAGGCCGAACGCCTCCGGGCCGCGGCCACCGAAGCCGAGGAGAAGTCCACGGCCATGGTCAAGACCGACCACGCCGGCGCGATGCGCGAACTGCGTCGCGCGCTCGACGCCGAACGCCTCATCGAGGGGCGTTGGATCTTCTCGGGTTACGCCGACGTCGGCAAGATCGCCCGCCTCGACACGCGTCTCCGGCGCCTGGAGGCCCAACCGCTGCGGGAGAAGGGCCGCGCGTTGGAGGCGACCGCCGAAGACGCTTTCAAGGCCGGCCGGGTGGCCGACGCGGTGCGCCTGCTGGGCGAAGCGATCGAGCTCGAACAGACCTTCGTCGAGAAATACCGCGACGTCCTCGAGACCGAGTTCGGGCGCGTGGACCGCTTGGGCGACCGTCAGGAGACCATGCGGTCCGACGCCTTGCATCGCGAGATCGCCGCGTCCGAAAACCTGGCGGAGGCGGCCATCGCGCGCTACCGCGCGACGCCCGGCGAGGAGCATTCCCAAGCCGCGGCGACGGCCTATGACCGCGCGTTGAGCCTGCATCTGCGGCTTCAGCAGGAGTTCCCGCGCAGCGCGTGGGCCACCGCGTCCCGCAAGTCCGAGCTCGAGAACCTGCGCAACCAGTGGCGTTCCGCGGCGGCCTTGCGCGACATCTCCGAGCGATCCGCGGCGCTGGCCCAGCGTCTCCGCGAAGGGCAGGCCACCGCCGCCTTGGGTTTGGCCCGGGAGCTGCGCGACAAACTGATGCGCCTCGAGGCGGACAACCCTGGGGTCGTTCCGCCCGGCGACGAAGCCCGCCGCCGGCTGGAGTTCCTCTGCACGCATGAGGCGGTCCTCCGCGCGGTCCTGCCGACGATCGACCAGCTCATGCTGCCTGTTCCGCGGGCCCAGGTCCGGCTCATGAAGCAGGAAGTCTCCCAAGGCTTCTACTCGACGGTCATGGGCGTGAACCCTTCCGCGGTCATGCGCGAGAACCTGCCCGTCGAATCCGTCTCCTACGCCGACGCGACGGCCTTCTGCGAAGCCTTGGGTTGGATGACCGGTCGGCGGGTGCGGCTCCCGACCGTCGCCGAATACACGGCCGCTTTGGGCGACCTGTCCGCTCCTCCGGCGAAGGCGACCGCCTGGACCTTCGACAACACCGATGGCATCACCGCCCGGCCCGTCGGCCAATCCCAACCCATCTCCACCGGTTTCCACGATCTGCTCGGCAACGTCGAGGAATGGGCCTGGTCGGAGGGCAAGGATGAAGCCGCGGCGGTCGTCGGCGGCAGCGTCAACTGGGTGCCGGTCGCCGGCCTGCCGTTGCGCCAGGCCTTGAAGCGGGAGAAAAGCCGAACCATCGGCTTCCGTATCGTGATTGAATGACGGTCGCCGACGGCCTAGTTAACACCCGCCCCATGCCCCAGAGCGCCCCCATGCCCAAGGTCGGCCCGTTCCAGCGGGCGGCCTTCTTCTTCCTCGTCTACGGGACCTTGGCCGCGCTGTCGCTTTGGCTCAGCTATGAGATGCGTTTCTCCGGCGGGGCCATCCTCACGACCGCCGACAAGGACGTCGAAGGCTACCTTTTCACCCAGCGTCCGTGGGCCTTGCTGTGGATCGTCCCGCTGAAGTTCGTCCTCCTGGGGCTCTGCGGACAGTTCCGCGGCGTCTTCTACTATTTCCGTCTGCACGACGCGCTGCGCATGGCCTTCGCGCTGTCGCTCGCGACCCTCGTCGTCCTGCTCCTCCCGTTCCTCAGCGGCCTGAACGGCCCGAATGCCGTCCTCGGCATCCCGCGCAGCGTCGCGCTCGTCGACTTCAACCTCTCCCTCCTCCTCTTCGTCGGCTTCCGCGTGTCCATCCGCACGCTGCGCGAACGCTTCGCCGGCGAGGCCTCCGCGGCGCCGACGTCGCTCGAGCGCATCGCCATCGTCGGCGCGGGCAACTCCGGCGAACAGCTCGCGTCCGACCTCCTGGCCCGCCGTGGCCACGGCCTGCAGCCCGTCTGCTTCCTGGACGACAACGCCGAGAAGCACGGTTTGGAGATACATGGCATCCCGGTGATCGGGGCGCCCGAACGCCTCCCGACCCTCGCCGAGAAGTACGGCGTCACGGAGGTCATCCTCGCCTTGCCCGCGCAAAGCGCCAAGCGCATCCGTGAGATCAGCGCCCTCGCGTCCGCCAACGGCCTGCGCGTGCTCGTCGTCCCTTCGATGACCGAGCTCGCCGGTGGCCGTGTCCGCGCGACCGACCTCCGGCCCGTCTCCGTGGAGGACCTCCTTGGGCGGCCCCCGGCGCAGCTCGACGACGCCGCGATCGGCGCGATGGTCGGCGGCCGCACGGTCCTCGTCACCGGCGCCGGCGGCAGCATCGGCCAGGAGATCTGCCGGCAGGTCGCCCTCCGCGGCCCGGCCCGGCTCATCATGGTCGACCAGTGCGAGGCGCTGCTGTACCAGGCCGAACAGGACCTCATCGCCCTCGGCGCGGGCGCGGTCATCACGCCGCTGGTCGCCGACGTCACGGACGAGGCGCGTATGCGCGAGGTCTTCGCCGCGACGAGGCCGTCGCTGGTGCTGCACGCCGCCGCGCACAAGCATGTCCCGATGATGGAGCCGCAGCCCGGAGAGGCGCTCAAGAACAACACGTTGGGCACGGCGCTCGTGGCCGCGCTCGCCTCCGAGCACCAGGTCGAACGCTTCGTCCTCATCTCGACCGATAAGGCCATCAACCCCACGAACGTCATGGGCGCCTCCAAGCGCCTGGCCGAGATGGCGGTCCAGGCGATGCAGGGCCGTCCCGGCAACGTCACGCGCTTCGTCGCGGTGCGCTTCGGCAACGTGCTCGGCTCCTCTGGGTCCGTCATCCCGCTCTTCCGCAAGCAGATCGCCGCCGGCGGTCCCGTCACCGTGACGCATCCCGAGGTGAAGCGCTACTTCATGACGATCCCCGAGGCCGTGGGGCTCGTCCTGCAGAGCGCGACCCAGGGGGAAGGCGGCGACATCCTCGTCCTCGAGATGGGCCAGCCGATGAAGATCGTCGACGTGGCCCGCCAGCTCATCGAACTCAGCGGCTTCCGGCCGGACGTCGACATCGAGGTCAAGTTCGTCGGGCTCCGCCCGGGCGAGAAGCTCGTCGAGGAGCTCCAGCACCACGGCGAGCAGTACCGCACGACCGCGCACGCCCGCATCTTCCGTTTCGTCGCCACAGGTTCCCGCTACGAAGGCCTGGCCGGCCTCCTCGCGGAGGTGCGCGCGCTGGTCCCGCAGGAGAAGGCCGCGTGCAAGCAGGGTCTCAAGCGCCTGGTGCCCGAATACGTCCCCTACGTGGAGTAGTTTTTTCGCTTCGGGCTTCACAGGCCCATCCGTTGTCGCCACGCTGGCGGCATGGCACGAAAGACCAGAACGTCCGCTCCCGTCGTCGGCATCATCATGGGCTCCCAGTCGGACTGGGAGACGATGGTGCATGCGGCCGACACGCTCAAGGACTTGGGCGTGCCCTTCGAGGCCGAGGTCGTCAGCGCCCACCGCACGCCGCTCAAGCTGAAGGACTACGCCTTGGCGGCGAAGAAGCGCGGCCTGAAGGTCATCGTCGCCGGCGCCGGCGGCGCCGCCCATCTCCCGGGCATGGCCGCCGCCATGACCGTCCTCCCCGTGATGGGCGTCCCCGTCCAGTCGAAGGCCCTGGACGGCATCGACTCCCTCCTCTCGATCGTGCAGATGCCCGCCGGCATCCCGGTGCACACCTTCGCCATCGGCCGCGCCGGCGCGATCAACGCCGCCTTGGGCGCCGCGGCTATCCTCGCCTTGAGCGATGCCGCCTTGTCCGCCCGTCTCGACGCGTTCCGCGCCCGCCAGACCAAGGCCGTCCTCGACAATCCCATCCCCGGCCAGAAGGGCCGGAAGAAGCGTTAAGCCATGGAGCGCCCTTTGCTGCCAGGCGGCACGATCGGTATCCTTGGCGGCGGCCAGCTCGGCCGCATGTCCGCGATCGCCGCGCGCCGTCTCGGCTACAAGGTCCGCACCTTCGATCCCTCGGCCCGCGCCTGCGCCGCCGCCATCGCCGACGAGCATGTCGCCGCGGAATGGAACGACACCGCCGCGTTGACGCGCTTCGCCCAGGGCTGCGGCCGCATCACCCTCGAGTTCGAGAACATCCCGCCCGCCACCGTCGAGTTCGTGGCGAAGTCCGTCCCGAGCCACCCTTCGGCGAACGTCTTGGCCATCTGCCAGAACCGCCGCCGCGAGAAGGAGTTCCTCCGCGCCGCGGGCATCCCGTGCGCGAACTTCGCCGTCGTCACCTCGCTCGCCGAGCTGCAGGCCGCCGTGCGGACCATCGGCTTCCCCTGCGTGCTCAAGACCGCCGACTTCGGCTACGACGGCAAGGGCCAGGTCAAGCTGCCCACCGCCGAGGCCGACCTGGCCGCGGCCTGGGACAAGATCGGCGGAGCCGCCGGCGTCCTCGAGGCGTGGGTGCCGTTCCAGCTGGAGATCTCTGTGCTCGTCGCGCGCACCGTCGACGGCCGCACCGCCGTCTACGACGCCGCCGAGAACATCCACCGCAACCACATCCTCCATCTCTCCCTCTCGCCGGCCCGCATCTCCGCGGCCACCGCCGCCGAAGCGCGCGCCTTGGCGCTGGGCATCGCCGAGAAGATCCAGCTCGTCGGTCTCTTGGCCGTCGAGATGTTCGTCCAGGACGGCCGCATCGTGGTCAACGAGCTCGCCCCGCGGCCGCACAACAGCGGCCACCAGACCTTCGACGCGAACGAGACCTCGCAGTTCGAGCAGCACGTCCGCGCCGTCTGCGGCCTGCCCCTCGGCGGGACGAAGCCGCTGCAGCCGTCGGTGATGCTCAACCTCCTCGGAGACCTGTGGAAGAACGGGCAGGAGCCCGATTGGACCAAGGTCCTCGCCGACCCTTCGGCCAAGCTGCACCTCTACGACAAGGGCCAGGCAGCGCCGGGCCGCAAGATGGGCCACGTCACCGTGACGGCGCCGACCTTGGACGAGGCCTTGCGCCGCGCCGAAGGGCTGTTCGCCGCGCTGTCCGCCTGATCAGTCGAGCAGCTCGGGCTTGCGGGAGAACAGCGCGACCGGGATCTGGCCGAGCGCGCAGAAGAGCAGGATCGCCTGGAACACCGGGATGCGCGCCTTCGTCTTCTGCGCGGCCGCGATGTAGTTCTTGGCCATGACCTCGGAGATCATCGCGAACGCGAAGACGACCGCGGCCAGGCAGAGCACGGCGAACCAGCGGCGCCAGACGCGTTCGTCGGCGATGCGGTGGAGCGGCGCGAGCAGCAGCCCCGCGAAGGCGAAGAAGAAGCCGCACTCGGCGCGCAGCGCGTTCGGGAACGACACGTAGGCCGGATTCCAGCGCGGGGCTACATGCAGCGGGCCGAGAGCGAAGCCGCCGATGAGCTCGAGCGCGCCGAGCCAGACGCACAGAGCCGCGAACGCGAGGGTCGCCCAACGGGCGTAGCGGATCGAGAGCGCGGTGCGGGAGGCTTCCATGTTCGTGAGCAAAGCGGGAAACCCGCCGGGCGCAATCCGGACGACGTCCTCTCCCGAGTTATTAGGCGGGACGGAACAGCGCGACGTCGCTCCATTCGCCCATCACGCGCCCGTCGGCGCGGACGGAGCCCCAGGCGGCGGCGCACTTGGCCTCGAAGTGCGCGCGGACGGCGGCCTGCTCCTTGGCGAGGATTCCGCTGAGCGCGAGCACCCCGCCGGGCGTCACGGCCTTGACCAGGTCGTCGGCGTAGATGCAGAGGACGTCGCTGATGATGTTCGCGAGCACGACGTCGGCGGGTCCGGTCAGCCTGAAGCCTTCCTCGAGGCCGGCGTGGTGGAAGGCGACGCGCTCGTCGGCGATGCCGTTCTCCTGGCGGTTGGCGATGCTGACGCGGACGGATTCCGGGTCGCGGTCGAAGCCGGCGATGCGGCCGCAGCCGAGCTGCGCGGCGGAAAGGGCGAGGATGCCCGAGCCACAACCAGCGTCGGTGACGGAGACCTGCGCGGCGGGCTTCGTCTCGAGGTAGTCGAGCAGGCGGATCGCGCAGAGGCGCGTCGTCGGGTGGTCGCCGGTGCCGAAGGCCAGGCCGGCGTCGAACCAGATCACCGCGGCGTCGGCCGGAACGGCATGCTTGCCGCGCATCCAGGCCGGCACCCAATGGAGGCGGCCATGGTCCCAGGGCTTGAGGTGCTCCTTGTAGGCTTCCTTCCAGTCCTTGTCGGCGAGCACGGTCTGCTCGTAGGCCTCCGGCAGCTTCTTGAACGCCTTGCGCAGGCCGGCCCAGGCCTCGTCGGCTTCTTCCTTAGTCTCGAAGTAGCCCATCACGAAGTGGGGCTTCCCCGGACCCTCATGGAAGAGCATCCAGGACGAACGGGTCAGTTCGCAGAAATGGTCCTCCATCGGCTGGACCATGTCCTCGTGGATGGGGCTACGGAGTTCGATCATCGGGAAGCGGGGCGGGCGGCGAGCTCGGCGATCACGCGGGGGAGCAGGGCATGCTCGGCGGCATGGATCTTCTGCGCGAAGGACTCCGGCGTGTCGTCGGCCGCGCGGGGGACCTTGGTCTGGCCCAGATGGGCGCCGCCATCGACCTCGGCCGTGACCCAATGGACGGTGCAGCCGCCCTCGGGGACGTTCGCCCGCCAGGTCTGGCCGATGCCGTCGAGGCCCGGGAAGGCCGGGAGCAGGGTCGGATGCAGGTTGATGATGCGGCCCGCGAATGGCTCGAGCAGCGGGGCCTTCACCACGCGCATGAAGCCGGCGAGGACGACGAGGTCGATGCGGTGTTCGACCAAGGTGCGGGCCCAGAAGGCCTCCTGCTCGGGGGAGAACTTCGTCTTGAAGGGACCCGGGTCCAGGTAGTGGGCCGGGACCCCGTACTTCGGCCCGAGGGCGAGCATCGGGGCCGTCGGGATGTCGCAGTAGATGCCGACGACCTGGGCCGCGCCGAGTTGCCCTGCCTGCTGGGCACGGAGGACGGCTTCGGCGTTCGAGCCGCGACCGGAGCCAAGGAGGGCGACGCGCATGGACGGAAGGTGTCGGGTCCGCGGTGGCCGTGCAAACGGATTTTCCAAATCTACCTTTGAACCCCGCTGGATTCGCCCGAAGATGCGGAGACCGTCTCCCATGGATCGCCGCGAGTTCTTCCGTCTCACCGCCTTGGGTTCGCTCGGGGCTTCGCTCCTCCCGGCCTGCGCCGCGGGCGCCGTCGATCCGGCCAAGCCCGCCGCCGCCGCGCGCACGCAGCTCGGGATCGACGTGCTCGCCGCCGGCGGCTTCGAGACGCTGCGCGGCGTGCGTTGCGGCCTCGTGACCCATCGCGCGGGCGTGAACGGGGCCGGCCTGCGCACCGTCGACGTCCTCGCCGCCGCCCCGGGCGTCCGTCTCACCAAGCTGTTCGGCCCCGAGCACGGCATCGACGGCACCGCGGCAGCGGAGATCACGGTCAAGAACGCCAAGGACGCCCGCACCGGACTGCCGATCTATTCGCTCTATGGCGCCACGCGCCGGCCGACCCCCGAGATGCTCGAGGGACTCGACGCCCTCGTCGTCGACTTCCAGGACGTGGGCGCCCGTTCGTACACCTACATCAGCTGCCTACGCTACGTCATCGAAGCCTGCTTCGCGCTGCCGCGCCCACTCCGCGTCATCGTCCTCGATCGGCCGAACCCGCTGGGCGGCGAGAAGGTCGACGGCCCGTTCCTCGACCGCAAGTGGCGCAGCTACGTCGGCGCCTACGAGATGCCTTACGTGCACGGCCTCACCATCGGCGAGATCGCCCGGTGGGCCGTCGCGACGCCCGGCATCCTCGAGCTCACCGATGAGCAACGCCGCCGCGGCTTCCTTGAAGTCGTGCCGATGCGCGGCTGGAACCGGGCGCTCACCTGGAACCGCACCGGCCTGAACTGGGTGCCGACCTCGCCGCGCATCCCGACCGCGCAGGCCGCGTTGGGCTACGCGATGGTCGGTCTCGGCTGCCAGCTCGGCGAATTCAGCCACACCTTCGGCGACGAGATGCATTTCCGGTTCATCAAGTATTCGCGCCGCAAGTCGGCCGACCTCGTCGCCGCGTTCGGCAACGCCGTGCCGGGCCTGACGCTCGAGCCGCGCCTCATGCCCGACGGCACGCAGGGCGTCTACACGGCCGTCACGGATTGGGCCAAGCTCCGCCCCACGCTGCTATCGACGTTGATGATGCGCCAAGCTTGCGTCTGGGATCCCACGAACCCCTTTGCCCGCGCCACGAAGAACGAGCGCGAGCTCTTCATCAAGCACACCGGCAGCGAGGCCTTCTACGAGGAGCTCCGGGTCCGCGGGGCCGCCGTCGACCTCAACCGTTGGCTGGCGCAGTGGAGCACGGACGCCGAAGCCTTCCGCGCGCGGACGGCCCCGTACCGGCTCTACGCCTGATCAATAGGCGCGACCTTCGCGCTTCTCCCAGAAGTTGATGTAGGCCTGGTTGAGCACGCCGTAGCCGCCCGGCGTCGGATAGTCGCCCGTGAAGTACCAGTCGCCCTGGCTCGTCGGGCACGCCTTGTGCAGCGCGTCGATCTGCTGGAAGACCAGCACCAGTTCGCCCTTCCAGCCGGACTTCACCGGGTAGACCAGCTCGGCGGCCTTGGTGGCCAGCTCCTTCTCGGTGAACGCGTCGTAGATGCGCTTCACGTGGTTCTTCAGCTGCGCCGCCGGCCGCTTGGCCTGCGCCACGCAGTCCTCGTAGACCTCGCGGAGCAGGTCCGTCATGCCGCGTTCCTTGCAGAGCGCGACCGCGGCCTGGAACGCCAGGAACTTGCCCATCTCCGACATGTCGATCCCGTAGCAGTCCGGGTAGCGGATCTGCGGGGCCGTCGACGCGATGACGATGCGCTTCGGGTTGGGGCGGGCGAGGATGCGGAGGATGGACTGGCGGAGCGTCGTCCCGCGCACGATCGAGTCGTCGACGCAGACGAGCGTGTCGCCTTCGCGCACGGTGCCGTAGGAGATGTCGTAGACGTGCGAGGCCATCTGCATGCGGTTCTTCTCCTGGGAGATGAACGTGCGCAGCTTGACGTCCTTGTGGGCGACCTTCTCGCCGCGCGGCCAGCCGCCGAGGACGAGCCGGTCGATGGTCGCGGCGTCGAGCTGGCCCTTGGCCTGGGCGGCCAGCAGCTGGTCGCGGACCTGGGTGCGGCGGCGGACGCGCAGCTCCTCCATCAGGCCGTACCAGGCGATCTCCGCCGTGTTGGGGATGTAGGAGAAGACGGCCTTGTCGTGGTCGTCGCCGATGAGCCGGATCACCTCGTCGGCGAGCGCGGCGCCGAGGGCCTTGCGCTCCGCGTAGATCTCGGGGTCGTTGCCGCGCGAGAAGTAGATGCGTTCGAAGGAGCAGTGGCGGCGTTCGCCGGGGGCGTGGATCGCCTCGATCGAGTGGCGTCCGTCGGCCTTGATGATGAGCGCGGAACCGGGCGGGAGCTCCTGCACCTCGCCTTGGTTGGCGCCGACGATGGTCATGAGCGCGACGCGTTCGGAGGCGACCGCGATGAGGTCGTCGGTCCGGACGTACCAGCAGGGGCGGATGCCGTTGGGGTCGCGGACGACGAAGGAGTCGCCGTTGCCGATGAGGCCGGCGATGGCGTAGCCGCCGTCCCAGTTCTTGGCGGCCTTGCGGAGGACGTTGCCGACGTCGAGGTGCTTGGAGATCTCGCGCTGGACGGCCATGCCGTCGATGCCTTGGTCCTTGAACGCCTTGAACAGGCGGTCGTGTTCCTCGTCGAGCCAGAAGCCGATCTCCTCGAGGATGGACTGGGTGTCCGTCGAGTAGATGACGTGGGCGCCGCGTTCGGTGAGGGACGCGTTGAGGTCGGGCGTGTTCGTCAGGTTGAAGTTTCCGGCGACGAGCAGGTTGCGGGTCGGCCAGATGGACTTGCGCGCGTAGGGGTGGCAGGAGACCGAGTCGAAGTTGCCGGAGGTGCCGTAGCGGAGGTGGCCGAGGAGGAGCTCGCCGCCGAAGTCGAAGTGGCGCTTCACCGTCTCGGGGAACTCGGGGACGATGACGGCCTCGCGGACCTTGTCGGCGTAGGTCTTGATCTGGCGCGTGAAGATCTGGGTCAGGCCTTGGGCGCCGATCTCGCGGTCGCGGAAGAGGAACGCCTCGCCGTTCTCGGCGCCGATCTTGACCCCGCCGATGCCCGCGCCGTCCTGGCCGCGGTTATGCTGCTTCTCCATCAGGAGGAAGAGCTGGTTGAAGCCGTGCAGCGGCGTGCCGTACTTCTCCTGATACCATTTCAGGTCCTTGGTCAGGCGGACCAGGGCAATGCCGCATTCGTGCCTTAAGGAGTCGCTCATCGCAGGCTTCCGACTTTGTCGGGTCGGCGCCTATCCTGTCCAGCGCTTACTCTTCGCAGCCGCTCAGGAGCGCAGGATGCGGTCCAGCCGGGCCAGGCTTTCGCCGATGAGCCCCGCCATGGTGGAATGCTGGCGGAAAGCGGGGTCCCGGTGGTATTCGGCCAGGCCATCGGCCAGTTCCTTCGCCTTCTCGGGGGTGGAGAGGTCGTTGGCGGCCATGGCGGCGAGCAGGTCGCGGACGCGGTCGGGCGCCGCCAGCAGCCGTCGATGGATCAGCGACTGCTCCTCCCGTCGGTACTGGGTGGCGGAGGCGGCGTTGATGTGCTTGGCGCAGAGCTGCGTGTACGGCCGGTTCTCCTTGAACGAGCCCGGGAGGTAGAAGCGGAGACGCCCGTCGTAGGACTGCTGGTCGAAGTCCATCGCGCGGACGCGGATGGCCGTCGCGTCGAAATCCGGCGTGACCGCGATGACGAAGTTGTAGGCGCGCATGTCGCCGAGGAGGCGGACGAGGCAGCGCTCCTCGAACTTGATCAGCTCCTTGGCGAGGCGGACGGGGTGGTGCTGGCCGGCTTCGAGCCATTGTTCGGCGAAGATGTCCCCAGGTATGCCGGTGACGTGCTCCTCGACGAGCGTGTCCCCCTGCGTGAGGTAGAGCATGCGGTTCGGCGAGAGCAGGTGCTCCAGCTCGAGCCCGCAGACGCGCGAGGCGTCCCCGACCTTCACGTAGAAGTAGTCGTGGTTCTCGTTGTACGCGTTGACGATGCGCACTCGGAAGGGTTGGGAGTTGCCGAAGGAACAGAAATCCACGCGGTCGACGTAGACGTGGCTGAACACCTTCATGCCGCCTTCTCCGCGGAGCAGCGCGTAGGTCTCCAGCAGGCCTTGCGAGAGCCGCTCCATCTCATGCTGGGGATACGCCACGGTTTCCCAGAGCGAATCCTTGCCGTCGCGGTTGAGCAGCGGCATCGCCGCGGTGAACTCGCGCAGCTGCGCGTACGTCACGGGCAACGCGACTTCGCGGCCTTCGCGGGCGAGGTACTCCCGGAGCGCGGCGGCGATGGGGTAGGCCGGCTTGCGGTTGGTCCGCTTGAATTCCGCGGTCGAGCCTCCGGCGTCCATCGTCAGTCCAGGTTGGGCCGGAGGTCGGTCTCCTCGATGGTCATCCGGAGCGGCTGGCCAGGGTCGCATTCCGCGCGGTACGCGATGAAGCCGCGGCGATGCTTATCGAAGATCGGCCAGAGGAGCGTGCGGTCGGTCTCGGGGATGGCGATGGTCTCGACCTCGGCGCGGCTGAAGAAGCCGAAGGCCCCTTCATCGATCGTCTGCGGCAGCCCGGCGAGAGGCTTGCGGCAATCGAAGAGGAACATGAGCCAATGCGATTGGCCTTCGTAGCCTTTCTCGGAGATCATCCCGAAGAGGTGGAGGTCGTTGGCGGCGACGGTCGCACCGGTCTCCTCGCCGACCTCGCGGACGGCGCATTCGAAGGGCGATTCGCCGGTGGCCATCTCGAGCTTGCCGCCGATCGGGCTCCAGCAGCCTTTGTTCGGGGCCTTGGTCCGCTGGATCAGCAGCAGGCGTCCGGCCGCGTCGTGCATGAACACGAGGACGCTGATCTTGAAGGGCAGGGCGGGACCGGCGGACATGCCGCTACGTTTGGCGCGTCCGTCTGGAGGCACAACCCCGGAGTGCGGTTCAGGCGGCCAAAATCGCGTCGATGCGCTGCAGCTCGTCCGGGCTGAGCGGGGCCGACGAGGCGGCCGCGACGCACTGCTCGAGCTGCGAGACCTTGCTCGCGCCGATGATGGCGGAGGTCACGCGGCGGTCGCGCAGCACCCAGGCCAAGGCCATCTGCGCCAAGGGTTGGCCGCGTTCCGCGGCGAGCGCGCCGAGGGCGCGGACCTTCGCGAGGCGGGCCGCGTCGACCTGCTCGGGGCGGAGGAAGCCGTGGGCCTTGCCGGCGCGCGCGTCCACGGGGATGCCTTGGAGGTAGCGGTCGGTGAGCAGGCCTTGCGCGAGCGGCGAGAATACGGCGCAGCCGAGGCCCTCCTTCTCCACGACGTCGAGCAGGCCGGCTTCCGGCGTCCGCTCGAACATGCTGTATTTCGGCTGGTGGACGACGCACGGCGTCCCGAGGTCGCGCAGGATCGCGCACGCGCGGGCCGTGTCCTCGGCGTTGTAGTTGGAGATCGCGGCGTAGAGCGCCTTGCCGGAGCGGACGGCTTGGGCCAGCGCCCCCATGGTCTCCTCCATCGGGGTGTTCGGGTCGCGGCGGTGGCTATAGAAGATGTCGACGTACGGGAGGCCGAGGCGCTTGAGCGACTGGTCGAGCGAGGCGAGCAGGTACTTGCGGGAACCGAAGTCGCCGTGCGGGCCGGGCCACATCGTGTAGCCGGCCTTGGTGGAGACGATGAGCTCGTCGCGGTAGGCGGCGAGGTCCTCGCGCAGGATGCGGCCGAAGGTCTCCTCGGCCGAACCGGGGATGGGGCCGTAGTTGTTGGCGAGGTCGAAGTGCGTCACGCCGAGGTCGAAGGCGCGCAGCGCGATGGCGCGGGCGACGGCGGGGTCGTCGACGCTTCCGAAGTTATGCCAGAGCCCGAGGGCGACCTTCGGGAGGTGCAGGCCGGACCGGCCGCAGCGGGCCTGGAAGGCGGGGCGGGCGTAGCGGTCGGCGCTGGCGGTATGCATGTGCCTAGAAAAACGCAGCGGTGCCCGGAAGTCAGCGGGAAAAAGCGGCAGGCGTTTCCGGCGCGCATGCGCCTCCGCCCGCACGCTTTCCGGCAACTTGCCCAAAAAAAGTCCGCCCAGGGCCGGCGCTTCGGCCGGAAAGCCTAAATCACCGCAAAGCCGGCGGAGCCTTGGCCGCCGGCCACCGTCTTGGCACGGGCGGTGCGATAGGGCAGGCGCACCTCGCACCCAACCAACACACACCACCATGAAGACCAACAACCAGCTCGCAGTCGCCTTCCTTGCCGCTGCCTCCACGATCGCCGCCCTGGCCGCCGACGCTCCCGCGCCCGCGGTGACCTTCGACGGCTACGCGGTCGCGACGGCCTCGACCACGAACCACCCGAGCACGAGCACGCTCGACCTCAACGCCGCCAAGTTCGGCGCCACGGGCAAGTTCGGTTCGGTCACCGGCTACGCCAGCGTCTACTACAACGGCAGCACCACCGACCTCCTCGACGCCTACGCCACCGTCGACGCCGGCAGCGGCTTCAGCGTCACCGTCGGGAAGTTCCTCTCCTACATGGGCTACGAGGCCTTCGACGTGCCGAACATGGCGCAGATCTCCTACGCCAACACCCAGCTCGCCCCCGTGCCCGCCTACCACTCCGGCGTGAAGCTCGACTACGCCGCCGCCACCTACGGCGCCGGCGTCGCGGTGGTCGATTCCCTCTACGGCCCGTCCCTCTACAAGGGCGACGGCGACCTCAAGAAGCCCGGCCTGGAAGCCTACTACACCTATAAGGGCATCAAGGACACCACGATCTGGTTCGGCGTCGCGGACGAAGTCTCCACCAAGAAGGCCTTCTACGACCTCTGGGTCTCCTACTCGATCAACAAGACCGACTCCCTCGGCGCCGAGGTCATCAAGATCGAGAGCGAAGGCGTCCTGTGGCTCCTCGCCTACACCAAGGGCCTGACCCCGAAGGTGTCCCTCACCTCCCGCATCAGCGGCGATTCGCCCACCGGTGGCGCTTCCAACCTGAAGTACACCCTCGCGCCTAGCTACACCGTCAACGACCACTTCCTGGTCCGCGCCGAAGTCTCCTACGTGTCGTCGTACGGCTCGACCCCCTCGAGCACGACCTTCGCCGCCCAGAGCATCTTCAAGTTCTAAGCGAGGAACCCCGCCACCCAGCTTCCCACCATGTCAACCAACCGCATCACCAGCCTGCTCTCCGTCGGGGCCCTCGCCCTGGCTTCGCTCGTAACCCCCGCCCGGGGGGAAGAAACCGTCAAGGTCGGCGTCCTGCACTCGCTCTCCGGCACGATGGCGATCAGCGAGACTTCGCTCCGCGACGTCCTCCTGTTCACCTTCGACGAGATCAACGCCAAGGGCGGCGTGCTCGGGAAGAAGATCGAGCCCGTCGTCGTCGACGGCGCCTCGAACTGGCCGCTCTTCGCCGAGAAGTCGAAGCAGCTGCTCGAACAGGACAAGGTCGCCGTGACGTTCGGCTGCTGGACTTCCGTCTCCCGCAAGTCCTGCCTCCCTGTCTTCGAGAAGAACAACGGCCTGCTCTTCTACCCGGTGCAGTATGAAGGCGAAGAAGAGTCCAAGAACGTCGCCTACACCGCGGAGGCCGTCAACCAGCAGGCCACCCCGGCGATCGACTACCTCCTGGCGCAGGGCGTGAAGAAGTTCTACCTCCTCGGCTCCGACTACGTGTACCCGCAGACGACCAACCTCGTCCTGCTCGAGTACCTCCTGAGCAAGGGCGTGCCCTTGGAGAACATCGGCGGCGGCTTCCGCAAGGACGCCTCCGGCAAGATCATCTCGGCCGGCAAGTACACGCCCTTCGGCCACACCGACTACCAGCAGATCGTCGCGGAGATCAAGCAGTTCTCCGCCGGCGGCGGCGCCGCGGTCGTCAGCACGCTGAACGGCGACACGAACGTGCCGTTCTTCAAGGAATACGCGGCGTCCGGCCTCACCGCCGACAACTGCCCGGTGGTCTCGTTCTCCATCTCGGAAGACGAGTTCCGCGGGCTGCCGGCGGACAAGCTCGTGGGCCAGCTCGGTTGCTGGACCTACTTCCAGTCGATCGAATCGGCGGCGAACAAGAAGTTCGTGGCCGACTTCCAGGCCTGGCTCGCCAAGAGCAAGGTCCCGGGCATCGTCAAGGAAGGCCGCGTGACCTGCTCCCCGATGGTGCTCTCCTACGACGGCGTCTACCTCTGGAAGGCCTGCGTCGAGAAGGCCGGCTCCTTCGAGGTCGACAAGGTCCGTGAAGCCTGGAAGTCCGGCGTGTCCTTCGACGGTCCCGGCGGCAAGGTCACGACCCAGCCCAACATGCACCTCACGAAGAACGTGTTCATCGGGGAGACCCGCGCCGACGGTCAGTTCAAGATCCTGAAGTCTTTCGACAACGTTTACGGCGAACCTTGGTTGAAGGGCAAATTCAAGTAAGGCGTCGATAGCGTAGGGTCGATCATAGCAAAAGGGGCGGACTTCGAAAGGAGTCCGCCCCTTCCGTTTGGCGAAAAGAGGACAAAACACCGCCGGCAACGATTGGCACGCCCCCTGCACTAAGATGAGCAGTGAAAGCGTTTTTCCGCACCATTCTCCTCTTTGCCTGCTTTTCCGCCCTCGGCCTCCGCGCCGAGACCGGCCGTGAAGCCTTGGCCAAGGCCATTTTAGAACCAAGCGATGCCGAAAAACGCGCACGCCTGATGGCCTTGGCGGGTACGCGCGACGAGGCAGTCATCCCGCTCCTCGAGCTCTGGAAGAAGGACGCCCTTTTCCTGGCGCCGGGCCTCGACGGCAAGCCGGTCCCGGTCGAACTCGTCGGGCCGGCCGATGCGGACGGCAAGCGGGCGGCGCAGCGCGTCGATTCGGGCCGTCCATTGCTCGATGCGTCGGGGCGTCCGCTCAGCCTTTCGCCGAAAGGCCTGAAGTCCGCCGAGCACAACGGAGCGTTGCGGCGCGCCATGCGCACGGTCAGCGACCTCGCGGACCTTTCCTCGCCGGATGCTTCCAAGAAGCTGCGGGCCATCGCGGCCGTCGGTCAGGCCCAGGACGCCGAGAAGCTGCCGGCCTTGCTGAACCGGCTTGAGGTGGAGCAGGATGCGGCGGCGGTGAAGGCGCTCCGGGAGGCGGTCGCGCTCATCCGCCTCGGTTCGCCCGACCGCGCCGTGCGCCTCGCCGCGGTCCGCGAGCTCGACGCCCTGCAATCGCTCGCCAGCACCGACTTCCTCGCCAAGGCGCGCGTCAAAGCCGAGCAGGAGAAGGACCCCGGTCTCGTGGCCGCCGTCCGGTCGGCCGAGCTGTCCGTCGGTCGGCACCGGAGCGTGGTCGACGGGGCCGGCACCTTGTTCCGCAGCCTGAGCCTCGGCAGCATCCTGCTCATCGTCGCGCTCGGCCTAGCCATCACGTTCGGACAGATGGGCGTGATCAACATGGCCCACGGCGAGATGATCGCGATCGGCGCCTACACGACGTACGTGGTGCAGAACCTGTTCGCGTCCGGGTTGGCGCTTTCGCCTTTCGGCTTCTCCCTCTCCCTGCCTGGGCTGCATGCCACGGGCGCCGCCAAGGACGCCTACTTCCTGGTCGCGCTGCCGATGAGCTTCTTCGTGGCGGCCGGCGCCGGGCTCCTGCTGGAACGGACCGTCATCCGCTTCCTCTACCGCCGTCCGCTCGAGAGCCTGCTCGCCACGTGGGGCGTGTCCCTCCTGCTCCAGCAGGGTCTCCGCCTGACCTTCGGCGCGAACAACGTGCAGGTCGGCAGCCCTGCGTTCCTCAGCGGCAACTGGCTCGTCGCCGACGTCCTCCTCGGCTGGAACCGCGTCTTCGTCATCGCCTTCGCGGCCTGCATCGTGCTCGGCGTCTGGTTGGCGCTCACGCGGACCTCCTTGGGCCTCCTCATCCGTTGCGTCACCCAGAACCGCGCGATGGCGGCCTGCATGGGCGTCCGGACGGGGCGCGTGAACATGCTCACGTTCGCCTTGGGGAGCGGCTTGGCTGGGCTGGCGGGCGCCTTCCTCAGCCAGATCGGGAACGTCGGGCCTTCGCTCGGCCAGTCCTACATCGTGGACAGCTTCATGGTGGTCGTGGCCGGCGGGGTAGGGAACCTCGTGGGCACGGTGATCAGCGCCCTGGGCATCGGCACCTTCGACCAGTTCACGCAGCAGTACGCCCCCGCCTTCGCGAACGCCTTCGCGGGCGTGCCGGTCGTCGGCGGCTTCCTCCAGAACCTCGCGCAGGACTCCGCCGTGTTCGGCAAGATCCTGGTCCTGTGCGGCATCATCCTCTTCCTGCAGTGGCGCCCGTCCGGGCTGTTCGCCGCCCGCTCCCGCAGCCTCGATTGACCCATGACCAAGCCTTCTTCCCCGATGCCGGCCGCGCCGGCCCCGCCCAGCGATACCGTCGCCGGCATCGTCTTCTTCGGAGCCTTCGCCCTGCTGGTGATGCCGATGCTCGACGCCTTCGGCACGATCGACCACTTCACGCTGAACCTCTGGGGCAAGTACCTGTGCTACGCGCTGCTGGCCCTCTCGGTCGACATGCTCTGGGGTGGGACGGGTCTCCTGTCCTTGGGCCAGGCGCTGTTCTTCACGCTCGGGGGCTACATGCACGGGATGTACCTGATGCGCATGATCGGCGACCAGGGGCAGTACCATAAGCCGATCCCGGACTTCCTCGTCTTCCTGGGCTGGACCGACCTGCCTTCCTTCTGGCGGCCCTTCGAGCATTTCTCGTTCGCGATGCTGATGGTCTTCCTGCTGCCGGGAGCCCTGGCCTTCGTCTTCGGCTGGCTCGCGTTCCGGTCGCGCATCAAGGGCGTCTACTTCTCGATCCTGACGCAGGCCCTGACCTATGCGGGCGCGCTGATCTTCTTCCGCAACAACACGCTCATGGGCGGCAACAACGGCTTCACGGACTTCAAGTCCGAGCTGGGCTTCCCGCTGGCGGACCCGGCGACCCAGCGCGGCCTGTTCGTCGTCACGGCGGCGGTCCTGCTCCTGACCGTCATCGGGCTCCACTGGCTGCGGGGCACGAAGTTCGGCCTCGTCCAGCGCGCCATCCGCGACGGCGAGAACCGCACGCTCTTCAGCGGCTACGCCACCCCGACGTTCAAGCTCTTCCTCTTCGTGGCCGCGGCCATGATCGCCGCGATCGGCGGGGCGCTCTACGTCCCGCAGGTGGGCATCATCAACCCGAGCGACATGACGCCCGACAAGTCGCTGGAGGCCATCGTGTGGGTGGCGGTCGGCGGCCGCGGGACGCTCGCGGGCCCGATCCTCGGGGCCGTCGCCGTGAACCTGCTGAAGAGCTACGCGACCCGCGCCTTCCCCGACCTCTGGCTCATCCTGTTGGGCGGCCTGTTCCTGCTGGTCGTCCTCTTCCTGCCCGGCGGCCTGATCAGCCTGCCTGACAAGCTCCGTCCGCTCTGGGCCAAGCTGCGTCGCTCACCCGCCCCTACCGCCTGACCCATGGCCCACCCTCTGCTCACGGTCGAAGACGTCACCAAGACGTACGATGGCTTCAAGGCCATCACGAAGCTCAACTTCTATCTGTTCGAAGGCGAGCTCCGCACGGTCATCGGCCCGAACGGCGCCGGCAAGTCGACGTTCTTCGACCTCCTCACCGGCCGCGCCCACCCCGATTCGGGGAAGATCGAATACGGGACCGACCCGGCCGACTCGCACGACCTCACGAAGATGGACGAGGTCGCCATCAACCGCCTGGGGATCGGCCGCAAGTTCCAGGCGCCCAGCGTCTACGTCGACCATACGGTCTACGAGAACCTGGTGCTTTCGCTCCGCGGTTCGCGGGGGGTCTTCGCCTCGCTGTTCCTCCGTCTCGGCTCGACGGAGACCGACCGCATCGACGAGCTGCTCAAGCTCATCCGCCTCGACGCCAAGCGCGACTGGAAGGCCGGCCTCCTCGCCCACGGCGAGAAGCAGTGGCTGGAGATCGGCATGCTCCTGGCCCAGGAGCCGCGCGTGCTGCTCATCGACGAGCCCGCGGCCGGCATGACCGACGAGGAGACCCACCGCACCGGTGAGCTGCTGCTGTCCCTGGCGGGCAAGCACAGCCTCGTGGTGGTGGAGCACGACATGGCGTTCGTGCGCCAGATCGCCCAGAACGGCAAGGTGACCGTGCTCCACCAAGGCTCGGTCCTTTGCGAAGGCAAATTCGACGACGTCCAGGCGGACCCGCGCGTGCGCGAGGTCTACCTGGGGCGCGGCAAACACGGCAACCGATGAGCAACCTACTCGAACTCCGCGGCCTGGAGGCCGACATCTCCGGCTCGCGCATCCTGCGCGGCGTCACGCTCGACGTCGGGCCTTCCGAAGTCGTCGCCTTGATGGGCCGCAACGGGGTGGGCAAGACCACCACGCTCAAGACCATCACGGGGCTCCTGGAGGTCCGCGCCGGTTCCATCGCCTTCGCCGGGCGGCGGATCGACCAGCTGTCGACCGATGCGCGCGCCCGCCTCGGCATCGGCTACGTCCCGCAGGGCCGCGACATCTTCCCGCACCTCACGGTCGAGGAGAACCTGCACGTCGGGCTCGTCGTCCGGGGTTGCCGCGGTTCCGCCGCCACCGCGGCCCTCGAGCGCGTCTACGCGCTCTTCCCGGTGCTCAAGGAGATGCTCGGCCGCAAGGGAGGGGTGCTTTCCGGCGGCCAGCAGCAGCAGCTCGCCATCGGACGAGCGCTCCTCGGCGACCCGCAGCTCCTCATCCTCGACGAGCCGACGGAAGGCATCCAGCCGTCCATCATCGAGCAGATCGGCGACACGCTGCGCGTGCTCAAGGGCGAGGGCCGGCTCTCGATCCTGCTGGTCGAGCAGTACGTCGACTTCTGCCGCGCCGTCGCCGACCGCTACTACGCCCTCGACCGCGGCGCCGTGGTGTCCTCCGGCCCGATCGCCGACCTCACCGACGAGGTCGTCCGCACCCACCTCCAAGTCTGACCGTCCATGCACCTGCTTCCCCGTGAACGCGAGAAACTCCTGGTCGTCGTGGCCGCCGACCTCGCCCGTCGTCGGCAGGCGCGCGGCCTGCGCCTCAACTACCCTGAAGCCATCGCCATCATCACCTATGAGATCATGGAAGGCGCGCGGGACGGGAAGACCGTCGCCCAGCTCATGTCCTTCGGCGCGACGATCCTGCGCGCGGCGGACGTCATGGAAGGGGTCCCGGAGATGATCCAGGAGGTCCAGGTCGAGGCGACCTTTCCTGACGGCACCAAGCTCGTCACCGTCCACCAGCC
This sequence comes from Opitutia bacterium, assembly GCA_947453335.1. Taxonomy (GTDB): domain Bacteria; phylum Verrucomicrobiota; class Verrucomicrobiia; order Opitutales; family UBA953; genus UBA953. Next base: position 22,051 of record CANGFP010000001.1, on the reverse strand, counting down.
TATCCGCCCATGAATCCCGGAGAGATCATCCCCGCCGCCGGACCCGACCTGCAGGCCAACGTCGGCCTGAAGACCTTGGTGCTCGAGGTCACCCACACGGGCGACCGCCCCGTGCAGGTCGGCTCGCATTTCCATTTCGCCGAGGTCAACGAGGCGCTGCGCTTCGACCGCGCCGCCGCCCGCGGCTTCCGCTTGGACATCCCGGCCGGCACCGCGGTGCGGTTCGAGGCCGGCGATACCCGCCGCGTCACGCTGGTCGCCCTCGCCGGCGAGCGCGTGGTCTTCGGCCTCAATGGCCTCGTCAACGGACCTCTCTGATCCCATGAGCCATCCCCTTTCCCGCAGGCAGTACGCCGAGATGTATGGACCCACCGTGGGCGACCGCGTGCGGCTCGGCGACACCAACCTCCTCGCCGAGGTCGAGCGCGACCTCATCGCCGAGGGCGGTGGCTACGGCAACGAGGTCAAGTTCGGCGGCGGCAAGGTGATCCGCGACGGCATGGGCCAGTCCTCCACGGCGGCCGACGCCGAGTCCCTCGACCTCGTCGTCACCAACGCGCTCATCCTCGACCCGGTGCTCGGGGTCATCAAGGCGGACATCGGCATCAAGGCCGGCCGCATCGTCGGCATCGGACATGCGGGGAATCCCGGTATCCAGTCCGGCTTGGGCTCCGCCTTCGCCGATCCGGCGACCGGCCGCCGGAACCCGATGGTCATCGGCGCCTGCACCGAGGTGCTCGCCGCGGAGGGCGCCATCGTCACGGCGGGGGGCATCGACACGCACATCCACTTCATCTGTCCGCAGCAGGTCGACGAGGCCATCAGCTCGGGCATCACCGCGCTCATCGGCGGCGGCACGGGCCCGGCGCACGGGACCTTGGCGACGACCTGCACGCCAGGGGCCTGGAACCTCGCCCGCATGCTGGAGTCCGCGGAGTCCTACCCGATCCACTTCGGTTTCCTCGGCAAGGGCAACTGCTCGACGCCCGGTCCGCTGCGCGAGCAGGTGCGCGCCGGCGCGATCGGGCTCAAGCTCCACGAGGACTGGGGCACGACGCCCGCGGCCATCGACACCTGCCTCGGCGTCGCCGACGAGCTCGATGTCCAGGTCGCCATCCACACGGACACGCTGAACGAGGCCGGTTTCGTCGAGGCGACGCTCAAGGCCTTCAAGGGCCGCGCCATCCACACCTACCATTCCGAAGGCGCCGGCGGCGGCCACGCCCCCGACATCATCCGCGTCTGCGGAGAGGCGAACGTCCTGCCGTCGTCCACCAACCCGACGCGCCCCTTCACGGTCAACACCATCGACGAGCATCTCGACATGCTGATGGTCTGCCATCACCTCGATGCGCGCATCCCCGAGGACGTGGCGTTCGCCGAGTCGCGGATCCGGCCGGAGACCATCGCGGCGGAAGACCGCCTGCATGACCTTGGGGCGATCTCGATGATGTCGTCCGATTCCCAGGCGATGGGCCGCATCGGCGAGGTCGTCTGCCGGACCTGGCAGACGGCGCATAAGATGAAGGAGCAGTTCGGCGCGCTTTCCGGCGGCGTCCATCCCGCGGCGGATAACTTCCGCATCCTGCGCTACCTCGCCAAGTACACCATCAACCCCGCGCTCACGCACGGCATCGCCCATCTCGTCGGTTCGCTCGAGGTCGGCAAGGCCGCCGACTTCGTCGTCTTCAAGCCGGCCCTCTTCGGCGCCAAGCCGGAGATGGTCGTGCGCGGGGGCTTCATCGCCTGGGCCAACATGGGCGATCCGAACGCCTCCATCCCGACGCCCCAGCCGATGTACTATCGGCCGCAGTGGGGCGGCAGCGGCAAGGCCATGAACCGCACGAGCATGACCTTCGTCAGCGCGGCTTCGTTGGCCGACCCGCAGGGGCCGGCGTCGCTCGGGCTCGCCCGCCGCCTGGAGCCCGTGCGCCGTTGCCGCACGATCCGCAAGACCGACATGGTCCTCAATGCGGCCTTGCCCCGCATCGTCGTCGATCCCGAGACCTACCGCGTCACCGCCGACGGGGTCCACCTGACCTGCGAACCCGCGAAGGTCCTGCCGCTCGCGCAACGCTACCACTTGTTCTGAGGCATGCTGACGCTCGTACCAGCGGCGGTGACCGACCCTGACCTGGCTTTGCCGGTCCAGGAAATCGTCGTCGAACGGCGCGACCTCGCGCGTCGGCGGTGGCGCGTCGCGGCGTCGGATGGACAGGAGTTCGGGTTCGAGCTCGCGCGTCCGCTCCAGCCCGGAGACACCATCGCGCAAAGCGGCGGGAAGCGTTACGTCCTCCGTCAGCGGCCCGAGCCCGTGCTCTTCGTCAGCCTCGAGTTGGCGGCTTCGGCCGCCGCCGGTCTTGGCTGGGCCTTCGGCAACATGCACCTGGAAGCGTCGACCGAGCCCGGCCGGCTCATCGTGGCCGACACGCCCGCCGCGCGCCAACTCCTCGCCCGCCTCGGCCTGGCGTTCACGACCGAAACCCACGTCTTCCGCCCGGGTCGCTTCGCCCGCGGCGCTCTACCCGCCCATGAGCTCGGACCAAGCCACCAACACTGACGTCCAGTGGTTGTTGGGCCTGCTGCAGGCCTCCGACTCCTTGTATCCCACGGGTGCGTATGCGCATTCCTTCGGCCTGGAAGGCATGGTCGACGCGGGCGTCGTGAAGGACCGCGAAACCCTGCGCCGCTTCCTGCTGACGACGGTCCTGCCGACCTTGCGCAACGTCGAACTGCCGTTGGCGGCGCAGGGGTGGGTGGCTTTTGGTCCGCCGGATTGGGACAAGGTCGGCGAGCTCTGCATGCTTGCCGCCGCCTTGCGCGCCCCGCGTGAGACGCGGCAGGCTTCCATGGCGATCGGCCGCCAACGCGCCGAGCTCCTGGCGCAGATCCAAGGCGCGCCGTTGGCGCAGGAGTTCGTGCGGCGCGCGGCGGCGGCCGGCTGGCCGCATGCGGCCGCCCTCTCGACCGCGTTGGAAGCCCGCGTCCATGGGGCGCCCTTGCCTGCGGTGCTCGCCGCCACCTGCTACGCGGCCGTCGCCGGCGTCGTGGCCGCCGCCATGAAGGTGCTTCGCTTAGGCCAGAACGCCGCGCAGACCCTCCTCGCCGAAGCCCTCGCGCTTTGTCCGGCGATGGTCGACGGCGCGGCCCTGGTCCCCGTCGACGAAATCGGATGGTTCAACCCTTGGTTGGACATCGCCTCCGCCCGGCACGAGACCGCCTCCGCCCGCCTTTTCATCTCCTGAACATGCAGACCAAACGCGCTCCCCGCATCGGCATCGGCGGCCCCGTCGGCTCCGGCAAGACCATGCTCTGCCTCCGGCTTTGCCAGGCCTTGCGGGAGAAGTACTCGATGGCCGTCGTCACCAACGACATCTACTGCTCCGAGGACGCCGAGTTCCTCGTGAAGCAGTCGGCCTTGCCTCCCGGCCGCATCAGCGGCGTCGAGACGGGCGGCTGCCCGCATACGGCCATCCGCGACGACACGACGATGAACGAACAGGCCTGCGTCGCCCTCGAGCAGGCGCTGCCCGACCTGCAGCTGCTCCTGGTCGAGAGCGGCGGCGACAACCTCACGGCGACGTTCTCGCCGGAACTCGTGGATGCGTTCATCTACGTGATCGACGTCGCCGAAGGGGAGAAGATCCCCCGCAAGGGCGGGCCGGCCATCCGCCACAGCGACCTGCTCATCATCAACAAGATCGACCTCGCGCCCCTGGTCGGCGCCGACCTCTCGGTGATGGAGCGCGACGCGAAGGTCCAGCGCGGCGAGCGCCCGTTCCTCTTCTGCGACCTCAAGCGCCGCCATAACCTCGACCAGGTCATCGCCTGGATCGAACACCAGGTGCTCTTCGCCGCCTCCGGCCGATGAGCGTGCTGGAAGGACGGCTCGGCCTTCGCGTGGTCCGTGCGGCGGACGGGCGCACCGTCGTGGCCGAACAGTTCTTCCAGGCGCCGTTCCATCTGAGCAAACCGCACTGGGACCCCGACGCGGGAGTCCTCCATGTGCAGGTCGTGAACCCCACCGCAGGCATCCTCGCCGGAGACGCGTTGCGTTCGGACGTCGAGGTCGGACCGGGTGGCGCGGTCCTGGTCTCGACGCCGAGCGCGACCCGGGTTTTCCGGATGGAAGATGGCGCGTCCGCCACGAGCCGGCAGCGCTGGACCGTGGCGGCCGACGCTTGGCTGGAGGTGATGCCGGAGCCGCTGGTCCCGCATCGCGGCTCGCGCTTCCATCAGGAGACGGAGGTTTCCGTGGCGGCCGGCGGCGGGCTCCTGCTCGTCGATCAGCTCATGCCTGGACGTTTGGCCCACGGGGAGGCCTGGCAATGGCAGCGGCTGGTCCTAGGGCTGAGCGTCCGCGTCGCCGGCACCCTCGTGCTCCGTGAACGTTTCGACCAGACCGGCGAATCCTTGCGGACGCTTTCGGAGCTGCACGGCACCGGAGCGGGCGCCTGCTTCGGCAACTTGTTGCTCGTGTTGCCGGAAGCCGAAAGCGCGCCGGTCTGGCGCGACCAGATCAGGGCTCTCCACCGCGCGGGACTCTGGGTCGGTGTCACCGCGTTGCCGGGCCCGGCTTGGAGCATCCGCCTCGTGGCCGACGGTCCGTTGCGCATGCGGGATGGCCTGACGGCCATCCGCGAAGTCCTCAGGAAAGCGTACCCGCGACTGGGCTGCCCGCTGCGGCGACCTTAGCTTGTCGTTGCTTGGCGGCGACCAGGCGAATGGCGAGCCAGACGACGACCAGGACGGTGGCCGCGCAGAGCAGGGTCGCCCAAGGGTTCTTGGCGAGGTGGTCGAAGGTCCAGGTGAACGGATCGCCGTCCTCATGGCCTTCGTGGCCGGGATGCGCCTGCGCCGTCGCGGCGGTGAGCATGCAGAGCAGCATGAACGCCCAAGTGCGGAAGAGCAGCAGGATGATCGGCAGGTTGTTGACCATGCCTAGCGTGGAGCAAAACCCATGCCGACCCGACCAATCCGCCGAGGTTGAGCAAAAATCGACAGACGGAAGGGGCTAGATGCCCGGTAGGATGAGGCTTTTTAGGCTTACTTCGACGCCAAGCCCTTCGGCGGGCAGCTCAGCTGCGTGCGGTCGGAGAACGTCACCGTGACGGGTTTGTCGGTGAGGTTCCAGGCAACGTAGCTGCGCTTGCCGTTCTTGGTGAACGTCGCCGCGAACGGCGTGTCGGCGCTCACGCTTGAGTCGATCGCACCCAGCGCCGCGAAGGCCTGGAGCCAGAGTTCGGTCTGCGTCAGGCTGTTGCCGGCTTCCGGTTTGAACGTCGCCGGACGCTTCGCCCAGCTGGCCTGCGCGCCGGCGGCGTCGAAGGTCGCCTGCTGCATCCAGAGGATGTCTGCCCAGTGGTCGAACGGCGCCTGCGCGGGGACGGCCTTCTTCGCCGCGCCGCGGAAGTCCGCGAGCTCCGCGACGAGCGCGGTGTGGTTGCGCCGCGCATAAGCGGGGAACCGGCCGAGGTAGAGCGAGCCGCCGGTGACCGGCAGGAAGTTGATGCCGTGGACGGACTGCGGGTTGGCGTCGAACCACGTCGCGTTGGCGCCCTTGCCGCCCCAGACCATGGTGACGACGCTGGCGGGGTAGCCCTTCGGGAAGAGATCGCCGTGGACGTTGAACCAGTAGTCCTCGATGGCGGAGACTTCGGTCGCGAGGAGCCAGGCCGCCTGGTCACGCAGCTCCTTGTCGCCGATGGCCTCGGCGAGCATGAGCAGGCCGTACCACGCGTTGATCGATTCGCTGGAGGATTCCTGGTTGTTGCCGTCGCCGAACTTGCCGTGGCCGCTCGCCCACGAATGGCCGGCGTACACGTCGAAGCAGCGCAGGTAAGGGAAGAGGGGGTCGCGCCGGTCGCCGCTCGCGATGTCGCGCGCGATGAGCCGCACCATCGGCAGCCACTTCCGGGTCCACTCCGGGTCGCGTCGCGCCAGCTCCGCCGCCGCATGCAGGAAATAGCCGTAGTGGAAATGGTGGTCGTTCAGCTCCTGGTCGCTGCCGAAGCTCGCGGGGTAGCCGATGAGGGTCCCCCAGTCCGGTTCATAGGCGAAGACCGAAGTCTGCTTCGGCTTGCCGTCGAACGCGCGCACGGTGAGGAAGTTCTCGAGCGCGCCCTTGAGGCGTCGTTCGCATTCCGCCGCGGCTTCCTGGTCCGCGAGCTGCTCGGCGATCGGCAGCAAGGTGGCCCACTTGCCGAGCTGCTTGCCGAGCCAGTAGGTGTCGCCGCTCAGCTGCGGCGTGCCCGCGAGGTCGGCGGCCAGGCGCTGATTGAGCAGCGACCGGTCGGCGTTGGGCGGCAGCGGCAGGGCGGGGAGCAGCGGCGGCAGCGTCGCGACGCTTTGGAAGGCCGCGCCCTTGGCCAGCCGCATCGGGCCGCGCACGCTGCCGTAGGTCTGGCCGGTGAAGTCGGCGTGCGCTTCGCGCCATTGGTGCGGGTACAGCGCGAAGAGGGTGCCTTGGTCGGCGCCTTCCTTCGCCACCGTGCGGAACGCGTAGCGCGTGGTCACCTTGCCGCCGGCCTGGTCGTAGGTCCAGCTGGCCTGCGAGCCCGTGACGTGCGTGTGGGCGAAGGACTGGAAGAGCGCGCGGGTCTCGGGCTTGTCGTCGGGCAGGACGGCGACGGAGAAGTAGGCCTTGCCGCGCGTCTGCGCGACGAGCCGGGTGGAGCCGAACCCACTCCAGGTCGAACCCGTGGGCGCATAAAGCCCGTAGATGCGGTCAGCGACCTTCACGAGGACGGTGGCCGATTTACCGTTCTCGCCTTCGAGGATGGTGGGCGCGCCCTTGAAGAGCACGGCAGGTTCGCCGCCGGCGTATTCCGCGAAGACGAACGGCGAACCGTGGCCGAACGTGGCCTTGAGTCCGCGGGTGGGCTCGCCCAGCTGCGCGGTCACGAAGAAATCGCTCCAGCCGGCCACGCGCGCCTCCTCGAAGGTCGCGAGGGCCGTATGACCCAGGACGAGGTCGCTGCCGCCCATGCCGACGATGGCGTGCTTGTTCGCGCCGAGGTGGGCGCCGGGATAGTTCAGCGCGAGGCCTTCCTTCGTGGCCTTCACCGAGAACGGGTGGGGGAACATCGTCTCCGACAGCGGCAGCCAGGCCAGCGAGCTCCACCAGGTGTTCGTCGGCACGGGGCCGGTTACGCCTTCCGCCAGGAAGGGCTTCACGGGCGGACCCTTCGCGCCGTCGGGCAGTCCTTTGTAGTAGGAACCGGCGCCGGTGGGGACGGCTTCCGCGGCCTGCGCCAACGCGGCGCCGCAGAGGAGGACCAGAAACGGACGAAGCAGGGTCATCGTCTTGCGAAACTACGGGAACCGCTTTGCGTAGTGAACTCCAAACGATGCCCGAGCTCGCCGAAGTCGATTATTTCCGCCGAAGGTGGAATCCCGGCGTGGGTCGCACGGTGCGCGCCGTCCACCTGAACCGCCGCGCGCGGATCGGCCGCGGGGTCGATGTGGAGGCGTTGGCCGACGCGCTCGTCGGCCGCAAGCTGCTGGGTTCGCAGGCCGCGGCGAAGCAGATGGCCTTCCGGTTCGCCGGCGGCGCCTGGCTGGGCGTGCACCTCGGGATGTCGGGCCGCCTCGAGTGCGGCGACGCGGAGCGCGAGCCCACCAAGCACGACCACTTCGTCTTGGAGATGACCGACGGGAAGCGGCTGGTCTTCGTCGACCCTCGCCAGTTCGGGCGCATCCAGTTCTGGCCCGGACCGGGCGCACCGCCGTGGTGGGAGAAGATCCCGCCCGCCATCCTCTCCGACGGGTTCACCGTCGGCGTCGTCTCCGCTTTCCTCCGCCGTCGCGCCCGCACGTCGATCAAGGCGGTCCTCCTGATGCAGGAACGGTTCCCGGGCATCGGCAACTGGATGGCCGACGAGGTGCTGTGGCGCGCCGGCTTCCATCCGCAGGCGAAGGCCGGCGACTTCGGCCCGGCCGCGGTCCGGAAGCTGCACCGGACGCTCCGCGAGGTCTGCGCGGACGCGATGCGCGTCATCGCGAAGGATTGGTCGGACCCTCCCGCGACCTGGTTGTTCAACCACCGCTGGGCCGACGGCGGGCGTTGTCCTCGCGCGAAGCAGCCGTTGCGACGCGAGGAGGTCGGCGGGCGCACCACGTGCTGGTCGCCGGCGCGCCAGCGCCTTGGCGCGGAACGCCGTTGACCTCGGTCGCGCGCGGAGGAACCTTGCGGGCATGCGCGTCACCGGTGGCCGAGCCCGAGGGATCCCGCTTCGCGTCCCCGCGAAGGGCGGGGTGCGTCCGGCCACGGATTACATCCGCGAGGCCGTCTTCAACTCGCTGGCGGCCTTCGTTCCCGGCACGCAGGTGCTCGACCTCTTCGCCGGCACCGGCGCGTACGGCCTCGAGTCGCTGAGCCGCGGAGCGGCCGCCGCCACGTGCGTCGACCTGCATGCCGGCGCCGACCTGCAGGCGAACGCCGCCGCGGTCGCGAAGTCCATGGGCGTCGCGACGTTGCCCTTCACCGCGATCGCCGGCGATGCGACCAAGCTCGTTGCCAGCGCTGGTTCCTTCGACCTCGTCTTCGCGGATCCGCCGTGGGAACTCTGGCAGACGCGGGCGGAGGAGATCGCCGGCGTCGCCGTCGCGGCCGCCGCGCCCGGTCAGCACGTACGCGTCATCCTCGAGGCCCCTGGCGGCTTCGAGGTCCCCGTGCCTGCGGGCTGGAAGCTGCGCAAGGTCATCGGCAAGGGCAAGGGCCAGCCGGCGGCCTCCATCCTCGTCCGCCAAGCCGGCGAGTGATCAACCGACTGCGCGGTGCGACTGCCACGCGCGGAGTTGCGCGAGCATGAGCGCGCCACCGACGAGGCAGGCCGCTTCGACGCGGAGGATGCGGTCGCCGAGGTGATGCAGCGAGAAGCCGGCGGCGCGGAGCTGCGCGCGTTCCTTGTCCGACCAACCGCGCTCCGGGCCCACGGCCAGCGCGCCTTGATGCACGGCCATCGTCGGGCTCGCGCCGAGCGGGCCCGATGCCTCGTAGGGATCGAGCGCCACCTTCCAGTCGGCGCCAGCGGCGAGCGCGAGCGCTTCGGCCAGGGTCGAGGTGCGGACGACCTCGGGGACGAGCGTCGAGCACGCCTGTTCGGTGCCCTTCCGGAGATGTTCGAGGTATTCACCGTCTTTCCACAGCGAACTCGCGACGTAGCCCGGATCGCCCTTTTCGGCCTCGAAGAAGACCAGCCGGGCGGCGCCGAGGCTGGCGAGGTCGTGCAGGACCTTCTTGGCCGTCTGCGGCCGCGGCAGGCCGATGAGCACCGTCAGCGGCAGGCGCGGTTGTACGGACTTTTCAAAGACAACGTCGAAGCGCAGGGCCGGGCTGGTGGACGTGACCGTCGCGAGCCCGCGGAGTCCGCCGGCGAGGCCGACGTGGAACGTCTGGCCGACGCGCAGCCCGACGGTCCCGAGCAGGTGCGTCGTCCGCGCATCGGACAACGGAAGGCCGGCGCCGACTTCAGGCTCCGTAATCAGGACGAGGTTCACGGCTTCTAACCTGAAGCCCGACGAGGGGGTGGCGAGAGGGAAGGGAGGCTACGCTTGCGGTGGTGTCCGTCCGGGGTAGTCTGCGCGCATGGACCTTTCGGATTTCCGCAAAGAATACGCCACCCACGGCGTCGACCGGAACGAGCTGCTCGATTGCCCCCTCGCGCAGTTCAAGGCCTGGTTCCATCAGGCCAAGGACGCCGGCGTCAACGAACCCAATGCGATGGTCCTCTCCACGGTCGATGCGACCGGTGCGCCGACCTCCCGCACCGTCCTGCTGAAGTCCGCCGATGAGCGCGGCTTCTCCTTCTTTACCAATTACCACAGCCGGAAGGGCGATCACATGGCCAAGGACGCCCGGGTCGCCTTGGTCTTCCCCTGGTTCTCTCTGGAGCGACAGGTTCACATAAGCGGCTCTGTGGTAAAGACTTCCGAAGAAGAGTCTCAGGCCTATTTTGCCCGCAGACCCTATGGCAGTCAGCTAGGCGCCTTGGCCTCGGATCAGAGCCAAACCATCCCCGACCGCCAGCATCTGGAGGCGCGATTGGCCGAATTGAAGGCCAAATACCCCGAAGGCCAGGTCCCGAAGCCCAAGAATTGGGGCGGATACCGCGTGATTCCTGACCATTTCGAGTTCTGGCAGGGCCGGCTAAACCGCCTCCACGATCGCTTCCTCTATATAAAGAAGGATGGCGTCTGGCAAATCAGCCGCCTCGCACCCTAGTCCGGCCTAGATTAGAGTTGCTAATGAAGCCCCCTCTGGTCGCTTACTCTGGGCTGAGTTCTCTGCAGGTGGTTGACCATCCTGCTGGGAATCATTCACAAACCCTTTCCTGCGTCTAATGCGCTCTCTTTCCCTCATTGGTCTCTTTGCCCCGGCGTTCGTTTTCGCCAATTCCGAAGGTGTGAGCCCCAAGGCCACCGACCTCTTCACCATCGCGGGCTATCCCATCTCGAACTCGATCCTCACCACCTGGATCATCGCGGCCCTGATCATCATCGCCGTCCGTCTCGCGGTCGGCACGCCGAAGCTCATCCCCGGCAAGGGCCAGTCCGTCGTCGAAGGCATGGCCCAAGGTCTGCGCGACGCCCTTGAACCGATCGTCGGCAAGCAGATGATCGGCAAGACCTTCCCCCTCCTCTGCGGCTTCTTCGTCTTCATCCTCCTGATGAACTGGAGCGGCCTCCTTCCCGGCGTCGGTACGATCAAGTATTACCATGAAGGCCACTGGCTTGACGCGATCCGTCCGGCCAACTCCGACCTCAACACCACGCTCGCGCTTTCGGTCATCTCGTTCGTCGCCTGGACTTACTTCGTCCTGCGCTACGCCGGCCTCAAGGTCCTCATCTTCGACCTCTTCGGCAACAAGTCGGACCGCAAGGAGATCGGCTGGGTGATGTGGATCCTACTCAGCTTCATCTTCGTCGGCGTCGGCGGCATCGAAGTCGTCTCCATCGCCTTCCGCCTGATCTCCCTCTCGTTCCGACTCTACGGCAACGTCTTCGGCGGCGAGAACCTCATCCACTCGTTGGGCGGCATCGCCCCCTACGTCATCCCCGCCGCCGCCGGCATGCTCGAAGTCCTCGTCGGCGTCATCCAAGCCTTCGTCTTCACGCTGCTCTCCGCCGTCTACATCGGCCTCATCTGCAACCACGAAGGTGGCCACGACGAGGAGCACGCCCACTGAGCCCTTTCCGCTTTCGAGGCGGGTGATTTGCTGGGAGTCCCCCAAGCGGCCCGCCGAGAAGAAACCAAAAACAACAACACACATGATCATCGCTGAAATCACTGGTTCCCTCCCTGCCGCCGTCGGTTGCTTCGCTGCCGCCATCGGCGTGGGTCTCGTCGGCGCCAAGGCCGTCGAGTCCGTGGGTCGCAACCCTGAGGCCTCCGGTAAGATCCTCGTCCAGTCCATCCTGGGCATGGCTCTCGCCGAAGCCGTCGCGTTCTACGCGATCTTCCTCGCCAAGTAATTGGCCAGGTGGTCGGACCCCGTAAGGGGTCCGGCCAATCCCCTTTCCCAGCGCAGATCATCACCTCACTTTCAAAGTCCTCACCATGACCTTCCTCTCCGCCCTCCTCGCCGCCGAACCCGCGCACGAAGCCGCCAAGGCCGCGCACGCCGCCGCTCCCGCCGCCCATGACGCCGCTCCCGCCGCGCACGGCCCCGTCGAGACCATCATCCAGCTCTTCGGCAGCTTCGGCGTCGATGGCCCGCACCTCGTCATCCAGCTGATCAACTTCTCGCTGCTGGCCTTCGTCCTCTACCGCTTCGCCATCAAGCCGGCGCTCGGCCAGATGGAAGAACGCAACCGCCTCATCGAAAAGGGCCTCGCCGACGCGCAGGCCGCGACCCAGCGCCTCGCAGAAGCCCAGAAGGCCGCCGACGCCAAGCTGAACGCCGCCGCCGACGAAGCCGCCAAGGTCCTCGCCGACGCCCGCAACGCCGCCAAGGCCGCGGTCGAAGCAGCCAAGTCCGAAGCCGCCGCCGCCCAGGCCGAAGTCGTCGCCAAGGCCAAGGCCGCCATCGAAGCCGACCGCGTCAAGATGCTCGCCGAAGTCCGTGGCGAAGTCTCCCGCCTCGTCGTCGAAACCGCCGCCAAGGTCCTCGAGCAGAACCTCGACGACGCCACGCGCGGCCGCCTCAACGAAGCCGCCGTCAAGCAGCTCGCCCGCTAAGCCTTTCCTTTCCCGATGTCCGCCGCCTCCGTCCGCGCCGAAGCCAAGCGTCTCCTCGCCCTCTCCCTCGAAGGCGGGGTGGTCTCGTCCGAGCTCGTCGGCGCCGTCCTCGCCGCGCTGACGAAGTCGCGCTCGGCGCACCAGCTGCGTCCGTTGCTCCGCGCCTATCTCGTGAACGTCCGTCGTGAGCTCGCCCGCGGCGAAGCCCGCATCGAGCACGCCGGCCCGCTTTCCGCGGCCGACGCCGACGCCATCGCCGCGCACTTCGCCAAGGCCCTCGGCCGCCCCGTGCGTCCGGTCGCCCGCCGCAACGACGCGCTCCTCGCCGGTTTCCGCGTGCGCGTGGCCGACGACGTCACCGACCTCTCGGCCTCGCTCCGCCTGGCCAACCTCGCCAAGTCCCTTTCCTGAACCACCTCCTTAACCTTAACCTGATTTACCAAACACAATGAGCAACGCGATCGACCAGATCCAGAAAGCCATCGCCGGCCTTGATACCCGCGCCGGCAAGTCCAACGTCGGCACCATCGTCTCCCTCGCGGACGGCGTGGCCTCCATCGACGGCCTCTCCGGCGTCATGATGAACGAGATGATCGAGCTCCCCGGCGGCCTCCAGGGCGTCGCGCTCAACCTCGCCGAAGACACCGTCGGCTGCGTCGTCATGGGCGACATCTCCAGCCTCAAGGAAGGCATGGAAGCCAAGACCACCGGCCGCCTCCTTTCGATCCCCGTCGGCAAGGGCCTCCTCGGCCGCGTCGTCGACGCCCTCGGCAACCCGCTCGACGGCAAGGGACCGATCGTCTCCTCCGAGCGTTACCCGGTCGAGAAGATCGCCCCGGGCATCATCCCCCGCAAGTCCGTCGACCAGCCGATGCAGACCGGCATCATGGCCATCGACGCCATGATCCCGATCGGCCGCGGCCAGCGCGAGCTCATCATCGGCGACCGTGCGACCGGCAAGACCACCATCGCGATCGACACCATCATCAACCAGGCGAACGCCAACCGCGTCGGCCTCGCCTCGGGCGACGCCAACTTCCGCCCGGTCTACTCCATCTACGTCGCCATCGGCACGAAGAACTCCTCCATCGCCCGCACCATCGGCACGCTCGAGAAGGCCGGCGCCATGGAGTTCACCGTCGTCGTCGCCGCCTCGGCCGCCGACAACGCCGCGAACCAGGTCTTCGCGCCCTTCTCCGGCACGGCCATCGGCGAGTGGTTCATGGAAAACGGCCAGGACGCGCTCATCGTCTACGATGACCTTTCCAAGCACGCCGCCGCCTACCGCCAGATCTCGCTCATCCTGAAGCGCCCGTCCGGCCGCGAAGCCTACCCGGGCGACGTCTTCTACCTCCACTCCCGCCTCCTCGAGCGCTCCGCGCGTCTCGCCGGCAAGGGTTCGCTCACCGCGCTGCCGATCATCGAGACGCAGGCCGGCGACGTGTCCGCGTACATCCCGACCAACGTGATCTCGATCACCGACGGCCAGGTGTTCCTCCAGACCGACCTCTTCAACCAAGGCATCCGTCCCGCCGTCTCCGTCGGTCTCTCCGTCTCGCGCGTCGGTTCCGCCGCGCAGATCAAGGCCTTCAAGCAGGTCGCCGGCAAGGTGAAGGGCGAGCTCGCCAACTACCGCGAACTCGCGGCGTTCGCCCAGTTCGGCTCCGACCTCGACGAGAAGACCAAGGCGATCCTCGACAAGGGCGACCGCTTCGTGGAGCTCTTCAAGCAGCCCCCGACCGCCCCGAAGTCCGCCGAGATCCAGTGCGGCGTCATCTGGGCGATGCAGAACGGCTTCTTCAACGACATGCCGGTGAAGTCCGTCCAGGCCGCCGCCGCCTCGCTGCAGGCCCACCTCGAATCCGCCAAGCCCGCCGTCCTCGCCAAGATCCGCGGCGGCAGCAAGATCGAGAAGGACGGCGAAGCCGAGCTGAAGTCCGCCTGCGACACCTGGCGCCGCGGCTTCAAGGCCTAAGCCCTGCGCTTCCCTCCCTTCCGCCCTAACCGCCACGCTTCATGCCTAAAGGACTCCGCGAGATCCGCAACCGGATCAAATCGGTCAAGAGCACCGGCCAGATCACCCGAGCCATGCAGCTCGTGGCGTCGTCGAAGATGAAGCGCGCCCAGGATGCGGCCCGCTCCGGCCGCGCCTACGCCGAGCTCCTCGGCGAGATCCTCGACACGGCGCAGGCCAAGGTCGGCGAGTTCTCCCACCCGCTCCTCACGAAGCGCGTCGTCAAGGTGCGCGGCATCCTGCTCGTCACGCCCGACAAGGGCATGGCCGGCGCGCTCAACGGCAACCTCATCCGCCTCGCCGCGGAGCAGCAGAACGCCGTCTTCGTCTGCATCGGCCGCAAGGGCGCGCAGGCGCTCGCGCGTTCGGGCCGCAAGGTCCTCGCCGACTTCCCGGTGACCGACCGCGCGAACTTCAACGAAGTCCGCCCGGCCGCCGAGTACCTCCTCAAGGCCTTCTCCGAAGGCGCCGTCGACACCGTCGAGGTCCTCTTCGCCCACTTCAAGAACACGATGGTGCAGACCCCGCGCGTCCAGCAGCTCCTGCCGGCCGACAGCCTCGTGAACCAGGCCCGCGAGTTCCGCGCCAAGCTCGGCCTGCCCGAGCCCAAGGTCGAGGCCGACGAGCGCGACATGCTCTTCGAGCCCTCCGCCGCCGAGATCCTCAACCAGCTCCCCGCGCTCTTCTTCAAGCAGGCCGTCCACCAGGCCGTCCTCGAGTCGAAGGCCTCCGAGTTCAGCGCGCGCATGGTCGCCATGAAGGCCGCCACCGACAACGCCAAGAAGATCGGCGCCGCGCTCTCCCTCGAATACAACAAGGCCCGCCAGGCCGCGATCACCCAGGAGATCCTGGAGCTCACCGCCGGCGCCGCCGCCCAGTAATTTCCCACCTCAACCACTTCTACAAAACTCATGAGCACTAAAGGAACGATCACCCAGGTCCTCGGCGCCGTCGTCGACGTCCAATTCCCCGCCGACAAGGTCCCCGAGATCTACAACGCCATCCAGATCGACTATAAGGTCGAAGGGAAGGCCACGCGCCTCATCCTCGAGGTCCAGCAGCACCTCGGCAACGGCCTCGTCCGCGCCGTCGCGATGACCACCACCGAAGGCCTCGTGCGCGGCGGCGAAGCCGTCGACACCGGCGCCCCGATCACCGTCCCCGTCGGGAACGGCGTCCTGGGCCGCATCTTCAACGTCACCGGCGATGCCGTCGACGAACGCGGCGCGGTCGAGCACACCAAGCGCTACCCGATCCACCGCCAGCCCCCGCCCCTCACCGAGCAGTCCACCTCCGCCGAGCTCCTCGGCACGGGCATCAAGGTCATCGACCTCATCTGTCCCTTCGTCAAGGGCGGTAAGGTCGGCGCGTTCGGCGGCGCCGGCGTCGGCAAGACCGTCGTCATCATGGAGCTCATCAACAACATCGCGATGAAGCAGGGCGGTTTCTCCGTCTTCGCCGGCGTCGGCGAGCGCTCCCGTGAAGGCAATGACCTCTACCACGAAATGTCCGAAGCGGGCGTCATCGACCAGAAGGACCTCTCGAAGTCCAAGGTCGCCCTCGTGTACGGCCAGATGAACGAACCGCCGGGCGCCCGTATGCGCGTCGCCCTCTCCGCCCTCGCGATGGCCGAATTCTTCCGCGACGAGCAGAACCGCGACGTGCTCCTCTTCGTCGACAACGTCTTCCGCTTCTCCCAGGCCGGCTCCGAAGTGTCCGCGCTCCTCGGTCGCTCCCCCTCCGCGGTGGGCTACCAGCCGACGCTCGCCTCCGAAATGGGCAACCTCCAGGAACGCATCACCTCGACCAAGAAGGGCTCCATCACGTCCTTCCAGGCGGTGTACGTCCCGGCGGACGACTTGACCGACCCGGCTCCCGCCAACACCTTCGCGCACCTCGACTCCACCGTCGTGCTCGAGCGCCGCATCGCGGAGCTCGGCATCTACCCGGCGGTCGATCCGCTCGCCTCGACCTCGACCGCGCTCGCGCCGGAAGTCGTCGGCGAACGCCACTTCCGCGTGGCCCGCGGCGTGCAGGGCATCCTGCAGCGCTACAAGGACCTCCAGGACATCATCGCGATCCTCGGCCTCGACGAACTGTCCCCCGAGGACAAGCTCGTCGTCTTCCGCGCCCGTAAGATCCAGAAGTTCCTCTCGCAGCCGTTCCACGTGGCCGAAATCTTCACGGGCTCGCCCGGCAAGTACGTCGCCCTCGAGGACACCCTCCGCGGCTTCGAGATGATCCTCTCCGGCGAGCTCGACCACGTGAACGAGAACGACTTCTACATGAAGGGCGGCATCGACGAGGTCCTCGAAGCTTCCGGCAAGTCCAAGAAGTAAGCCATGCCTCTCACGGTCGAAATCGTCACCCCTGACCGCCGCGCCTACGAAGGCACGGCCGACGGCGTGACCCTGCCCACCGCCATGGGCAGCATCGGCATCCTGCCCGGCCACCAACCGATCACCGCGATCATCGCCGCCGGCGAGGTCCTGGTGACGTTGGGCGGCAAGGTCAGCCGCCTCGCCATCGACCAAGGGTTCGTCCGCGTCGTCTCCGACAAGGTCTCGGTCGTGACCGAAGCCGCCATCGACGAGGCCAAGATCGATCTCAAGGCCGTCGAGACCGCCGAAGCTCGCGCCCGCGAAGCCGTCGAGGCCGCGCGCGGCCAGAAGGACGTCGACCCGGTCGAAGTCGCGAAGATGGAGCAGATCCTCCGCTTCGCCTTGGTGCAGCGCCTCGTCAAGGGACGCACCTCGCAGGGGATGACGGAGTAAGGCCTCCGCCTTCGTTTAAAGTCGTTTAAGCGGAACTTGCCCCTCCTCCGCAGGAGGGGCAAAGTTCCCTTGTGATTAAATCAGCGGTCACCGTCTCGCTCGTCGCCCAGGCCAAGGGCGGCCCGTTCGTCTATTGGGACGGCCTCGAGGCCGCCGCGGCCTCCGCCGCCAAGCTGGGCTTCGACGCGCTCGAGGTCTTCGCCCCCTCCGCCGCGTCCGTCGACCGCGCCGCGCTCCATACTCTCCTCAAGAAGCATGGCCTCTCCGCCGCGGCCTTCGGCACCGGTGGCGGTTGGCTCGTCCATAAGTGGCACCTGACCCACGCGGACCCTGCGATCCGTTCCCAGGCCCGTGAATTCATCCGCGCGATCATCGACGTCGCGGGCGAGTTCAAGGCCCCGGCCATCATCGGTTCGATGCAAGGCAAGGCCGAGGGCGACGTCACCCGCGACCAGGCCCTGACCTGGCTCGCCGAAGCGCTCACGGACCTCGGTGCCCACGCCGCTCAGTACGGCGTGCCGCTCCTCTACGAGCCGCTCAACCGCTACGAGACCAATCTCCTCAATCGCCAGCTCGACGCCGCCCAGTTTCTCGAGGCCCGCAAGGTGCCGAATGTGAAGCTCCTCTGCGACCTGTTCCACATGAACATCGAGGAGGTCTCGAACGCCGCCACGCTCCGCGCCTGCGGTCGCCATGTCGGCCACGTCCACTTCGCCGACAGCAACCGCCAGGCCATCGGCTTCGGCCACACCGAAACGGCTTCGGTCGTCGCCGCCCTCCAGGACATCGGTTACGCCGGCTACCTCTCCGGCGAGATCCTGCCCCTGCCCGATTCCGAGGCCGCCGCCGCCCAGACGATCAAGGCGATCCGCACCCGCTTACCCCGCTAAGACCATGCTCAAGCACCAGCTCATCCACCCGAAGATCACCGAGGTCCTCGCCCGCGCCGGTCACCATTCGGTCATCCTCATCGCCGACGGCAACTACCCGGTCTGGGGCAAGAAGGGACCGAACGCCGAGCTCGTCTCGCTCAACCTTTCCCCGGGCATCCCGACCGTCGCCCAGGTGCTGCGCGCCATCCTCAGCGCCGTCCCGGTCGACGCCGTCAATACGATGGGCATCCCTGCCGACGATTCCTACGCGCAGAAGGGCGAGCCGCCGGTATGGGCCGAGTTCCGCCAGGAAGTGAAGGCCGCCGGCCTCCAGCTCGAGCTGCAGCCGATCCTCAAATGGGATTTCTACAAGGCCGTCGAATCGCCCGACCATATCCTCACCGTCCAGACCGGCGACCAGGCGCTCTGGGGCAACGTGCTCCTCACCGTCGGCTGCCGCACCGCCTGAGCTTTCGCACCATGAAGACCCGCCCCCTCGGCAAGACCGGGATCGACCTCCCCATCCTCAGCTTCGGCGCCTCGTCGCTCGGACAGGAATTCCGCAGCGTCGCCCTCGACGAAGCGCTCAAGTCCGTCCAGGTCGCCCTCGACTGCGGCCTCAACTTCATCGACACCTCGCCGTTCTACGGACGCGGCATGTCGGAGGTGCTCCTCGGCATCGCCCTCCGCGGCGTCCCGCGCGACAGCTACAGGCTCTGCACGAAGCTCGGCCGCTACGATCTCCAGCACTTCGACTTCAGCGCGAAGCGCGTCGCGGAGAGCATCGACGTCTCCCTCCACCGCCTCGGCACCGACCACCTCGACATCATCCTCTGCCACGACATCGAGTTCGTCCCGATGCAGCAGATCGTCGACGAGACCATCCCGGCCCTCCGCAAGGCGAAGCAGGCCGGCAAGGTGAAGGCGATCGGCTTCAGCGGCTACCCGCAGAAGATCTTCAGGTTCATCTGCGACCAGACCGACGTCGACTGCGTGCTGAGCTACAACCAGCACACGCTCCAGAACACCCGCTTCTCCGACGAGACCGTGCCTTACCTCAAGGCCAAGGGCATCGGCGTGATGAACGCCGGTCCGTTCAGCGCCCGCCTGCTCACCAACGCGCCGCTTCCGGCCTGGCTCAAGGAGCCTGAGTCCGTGAAGGCCGCCGCCCGCGCCGCCGCCGCGCATTGCGCCGCGAAGGGCAGCGACATCGCCAAGCTCGCCCTGCAGTTCTCGCTCCAGCATCCCGACATCGCCACGACGGTCTCGGGCAGCGCCAACCCGACCAACATCCGCAACTGGGCCAAGTGGGCCGCGGAGCCGATCGACCAGCAGCTGCTCGCCGAGGTCCAGGCCATCTTCGCCCCGGTCAAGAACCTGGGTCACCTCGAAGGCCTGAAGGAGAACAACTGAGCCGATGAAAGCCATCCGTCTCGACCAGCCGCAGCAGTTCACGCGGATCGACGTCCCGGAGCCGCCGGCGCCCGCCGCCGGCGAAGCCGTCGTCCGCGTCCACCGCATCGGCATCTGCGGCACGGATTACGGAGGTTATCTCGGCAAGATGCCGTTCTACTCCTACCCGCGCATCCCGGGCCATGAGCTCGGCGTGGAAGTCCTCGCCGTGGGCCCGGGCGTGACGAACGTCAAGCCGGGCGACCGCTGCTCGGTCGAGCCGTACATCAACTGCCAGACCTGCTACAGCTGCCGCCGCGGTTTCACCAACTGCTGCGAGAACCACAAGACCCTCGGCGTGATGTGCGATGGCGGCATGGCGGAGAAGTTCCTCCTCCCGGCCCGCAAGCTCCATATCTCCACCAAGCTCTCCTACGACCAGCTCGCGCTCGTCGAGACGCTCGCCATCGGCTGCCACGCCGTCGACCGCGCCGCGCCCAAGGCCGGCGAGACCGTCCTCGTCATCGGCTCCGGCCCCATCGGCCTTTCGGCCGTCGAGTTCGTCAAGGTCTCCGGCGCGAAGTGCGTCGTGATGGACATGAACGCCGACCGCCTGAAGTTCTGCACCGACGTCATGAAGGTCGACGGCGTCATCCTCGCCAAGGGCGACGGGTCCGAGGTCGCCGCGCTCGCGGCCCTCACGAACGGCCAGCTGGCCGACGTCGTCATCGACGCCACCGGCAGCAACAAGTCGATGGTCGGTTGCTTCGCCTACGCCGCCTTCGCGGCCCGCGTCGTCTACGTGGGCATCACGCAGCAGGACCTGACCTTCCCGCACGCGCCGCACCTCCACCGCCGCGAGCTGACCATCATGGCCAGCCGCAACGCGCTCTCGAAGGACTTCGCCCGCATCATCAAGCTGATCGAGGACGGAGTCATCGACACGAAGCCGTGGATCACCCACCACGCGAAGTTCGACGATCTGATCGCGACCTTCCCGACCTGGCTGAAGCCGGAGTCCGGCGTCATCAAGGCGATCGTCGACGTGGTCTGACGCCATGCGCCTCGACGCCCACCAGCATTTCTGGTCGTACGACGCGGCGCAATACCCGTGGATCCCGCCGTACTCCCCGCTGCACCGCAGCTGGCTGCCCGACGACCTTGCCGCCTTGCAGCGGCCGCTAGGCTTCGACGGTTCGATCGCGGTGCAGGCCCGGCAGGTGGTCGGAGAATCCGACTGGCTCCTCGGCCTGGCGGACAAGCATGCGATGGTGAAAGGGGTGGTCGGCTGGGTCGACCTCCGCTCCGACCGCGTCGAGGCCGACCTCGCGCGCCTTGCCGCCCACCCGAAGTTCGTCGGCGTGCGTCACGTCGTCCAGGAAGAGCCCGACGACGACTTCATGCTCGGGAAGGACTTTCAGCGCGGCATCTCGAAGTTGGCTGCCCATGGCCTGACCTATGACATCCTGATCTACCCCAAGCAGCTCGAGGCGGCCATCCGCCTCGCCGAGAATTTCCCGGCGCAACCCTTCGTCCTCGATCACCTCGCCAAGCCGCACATCAAGGACGGCACGATCGAGCCTTGGAAGTCCCAGGTCCGTCGCCTGGCCAAGCTGCCCAATGTCCATTGCAAGGTCTCCGGGATGCTCACCGAGGCCGACCACAAGGCGTGGCAGCCCGAGCAGTTCCGGCCATACCTCGAAACGGTCTTCGAGGCCTTCGGCCCGGCGCGACTGATGTATGGGTCCGACTGGCCGGTCTGTCTCTTTGCCGGAAGCTACGAGCAGGCCTTCCGCCTCGTCGACGATCATGCGCGTGGCCTCACGGACGCGGAGCGCGCCGGACTTTTCGGCGGCAACTGCGCGCGCTTCTACGGCCTGGCCTGATCAGCGGCTGACGCTCGATCCAGGGACCGCCTTGAAGATCCAGCCCTCGGCTTCCATGTCGATGGTGAGCCCACGACCTGGTTTCTTGATCTCATCGGGCAGGGGCTCGGTGTTCGTGCGGAAGAGCTTCAGCGTCCCTTCGCCTTCGAACGTACCGTTCACGCGGGAACCCGAGCGCGCCACCTCGATCGCCAGGTAGACGTCGAAGACGCCGCCCGGGGTCTCGCCGATGGCGATCTCGACGGGCACCTTGGTGCCTTTCGTCGAGGTGATCCACGGACCGCACATCAGGCGGTTGAGGGAGCCCGGCTTGCGGTCGATGGGGAATTCCTTCTTCACGACCTGCTTGAAGTCCTTGTAGTTGCCGTCGCCGACGACCATGTGCTCGTAGCCGTCGTCGAGGGCGATCTTGCGGTCCCAGCGGACGACCAGCCAGTCGTCGCCGGAGCCCACGAAGCGGAAGGGAAGCGACTGCGGGACTTCTACGGTCGCCTTATAGTGGACGACCCAGCGCGACGGCTTCACTTCCTTTTCGACCCCGTAGGCCTGCGGGGCGGCGTCGGCCCCGCGCGAAGGGATGAAGACCTGTCCGGCGATGAGCGGCTCCGGTGCCTTGTAGTACTTCTGGAACTTGCCGGGGCTCCAGCCTGCGGCGAAGAACTCCTTCACCGCCTCGCGGTAGGCGCCGATGCCGGAGGCAGGCGCGCATTCCGTCGGCGTCTTGTTGGCCGTCTGCTTGAGGTCGTAGAAGGTCCCGACCATGCCGGCCGCGCCGAGCTTGGCGCCGAAGACGGAGACGAAGTTCTTGCCGTTGCCGCGGCCGACGCCGGTGCCGGAGCCGATGCCGCCGCCGGTGCCGCCGCCGAAGCCCTTGGAGGAGCCGCCGCCCATGAGTCCGGTGTTGAGGGAGGAGACGGCTACGTTGGGTACGT